>JASFVN010000114.1:0-12589 GCA_050049805.1 Gemmatimonadota bacterium
GGCGTAATCCGGCCGGAGATCCAAGCTCCGGCCTGGATGATCTGTCCGATGTCCGGGGGCTCCTCAAGCATTCCCGGATCCACAATCAGATCCATGGGCCCGGCCGGCGTCTCCATCTGGACACGGAGGAAATCCCTGCTGGTCAGCTCGTTGGTGACCTTTGCAGCTTCCAGGATCTTTCCCACCATAAGGGCATGAGCGGTCGGTTGCCCTCCCTCCATCTGGGCCATCATCCCCGCTGGAACAAAGGCTGGGACACCCAACGGTTTGAGGTCGGGTTGGGCCTCCCTGAACTCGTCCTCGGAGGGGTAGATATTCAGCTCCACCGCGAAACCTGCCAGCTCCACGTCGTGTTTCGCGGTAAGAAAGACTTCCTTCACGTCCGGGAAATCCGGTGCGTCGAAGATAATGGGGTAGCCACCGCCCAGGGACGGATTCGATCCACCTTCCTGGGTCAGACCCAGAAACCCTCCGTCGTAGGGAGACACCTCCGGCCGCTCCAAGATGGCCTGGATCTCCAACCGGATTTTCGGCCCTCCGGAAAAGTGGGGCTGAACGGATTTCATGGCGCCGGACTCGTCTACATAGATCCAGAGTTCGGCCCCGGAGGGATCCTTCCACCGGAGGGTCATGCTGTCGGCCCTCTTCGAGTGGGGCTCGGATTCCTTGAGTATCCTTCGAACCTGCTCCTGCCGCTCTTCCGCAGAGTCGCTCCCGATTCCCAGGGCGGCGAGATGATCAGCCACGTTATTGACTCCCTCATGGATTGGGGCCCCGAGAAAGCAGGGGCCTGGAAAACAAGTCCATAAAGGTCGGGGTTTCGCCCCTCCGGGACCACCCCCTGTCGGACCAGAACCCGAGTCGGTCGCGTTGTGAGTTCGACTCCCCTTCCGTAGCTTCGTCCGGATTGACGGGTGGAATTCGGAAAGAGTCCGCCCCCCTCTCATCCCATGTTGGAGGTCCTTTGATCGCCTTCTCTCCCCTGGACTGGTTCTGGGCTGGGGCCTTTCTCCTTCTCATGGTCGGAGGGGCCTTCTTCTTCTACCGATTGGCCCGGCGATCCGAGTCCGACTTTTTCCTGGCCGGGCGACGCCTTCCTTGGTGGTTGCCGGCATCGAGCGTGTTCAGCACCCACACGGCCACGGACACGCCCATGTGGGTGACCGGGGTGATCTATGCCCACGGCTATCGCGGTCTCTGGTACACGTTTTTCACGGCCTGGACGGCTATCGGCTCTTTCGTGTCAGCCAGGATCTTCCGCCGCTCTTTGGCCTACTCCCAGGCGGAATGGCAGGTGATCCGCTTCGGTGGCTTCGGGGCTGAACTGCTCAGAGGTTGGCTGGCCGGGTGGCAGGTGTTCATGAACATGTTCATCCTGGGTTGGGTGGGCATGGCCATGGGCAAGGTCGGGGCTCTCGTCTTCGGGTGGCCGGTCTGGGTGGGCCTGGTCTTCCCCACCCTCATCACCGCGGCGTATACCCTCGTAGCAGGGTACTGGGGAGTGGTCATGGGCGACTTCCTCCAGGGGATCGTGGCGATCTTCGCAATCCTGATTGTCTCGCTGGTGGGGATCGCTGCGGTAGGAGGGCCCTCGGATCTGGCCGGCCGTCTGGTAGAGATGGGGGAGGGCTGGCGAATGAACGCCTTCGCCTTCACGGGGCTCTTTACAGGGGACTTCCCGGCAGCCTGGTGGCTGACGATGCTCGTCATTGCTGTGGTGGGAGGATTCGGTATGGGTACCAGTATCGACTGGTATCCCGAGGCCCAGCGAATCCAGTCGGCTGGCTCGGTGAGAGATGCCTCCTACGGAATCTGGGCCGGAGGAGCCATCACCCTGATCCGTAACGGATTCTGGGCAGCATCCATCCTGGCGTTCTTCGTTCTTGCCCCGGGAATCGTGGACGCCGCCGACTACGAGCTGGGGTGGTTCCGGCTCGGGTTCGAGTTGCTTCCCGCCGGGTTGGTGGGGGTCTTCTTCGCCGCCATCCTGGCCATTCATCTCTCCACCATCTCCAGCCATCTGAATCTGGGGGCTTTGTATTTCACCCGGGATCTCTTCCAGAGGTATCTGAAGCCCGATGCTTCAGAGGCGACCCTGGTGTGGGTAGGCCGCCTGGCCACGGCGGTTCTCCTCGTCGGGTCCTTCTTCTACGGTATGATGATGAAGGAGATCACCCAGTGGCTCATCTTCGCCCTCTGGCTCATGATGGCGGGGATCTGGCTTCCGAATATCCTCCAGGTGGTGTGGTGGCGGTTCAATGCCTGGGGCTACCTGTCGGCTTGGATCGCCAACCTGGGAGTAGCTTGGCTGGTGGTCTGGATCCTCCCGGCTTTCGGAGTGTTTCCTCCCCTGCCCGATTACCTGCAGTTCTGGCTCCTCATGGGGCTGGGGGCCGTGATCTTTCTTCCGGCGACACTCCTGACCGAGCCCGAGGACATGGATCACCTGGTACGGTACTACCTCCAGACCCGCCCCCTGGGGTGGTGGGGGCCGGTCCATCGGGAGGCTGTTCGGAGAGGGCTCATCGATGAAGAAAGAGCCGGAAGGGAAGAGAAAAGGGATGGGCCGCCCTCGCCACGCCCTCTCATCAAGCGGAGCTGGTCGGCGGCAGAAGCCGAGGAGTGGACCCGGGAGGATTGGGTCGTCATCGCTCTCTCTCCCCTGGTGATGGCCTTTTTCATGATCGGTGTGGCATCCCTTCTGGTCCTCCGCCCCGGTGGAATCGTCCTGACGACCCTGGCTATCCTCGGTACCGTCGTCATCTACTGGGTGATCGATCCGAAACTGAAGGCGGTCTCTGCAGAGTATGAACAGCGGCAGGCGAAATATCTGGAAGAACTGGAACGAGGGGTTCGCTGGCAACCGGAAGCGGAGCCCGCGGGTTCCGGAGGGGAGGCTTGATCATGGACCAAGGGCTCGTCACCGTCATCGGAATGAGCATCGCCTACGTGGCCTCCCTGCTAGGGATGGCCCTGGCCTGGTACGGGTGGAAGAAGCGGCACCAAGGGGGTGAGAAATGATGACTGGATTCATGGCCCCACTTCCGGCCGATCCGCCCATCGGGGGGATGATCTGGACCGTCGTCATACCGGCCATCCTTTTTGTCGGGTCCTTCCTGGGGACGTATCTCCTGTACAAGAGGTTTTCCGGGGAGGGGGGGGAGTAGGGGGCGGCAGATGCCGAACGAAGATCCGGTCAACAAAACCGGGTGGCCCGGTGTAAGACATACGTAAGGGAGTCGGCTGCTCCCTTCACCGGCCATGGGAGAGAAGGAGGGGGCCATGGTCAAGATCGATCTACAACCTGCCGAGGCCGAAGTCCTGAAGGTTGTTCTCGAGAGCTATCTCTCGGATCTGCGCATGGAAATCGCCGACACCGATTCCATGGACTTCCGGGACAGGCTGAAGGCCAGGAAGATGGTTCTCCGGAAGGTAGTGGCATTGATCAACGCCGGCCGGGGGCTGGCCGAGGCTTGATCAGGATCCGGAGGCGAAGACACCCGGTGTCCGGATCGGTATGATCTGAGAATCAGCTCTTTTTCGAGGTCTTCACGAACACGCTGCCGAAGACCTGTTCCACCCGTGTACTCTTGCATGCCGGGCATTTGATCTTCTTCGTGCCGTGCTGGGAGATCTTCTCCACTCTCTGAAAGCTTTTTCCGCACTTCTTGCAGGCGTAGTCGTAGGTGGGCATCTCGCTGATCCTCCGTGAATGAACCGGTCCGAATCTTGGGCTCCGGAAGCCCTTCGTGGCCCAAACACAAATCCTGCCGCAAAGATAGCTCCCAGGGCCGCCATTCTTCCAGTGGTTGACTTCTGTGATGCGGCCCCCCTCATTGCTGGTCTACGGATCCTTCTCCTCCGCCCTGAACGAGAGGATAGCTCCATGCACGGCCGTCGCCCTCCATCCGGCATCGTCCAGCTCCTCCTCCTTCTCCTGATTTTTGCCGTCCTCTCCTGCCAGCGGCGAACGGGGACCGAGCTTTTGTGGGACACCTACGGCGTTCCTCACATCTTCGCCTCAGACGCGGAGAGCATGTTCAAGGCGCAGGGCTGGGCCCAGATGAAGGCCCACGGCGATCTGATCTTGAGGCTCTATGGCCAGGCTCGGGGGCGGGCCGCGGAGTACTGGGGGCAGGAATACCTCTCCTCCGACGTCGACGCCCGAACCCTGGGGATCCCTGCTCTCGCCGGGGAATGGGCCCGGATTCAGGAACCGGCCATGGGTGGGTACCTGGAGGCGTTCGTAGCCGGGATGAATGACTACGCGGAGGTACATGCCGACGCTATCTCCGACGAGGTGGAGGTGGTGCTTCCCGTTACGACGGAAGACGCCCTGGCCCATCTCCTGAGGGTCATCCACTTCAGTTTCGTGGCTTCCCCCACCCAGGTGCCCCGCTCCCTGAGAGCGAGTCTCCTGGAGGAAACCTTGGGCGAGGGCCCTCCTGGCTCCAACGCCTGGGCCATTGGGCCATCACGGTCGGCCAGCGGCAACGCCTTGCTCCTGGCAAACCCCCACCTTCCATGGAGCGACTTCTTCCTCTGGTTCGAGAACCACTTGGTGGGACCGGACTTCGACGCCTACGGCGCCACGTTGGTGGGAATGCCCCTTATCACGGTCGGCTTCAATGACCGCCTGGGATGGACTCACACCGTGAACACGTACGACGGCTCCGACCTCTACGAGCTGACACTGGAGGGAGACGGATACCTCTTCGATGGAGAGATCCGGGAGTTCGAGAGCAGCACCGAGACGTTGCTGGTTCTAAGAGAGGACGGGTCCCTGGTCGAGAGGGATCTCACCATCCTGCGCTCCCTCCACGGCCCTGTCCTGGGCACGGGGGGTGGCAAGGCCTATGCGCTGAGGGTTGCCGGCCTGGAGAGCGCTCATGTCTTCCGGCAGTACTACGACATGCTCAGCGCCACGAACCTGGAGGAATTCGAGGCGGCCATGGCCCAGCTGCAGATGCCCATGTTCACCACCATGTATGCTGACCGGGATGGGCACATCATGCACCTCTTCAACGGGCTGATTCCCGTTCGGGCCCAGGGCGATGTGGCCTATTGGGCCGGCTCGATCCAGGGAAACACCTCTGAGACGCTTTGGACCGAGTACCACCGATACTCCGACCTCCCGAAGGCCATCGATCCGGAGTCGGGATGGCTCCAGAATGCCAATGATCCCCCGTGGACCACCACTTTCCCGCAACCGGCAGGAATGGATCCGGCTCGTTATGCGGCCTATACGGCGCCGGAGTTCATGCATCCCCGGGCCCAGCGCTCGGCTCGCATGCTCATGGAAGACGAGTCCATCACCTTCGATGAGCTGGTGGAGTACAAACACTCCACCCATATGGAGGCTGCGGATCGATTGCTTCCCGGGCTGGTGGCGGCGGCTCGGGAGGTCGGTGGCGAGGAGGTTCTAGCCGCCGCCGAGGTCCTGGAGAGCTGGGACGGAAACGCCGACGTGGATAGCCGCGGGGCGGTCCTCTTCTTGGAATGGGCGCAGAACTTCTGGAATCGAACCAGGGGCAACGCCTTCGCCATCCCGTGGGATCCCTCTGATCCCATGGGGACACCTGCCGGCCTGGCTGATGCTGCCCTGGCTCTTCAGGTGTTGGCGGAGGCGAGCGAGGCCGTTGGCAGCAGATACGGTTCCTTGGACGTGCCCTTCGGAGACGTGTACAGAGTCAGGAGAGACAATCTGGATCTCCCGGGCAACGGTATGACCGGGCCCGCCGGCGTCTTCCGGGCAGCGGGCTACGGGCCGGCGGAGGACGGGAAGTATCAAATCGGCGGAGGCGATTCGTTCGTTTTGGCGGTGGAATTCGGAGACTCCATCAGAGCCATGGCCGTGACCGGGTATGGGAACGCCAGCCAGCCGGGATCGAGCCACCGGACCGATCAGCTCCAGCTGTTCAGCGAAAAGAGGATGCGTCCCGTGTGGAGGACCCGGCGAGAGATCGAAGCCAACCTGGATTCCAGGATCAGGTGGGAGTAGCGTCCGTGCTGAGATGAGAAAGGAAAACCGAAACCCGGATTCGGGCACTTAGCACCACCCGACCTATTCGGTCAAGCGAGCCAAGGTCTCCCTGGCCTCAACGACTTGAGGAAGGTCCTGATCTCCACTCCTCGTGATGATGAGGAACCTTTCCCAGTATCTTCGAGCTTCATCGTGGCGGCCGGCCGCTTCGCTCAGCCTTGCCAACTCCAGCACAGCTCCCGACCGGTTCCCACTACCCGGGGGCACTTTCCCCCCCGGTTCAATCCCTGACATCTCCCTGACAGATACTTAGCCAACCTGAAGAGGGCCCAGGGCATCTTACTTAGTGACCGACGGGCCGATGGTGGGCACCTGCTCTCGGCTGCGATGACAGATCGGTGGTGGATGTACGTAGGAGAGTATGCACCACTCTGGGAGCATGTCTCGAACCATGGACCTGAACATGTCGTGCCATCGCCCACCAGCCTCGGCTTCCTGGCAGTGTCTACTGGCTGTTCCCCTCCTGCTGTTCGTCTTCGTGCTTGTCCTGGTCTTGCTCTTCTCTCCGGAAGGGGCCCACGCTCAAGAGCAGAGTGCACAAGTCGACCACAGGGAAACTAATGGGGAGGTCTACGATCACGAGACCATGGCACCGACCATCGTTGCCGGTCGTCTAACGGGATCCCTCGAGATCGACGGCGTCCCCGATGAAACGGCCTGGCAGAATGCGCCGGTCTTCGACGACTTCAGGCAGAGGGAGCCGGAGGAAGGCGATCCCGCTTCCGAGAGAACCCAGGTCAGGGTCCTGGCCGGGCCCGACGCCCTCTACATCGCAGCGTGGCTCTTCGACTCGGAGCCGGAAAAAATCAGGGCGACGTTGGTGCGTCGCGACGTGGTTTCGGATTTCGACTATTTCTACGTCAACCTCGATTCCCGGCACGATCACAACACCTCTTACGCGTTCACCCTCACTCCCTCCGGTGCCTACCAGGATGCAGCCCTGGGAACCGATGGCGAGTACGATTTCGGGTGGGATCCGGTCTGGGAAGGAGCTGCTTCCCGGGACGAGGAGGGGTGGTATGCAGAGTGGAAGATCCCCTACTCCCAACTCAGGTTCGAAACGTCCGACGACCCGGTTTGGGGAATCCAGTTCACCCGCTTCATTGCCAGGAAACAGGAGGTCGCGAACTTCGCCTTCACGCCTCGGACCGAGGCCTCGGGGCCCCACCGCTACGGCCATCTTACCGGCCTGGGTCGGATCGAAGCGCCCAGCGATCTCGAGCTCCTCCCCTACGCAACCAGCCGTTCCGAACACCTCGATGTTCACCCGGATGACCCTTTCCGGGGGGGTGCCGAGCAGTTCTACGCAGCGGGTTTGGACCTGAAGTATGGCATCACCTCCAACCTCACCCTGGATGCCACCATCAATCCGGATTTTGGCCAGGTCGGCTGTGGTGAACCTCACCCAGTACGAGACCTACTTCCCGGAACGCCGGCCCTTCTTCGTGGAGGGTGCTGAGATTTTCCGCTACGGCTTTCCCGGATTCGCTCTCAACCAGTCTGACCTCGGGGAGCTCTTCTATTCCCGAAGGGTGGGGCGGGCGCCTCAGAGGAATCTGTACGCATCAGGCGCGCGCTTCATCGATGTACCTGACCAAAGCACCATCGCCGGAGCCATGAAGGTCAGTGGGAGGGCGGGGGCGTGGTCCGTGGGGTTGATGGAAGCCGTAACCCAGGAGGAGGAGGGTCGCTACCTGGATCTGGCCGGAGACAAGCATAGCGCCGTAGTAGAGCCCCTCTCCAACTACCTGGTGGGCCGGGCCCGCCGGGATTTCCGGGAAGGCAGCTCCACCCTTGGCGGGATCTTCACCGCAGTGAACCGTGACCTTTCCGACGAGGCGCTGAACGCCGTCCTCCACTCCGCTGCCTATGTAGCCGGAATCGACTTCAACCACATGTGGAGCAACCGGCAGTGGTTCTTGAACGGCACCCTCACCGGGAGTCGGGTCCAAGGCAGCGAGGAGGCCATCCTCCTCACTCAAAAGGCACCAGCCCGGTATTGGCAGCGTCCCGACGCCGGTCATGTTTCCGTGGACCCGGAGCGGACAAGCCTACATGGATGGAGGGGCTCTCTTTCTGCAGGGAAGCGAGCCGGTGAGCATTGGCTCGGCTCCATCTTGATGCAGGCCCAAAGTCCCGGGTTCGAGGCCAACGACCTGGGATTCGAGACCCGGGTGGATTCCTGGGACATGAGCTTTGGCATGCAGTACCGGGACATGGAGCCAGATTCCGTTACCCGGTTCTACCAGATCGATTTCATGCCCCGTGCCGAGTGGAACTTCGACGGGGATCTGGTTGGAGCCAGCGTATTCCTTGGGAGCGTCCAGCAGTGGTCCAACTTCTGGATGTCTTCCACGGCCATCAGCGCCCATCCCGAGACCGATGATGATCGCATGACCCGGGGGGGGCCCGTGGCTCGGACCCCTGCAGGATGGTCCGTCTCGCAATGGGTTTCAACGGACCAGAGGAGGTCCTACAGCTTCAACGGGAACTTCACCTATGCCCGAAACGCCCGGGGTGGGTGGGGAATCATGCCCAGCGTGGGGTTGACGGTGCGGCCTGTCCCCGCCATGGAGTTGAGCCTGGAGCCTTCCCTTCGAAGAACCTTCGCGGTGGCTCAGTACGTCGGAGCCGTATCCGACGAGTCGGCCCACCGAACCTATGGCACCCGGTATGTCTTCAGCGATCTGGACCAGACCGTTCTGTCCCTGGATACCCGCGTCAGCTGGACCTTCACCCCCCGCTTGAGCCTTCAGCTCTACATGCAACCCTTTCTGGCCAGGGGTGACTACCAGGGGTTCAAAGAGCTCCACCAACCTCGGAAATGGGACTGGGACGTCTACGGCGAAGAACGGGGAACCATATCGGAGACAGCTGGTGGTTACGAGATCGATCCCGATGGGAGCGGAGCGGCCGAAGCCTTTTCCTTGCCCAATCCGGATTTCAACGTCCGTTCCCTCCGGGGTAACGCCGTTCTGCGTTGGGAATACCGCCCGGGTTCCACCGTGTACCTGGTCTGGCAGCAGCGCCGGTTCGGGACCGCACAATACGGAGAGACGGACCTCCTGGAGGACGCCCAGGATCTCTGGAGCATTCCACCGGAGAACGTATTTGCTCTGAAGGTCAGCTACTGGTGGGGGCGCTAGATCCACCACCTTTCATGGACTCGGGGTAGAGCGTGACCCGCACGTAGTTTTCCAGGTCGAAATAACGTTGGGCCGCCGCTCTCACCGACTCGGGCGTCACTTCTTCGAGGCTTGCCTCAAAGTCCCAGAAATAGCTCAGGTCCTGGCCCCGCCGGTACATTTCCGCCAGCTGCGTGGCCCAGTAGCTGTTCGACTCGAGGTTGGTTTCCCGTGATCTTCGCCGGGCTTCGATGGAGTTGGCGAGGTCCTCCGCGTCGGGCCCCAGGGTTTGAAGGAGCTGGATCTCCTGGAAGATCACCTCCTTCAGCTCTTCCACCCTCTCGGGATCCGACCCGAACTGGATGGCGATGGAGTACTCACCGGTGGGCCTCCAGTCGGTTGATCCGCTGACTCCGACACCGTAGGTGCCGCCGAGCTCTTCTCGTATCCTCTCCCGAAGCTTCGTTTGGAGGACCGTATTCATGGCGGAGAAGTCGTTTCTGTTTGTCCTGGAATCCTGGAAGTCCCCGGTGAAGATGAACACCGATTGGCTTTGGGGCTCCATCCCTTTGTAGACTGCCTTCTCGATGACACCCTTAGGGGGCGTGGGCCCCACGTCTCTCCAACGCTCCACCCGGTTCAAAGAGGGGAGAGAGGCGATGTACGTCTCCACCAGGGGCCGCATGGCTTCCACGTCCAGGTCCCCCACGAAGATGAAGGTAAAATCGCTGGCGTCGGCGAAGCGGTCTCTGTACAACTCCAGGGAGGCCTCCAGGTCCGTAGCCATGATGACCTCTTCACTGATGAGGGGAGACCTGGGATGGCCCTGGGTCATGGTGGCTTGGAGCGTGTCGGAGAAGACGGCCATGGGGTTGGCCCGGTAGTTCTCGAGGAGTGCCAGCATCCGGTTTTGATTCGAGACCAGGACGGTGGTATCGGCCCTGGGATCCGTGAATCTCATGTAGGCAAGCTGGAACATGGTCTCCAGGTCCTGAGGGGAAGCGGACCCCGAGAGCCCCTCCTCCAACTCCGTTATGGAGGCGTTGGCCGAAGCCACCTTTCCCGTGAGCTTCTTCCCCAAGTCGATGGGGTCGAAGGGCCCCACACCTGACCCGTTGATAATGGAGCCGGCGCTGGACACCGGGAGGTAGTCTCCATCGTCCACCAGGGATGATCCTCCTGGGCTGAACGCCTGGAAGATGATTTGATCGTCGGTGAAGTCGGTGGGCTTGAGGACGACCAGCGCGCCGTTGGAAAGCTCCCATTCCGTGACACCCACCGTGTCGACGGTCCTTTCTACAACGATGGTCCCGGGCTCGGGTAGAGTCGCCAGGAGAGGCTCGTCCGCCAGATCTTCCGTATAGGGTTCCAACTCCCGGGCATTTACTGCCTCGATGATCGAGGACAACTCGCCCTCTGTCGGTACAGCGAGGTCTTCTTTGTCCGGAGCGTTTACCAGGATTACCCGGTTCTCTTCCGTGATCCAATCCCGTGCCAGGCGGTTGACCTCCTCCACCGTGATCTCAGGAACGAACCGCTGGTAGAGTTCGTACCTGAATCCGATATCACCGATCTGGCTGCCTTGAAGGAAATTCCCGATGAACCCTCCGACGAAGCTGCTGGAGGATCGAGTGTCCCTGCTCTCGTATGATCGCTCCATGCTTCGGAGGGCATTTTCTTTTGCCCTCCCCAGCTCGGCCTCGGTGAACCCGTGTTGGGCCACCCGTTCCGCCTCGGTGAGGATGGCCTCCAGCCCCTGCACGATTCCGTCGTCGTCTACGGTGGCGCTGAGGATGTAGGCTCCTTTCGATCGGGTCAGATTCCCCTGGCTGGAGCGTGCGGAAAGGAAAGGCGGCTCTGCTTCCTGAGCCAACTCGCTCAACCGCTGGTTCAGCATGGAGTTGAAGAATCCCTCCACGATTTCCTGGCGGTAGGCTCTCACCGTCCCTTGTTCTTGGATGGGTTGTTTGAAGTAGAGGCTCACGCTCGAGATGGGAGCCTCTTCATCGGTAGTGATGGCGAAGAGGGTCTCCTCATGGTCCGGGACGGGGGAAATGCTCCGGGGCTTGGGGTTCTCCGGCACCGCCAGTCGCGAAAAGTGGTCCCGAATGAGCTCTTCCACGTGATGGCCGTCGAAGTCTCCTACGGCGATGACAGCCATGAGGTCCGGGCGGTACCAGTCCCGATAGAACTGGATGAGAGTCTCGTGTTCGAAGTTTTGCACCACATCCATGTCGCCGATCGGGAGACGCTCCGCGTACCTCGACCCCTCGAACAATACGGGGAATTGGGCGTCCCTCATCCGGGCAGCGGCCCCCCTTCCGAGGCGCCACTCCTCCACGATCACGCCTCGTTCCCGGTCGATCTCCTCGGGTTCGAAGGCCAGTCCGTGAGCCCAATCCTCCAGGATCAGAAAGGCGTTCTCCAGGACTTCCAGGGAATCCGTGGGTACGCGGAGGACATAGATCGTCTCGTCGAAGCTCGTGCTCGCGTTGAGTCCCATGCCGATGCGCATGCCGATGGACTCCATGTACTCCACCAGCTCCTGCTTCTCGAAGTGGGTAGTACCGTTGAAGGCCATGTGCTCCAGGAAGTGAGCCAGGCCTTGCTGGTCATCCTCCTCCAGGATGGATCCGGCATTCACCACCAATCGGAGCTCGGCCCGGTTTTCCGGCTCGTCGTTCTCGCGGATGTAGAAGCGCAGTCCGTTGGGAAGCTCACCCACTGTAACGGCGGGGTCCGCCGGAATGGCCTCGTCCAGGCCGATGGTGGCGGCGGAAACGGGCTGTTCCTGAGCCCGGATGGGGAGGGGAGGAGATACGAGTACGCAAAGGCAAAGCGATGCGTACCTGGCAAGGCTCTTCATTAGGGGTCCCTTTCGAAGGCACGGTTGAGGTCGTTTGGTTTCCTCGAGCCGCCGTTGGGAGGGGGGCGGCATTTCCATGACTGTTTTACTCAAGAGTCGGGCCCCCGATCCACCCGCCGGGGGCCCGAGACAAGAACCACTGCTATCCTGCGACTGGTCAACCGATGAGGGCAAGACCGTCCTCATGGTGAAGCTCGCCGTCCAGCTGCAGTTTCCGGACGAAGGTCCCTCCCTCTTTCATCCAGAGTTCACCCAGGTCCAGTTCGCCATTGATGATGTGCTCCACCTCGGGGAATCCTCGTGACTCCAGCTTGACCCAGAACTCCGATCGATACAGCCCCTGCCAGGCGTACCCCCACACCCATGCGCTCTCCGGGAAGCCCTGGGGGTTCCACTCATCGAACCAGCAGGCCTTTTTCGGGATGAGGAGCCCGCTCCTTCTTCGCCATCCCTCCCGGATCACGAAGCTGCCGATGCCGCTGGCTGCCCGAAGGTTTGGGTCCGTAATCGGTGGGCCACCGGTGTAGTCGGTGTTGTGGTCCGGGTTTTCATTGA
>JASFVN010000399.1:0-4016 GCA_050049805.1 Gemmatimonadota bacterium
TTGGGAATCCTCAAGTGGTGGGAGGCCCGGCGGTGGAAGTACAACGTCATCGTGGGCACATCGGGCTTCGCCTCCCTGGGAATCTTCAGCCTCCTGATGTCCCTTCCACCCTCGTCCCACAGCCTCATATGGAGCTGGGCACCCATCCTGGGGTTCGGGGTCCTGGCCAATGTCTGCTATTTCCTGGGGCCGGTGGCGGAGACGACCATCGAGAAGCTGAGCAGGGGGAAGGTCCTCCCGACGGGGCCGGCCCTCTTCCGGATGGGGCTGACCTTCTCCGTGGGCCTGACGCTCCTCCCGACCCTCATGGCCGCCATGGACTGGGCCCTTCGCATCTTTCGGTGGATCTTCTGAACGAGCGTTTTTGAAGTATTGTCTGGAAAAAGAGGCAGGTGTCGTCATGACGACCATCGCCGAGCTCGACCGCATCGCCATCACCGTAAAATCCCACCGCCTGCTTCAGCGCCTTCTGAACGAAAACCCCCACCTCGAAGAGATCATGCGCAAAGCCATGAACGAGACCGAGGCCCTGGTGGGGGTTCGCAATTGGGTGCTGGACGAAATCCGAAACCGGTCGGCGGCCCTTTCCTTCTACGCCAGCGAACACCCGACCCGGGAAGACTTCCGGGCATTGGAGTGGAAGGACTTCGCCGCCGTTCGCATCCTGGACTACATCGACAACGCCGGAAGGGAGTTCGAAGATCTGAACCTCCGGGGCGAGCTGGCTGTCAGCAACCCCTTCCGGCTCCTCTGGCTGGCGGTGCACCACGGGACGGGCGGGGCCAAGCCCGGGTTCTTCGAGGACATGCTCCATCTCTTCCGGCAGTTCACGGGCAGGAGCGAGCGGAGCCTGCCGGATCGGAACGAGGTGGAGGATTGGATGGCCCGGTACCCGTCGGGCCTGGACCCTCGAATCGTCCTTCTCCGGGAGGAAAACCGGGACCGGATTCTCGGCCTGATCATCGAACGCATGGACCGGGGGGAGATCTCCAGCCGGAAGTTTCGGTTCGACGCCGGCATGTCTAAGGAGGACAAGCTGGAGAAGGCCCGGGAGTGGTGGCACGACATGCACTTCCACCTGACCTTCGCCGTCCGGTCCCCGGAGCTGCTGAACGAGATGCTGGGCAACTCGTTGGACCCGGACACCATGAAGGTCCTCTACCGGGCCCGGGACGCCGGGATCCCATTCTTCGTGAATCCTTATTATTTGAGCCTTCTCCACGTCCGGGTCCCCTACTTCGCCATCGGAGCCGACCTGGCCATCCGGTACTACGTGACCTACTCCACCCAACTGGTGGAGGAGTTCGGCCACATCGTGGCCTGGGAGAAGGAGGACCTGGTGGAGCCGGGCAAGCCCAACGCCGCCGGCTGGCTCCTGCCACCCTATGACAACGTGCACCGGCGCTATCCCGACGTAGCCATTCTCATTCCCGACACCGTGGGACGTGCCTGCGGGGGCCTCTGCTCCTCGTGCCAGAGGATGTTCGACTTCCAGCGGGGCCGCTTCAACTTCGACCTGGAGGCGCTGAAGCCCCGGGCGACCTGGTCGGAGAAGCTTCCGGAGCTTATGGGCTACTTCCGGGACGACTCCCAGCTTCGGGACATCCTCATTACCGGCGGCGACGCTCTCATGAGCTCCGACGCCTCCCTGCAGAAGATCCTGGACGCGGTCCTGGAGACGGCCCGGGAGAAGAAGGCCGCCAACCGAGATCGGCCGGACGGGGAAAAGTGGGCCGAGCTGGTACGGGTCCGGCTGGGCACGCGGCTGCCCGTCTATCTACCTCAGCGTGTCACTCCCCAGCTGGCGAAGATCCTGGCCGACTTCAAAGCCGAGGCATCGGAGGCCGGCGTGAAGCAGTTCATCATCCAAACCCATTTCGAGGCCCCCATGGAGGTGACGCCGGAGGCGCAGAAGGCGGTGGCGCGCCTGATCGGAGCCGGGTGGACGGTGACGAACCAACTGGTCTGTACGGCAGCGGCCTCCCGGAGGGGGCACTCGGCGAAGCTCCGGCAGGCTCTGAATGAAGCGGGTGTCCTGCCCTACTACACCTTCGTGGTGAAGGGCTACATGGAGAACAACTTCGCCTACGCTCCCATCGCCCGGGTCGTCCAGGAAGAAGAGGAGGAGAAGGTCGTCGGGCAGGTTCCACCGGAGTTCTACGACCGAATCCGGACCTTCCCCCTTGAGGCCGAGGCCATGGTAGAGAACATCCAGGCCCTCAGAGAGGATGCCGGCCTTCCCTTCCTGGCCACGGACCGGAGCGTCCTGAACCTCCCGGCCGTGGGAAAGAGCCTCACCTTCCGCACCATCGGGATCACACGGTACGGCCGGCGGATCCTGGAGTTCGACCACGACCGGACCCGTGCCCACAGTCCCATCATCGACCGCATGGGGAAGGTGGTCATCATCGAATCCAAGTCCATCAGCGAATACCTCCGGCAACTGGATGAGATCGGTGAAGACATCGGTGAATACGAAGACGTGTTCGGATACTCCCTGGGTGAGACGGAGCCCCGGATGCCGGTGTACGAGTACCCGGAGTATGACTTCCAGGTGACGGAGGAGGTCACCAACCTGGAGTTGGAGCCTACCGGAGCGGCGTAGGAATCAAACGCCTGGTTATTTATTTCGAGTCTTAGAGAAACCTTCTCTTGCCCCTCAGAAACATCTGTTGTGTATTAAAGAATAGGGGCAATCCCCGGTTTTTTGTTTTCTGTGGCCCGGACTCTCAAGGTTCAGTGTTGAAAATCCTTACCTTCGGCGACCCGCAGCTGGTCGATGACGATGGTGCTCGCGTGGAGAGCATGGAGCGGAGGAGCAAAGGTCTGGCTCTTCTGGTCTATCTCGCCTGCGGCGCCTCCGAACGTCAACACCGCAGGGACGAGGTCACCTCCGTCTTCTGGCCGGAGTCGGATGGACCCCGGGGCCGAAACGCCCTACGCCAAACCCTTCACATCATCCGACGTGAGCTTGGACCGGGCATCGTGCACGCCAACGGAAACGAGGACCTCGCGGTCAACCGGCAGAATCTCTCATGCGATGTGACCGCATTCACCCGGGCCATTGCAGACGGCCTTCCCGAAACGGCTCTGGCATATTACAAGGACGACTTCCTGCTCGGGTTCAATCTCCAGGGCTGCCCCGATTTCGACAGCTGGGCCGACGAACGAAGGACGGACCTCAGGAAGGTCGCCGCCAGCGCCGCAAGAGACCTGGCCCACCAGGCGGAAGGAAGGGAGGACTCGTCGACGGCCATCTTCTGGTGGCGCAGGGCCCGTCGCCACCAACCCTACGACGAGTTCATCATTCGCCGCATCGGATCTCTCCTGGCCTGGTCCGAAAACCGGGGCGTGGCCCTGGCCGAGATGGAAGCCTTTCGGAAACGCATGATTGCCGACCTGGAAACCGAGCCCTCCCCCAAGACCCTGGAGCTGATGGAGAGGTTGGCCGCGGGGCAGATGGAGGAGGTCGTCCAGTGGTTTGGGGATCGCAGGGGAACCTGGAAGAGGACCCCCGAGCCCCATCTGCGACGTCCCAGCGACCAGAAGTAGCTCCAGCGCGCGGCGGTTTGTTGGGCCGTGGCACCTCCCGAAATGTCACAGGTTAGTCACTGTCTCATGCTCCCGTTCCGGCATAACGGACAACTAACACGCAAATAACGCCTGCGGATTAGGTTTCAATTCCTAGTTGAAAAATTGAAACCGCCAGGCCTTCTCTCACCAGAAGGTTGGCCTCCCTCTCCCTATGCGGAGCATGGCAATGACGAGAGCGCGGGTGGTCAGACTCGGCCTCGACGCGACCTGATCTGAGGGTTACGGCCCTTGGACCGAGGGCCATCGCGTCGAGGCCTTTACATATAAGTCCCCCCCGACAAAGGCATACCGGCCGCGAGGCCGGGACGCAAAGCCGCTGGGTCTCCCCTCCTGAGACTGCCTGGCTGCCGAAGGCACACAAATGCACAACCAAAGGACAATTCCCTCTGTCCCAACACTCTCAGGAGGAATTCGTATGAACC
>JASFVN010000400.1:0-4011 GCA_050049805.1 Gemmatimonadota bacterium
GTCGTCGCTCAGGAGAAGGTCGTTGAGGGAATCCTTACCGAGCGCGACATCCTCCGCCTGGCAGCCGCCGACCCGTCCGCCATGGCCGCCATGAAGGTCGGAGACGTCATGACGAAGGACGTAGTCGTGGCCCTCCTGGACGACACCGTGGACAACGTCATGGAGATCATGACCAAGAACCGCATTCGTCATCTGCCTATTGTCGACCAGGGATGGATGCAGGGGATCCTCTCCATCGGGGACGTGGTCAACGCCACCCGGAAGAAGGTGGAAGTGGAGAACACCTATATGCGGGACTACATTCGGGGAGTCTTCTCCTAGGAAGACCGCCGGATCTCTGACACTAAGCCGCTTCCTCGTCGGGCTTGGGACGCTCCAGCAGGAGCGGCCACCTCGATGCCCGCAAGACCTTGTCGGTGACACTTCCCAGAAGGGCCCGCTTCACCCCGGTATATCCATGGGTGGCGATGGCTATGAGATCCACGTCCTGCGCCTCCGCCGTATTCAGTATGGCCCTGGCCGGGGCGTAGTGGGACTCGATGAGGGGCTCCGCTTCGATCCCATGATCCCTCAGGCGCTCCGTCACGCCGGAAAGATACTCCTCGGCCTTGGCCAGCCTCTCCTGCAAGTGACCGGCAGGAAGGGGGGACACCCTCGCGCCAACAGTGACGTGGGGGGAAACGACATGCAGTAGCGTAAACCGAGCTCCCATGGCTTTCCCGAGTTCCACCGTGGGTACAAGGATCTTCTCGCCGATGGGGGTCCCATCCAGAGGCACCAGGAAGTGATCGAACCGTGGGTGCGGAAAACTCCGCCCGTCGTCGAGAGGCCGGATGACGAAGAGAGGGAAGTTGCTGTGTCGCACCAGTGAATCCGCCACACTCCCGAGCCAGGCCCGGCTGACCCCCGTACGCCCGTGAGTCGTCATGATGACCACATCTGCAGCGATGGCCCCGGCGTGTCGTTCGATGGCCTCCGTTACGTACCCCTCCAGAAGAGTGGAGTCCACCCTCGATCCGGGGAGAGTCTCCTTGAGGGCCGCCGCCTTTTCCTTCAGGTACTTCCGTTGCTCCTCGGCGTGCTTTTCCTCATAGGCCTCCATGCTCACGCCTTCGTACTGGAAGGGCGTGTTCTGGAGGAGGTCAGTGGGGGGATCGCAGCAACTCACATGAGACAGGTTGACCGAGGCACCGGTCTTTGCAGCTATGGACTCGGCAAAGGGAAGAGCGTGCTCGCCGAATTCGGACCCATCGAGGGTAACGAGGATCTGGTCCAACATGAAAATCTCCGGGCCGGGGACGGTATCTCGGATCAGGAGCAATCTAAGTGCCCCATTCCGGAAATACGATGGCATTCGAGCGCCGCTGCATCCCCGCTGGCGACGTTGCGCTCATTCGCCGTACCACTGCGGGTACGGCTCATTCGCGCGCCTTGCCAGCGGCGCGCTCCGGCGCTCTCGGTACCTCACCCCATTCCCGGAATGGGGCACTTAGCGCGGATTTCGGAGCGGACAACTACTTTACCTGGGTAGACAGCCCCTCACTCATGGACCTCGGACTACCCGCAACCCTCGGCGAGGCTGGGACCCATGTCTGGTTCGAAAATGCGAGAGGACGCTCTGACCATCTTCCAATCGGGGCTCCAGGCCGCCAACCCCGTCGAAGCCGTGGAGCGGCATGTCCGGCGAGATCAGGACACCCTTTTGGTGGCCGGGAAGTCGTATTCCCTTTCCGAGGCGAAGGAGGTTCGGGTGGTGGGAATGGGAAAGGCTTCCGCGGTCATGGCCAAGCCGTTGACGAACCTTCTGGGAAACCGGATCTCCGGGGGGATCATCAACGTGAAGTACGGACACCGTTTTCCCCTGGGGGGGATCAAGGTGATCGAAGCGGGGCACCCGGTTCCGGACGAAGCAGGCCTCCGTGGAACCAAGGAGATGATCCGCCTCCTGGAAGACACGGAGGAGGGGGATCTGGTGTTTTGCTTGATCTCCGGTGGAGGATCTGCCCTCTCCCCCGCTCCGGCGGAGGGTGTGACCCTGGGGGACAAACAGGACGTCACACGCCGTCTCCTTCTTTGCGGCGCGACGATCCACGAGATCAACTCGGTCCGAAAGCACCTTTCTCGCATCAAAGGTGGTCGCCTCGCCGGCTTGGCCTGGCCGTCCACCCTTATCTCGTTGATTCTCTCGGACGTCATCGGAGACGACCTGGACACCATCGCCTCAGGTCCCACCGTCCCGGACACCAGTACTTATTACGACTGCCTCCGAATTTTGAACCGTTACGGGCTCACCGACGTCATCCCGCCGGCAGCTATTCGACACTTGGAAGCCGGAGCCCGGGGAGAGCTCCCGGAAACGCCGAAAGACCGGGATCCGGCCTTCGCCAGGACCCAGAACGTCATCGTCGGCTCCAATGCCATGGCAGTCCGAGCGGCTCGAGATACGGCAAGAGAATTGGGATACAACCCACTGGTTCTATCCACTTTTGTCGAAGGAGAAACCAGGGAGGTGGCCCGGGTTCACGCAGCCATCGCTAAGGAGGTTCTGAGCTCAGGCAATCCCATTCCGCCCCCGGCCTGCATTATTTCCGGCGGGGAAACGACGGTCACCGTACAGGGACCTGGACAGGGAGGAAGGAATCAGGAGTTCGCCCTGGCCTCGGCCCTGGAGATCGAGGGATTGGAGAGAGTCCTGATCATGAGCTGCGGGACCGACGGAACAGATGGACCCACTGACGCCGCCGGTGCCTTCGCCCAGGGGACCACTCTCGATCGCGCTCGATCCCTGGGACTGGACGCCGAAGCCCACCTGGCCAGAAACGACTCCTACAACTTCTTCAAGCCCCTTGGCGACCTGATCATTACCGGCCCCACCCTCACGAACGTCATGGACCTGAGATTGGTCATGGTGGAGTGACCCCTCCTTGGAGGCCCGCCGACGGACATCCCTCCCCAGGCCTATTCACCGGACCGGAGGGCGCCCACAGGGCTGACGCTGGCCGCCTTGCGAGCCGGGACCAGGTTCGCAACCCCACCCACGATGAGGAGTATCGCCACCACGGTGCCGTAGAGGACCACGCTCCCCGTGCCGACACCGAAGAAAATGCTTGATATGGCCCTGGCCATGCCGTAAGCGCCGAGCAGTCCCAGACCTGCACCCGCACCCACCAGAACCATCCCGTTTCGCAGGACCTCTCCAAGCACCTGGCCGTTTCGGGCTCCAAGAGCCATGCGGATTCCGATCTCCAGCTTCCTCTGACTGACGGTGTAGGAGAGGACCCCGTAGATCCCGCCCACTGCCAGAATGAGGGCCATTACCGCGAAGCCGCCGAACAGCCACGCCACGATCTTTCGACCCCAGAGAGACTGGTCGAGGATCTCCACCATTGTCTGTGGCATGATAACGGCCACATCTGGATCGACATCCCGGGTCAACCGGCGGACCTGGGGGACCAGGCTCACGGGTTCGAGGGAAGTCCGGACCACGACAGAGGCCGCCGAAAGGGGCTCCTGGGCCAGGGGCTGGAAGATTCCCTGCCTCATCTCTTCGTCGAGACCGTAGTGTCTGGTGTCCTCCGTTACTCCCACGACGGTCATCCAGGGGGCACCCTCCCAACTTGCCCGTATTCTCTTACCCACGGCATCCTGGTCGGGGAAGTTCGACCGGGCCCAGGTCTGATTCAGGATTACAGCCAACGCGCCCTCGTCCCGCCCATCGGACTCGTTGAAGAACCGTCCTCCCAGGAGCTGAATGCCCATGGCCTCCATATAGCCTGGCGTCACGACCCGGTTCAGGGTGACCGGCGCCACATCGTCGGGCCCCAACTCCGGTGCTCCCTCCGCCCGAAAAAACTGACCCCAATGTCCTCCCATGGGCGTCGCCGAAGTCATGCCCGCCACGTCCACGCCCGGGATGGCCCGGACCTGGGTCAGGTAGTCTTCCCAGAACTGCAGTCGCGCCTCGTCACCCTCGTACTTCGCCGATGGCAGTGACAACGCGTACGTGAGAAT
>JASFVN010000401.1:0-4009 GCA_050049805.1 Gemmatimonadota bacterium
GGAAGCTGGAGATACCGCTGTCCTTAGGCAGCACCAGGCTGAATTCAAGGACCTCATTATGAGAGGGGCCCCGTCTCCGATGGAACTCTCGCGGGAGTACTTTTCCCTTTGGGTGGAGGCCTCCCTTTGGAGCGACCTGGATTTTTCCATACCGATTGGTGAGCAGTTTTGTGGGGATTCAGAGGGGAATCCCACGGGGATCGTCCTCGACCTCATCGCCGAGGTTTTGGAGCGCTCCGAGGTCTCGGGGGATCTAGCCCTGGCTGCGATACTCTCTGAAGAGGGGATCGAACCGGATTGGATCATATTCCCTGGGGTGGTTTTGGAGGATTTTGACCCCTGGGACGATACTTGGCTAGAGGACCACCGGGCCGAAGCCCGGAACGCACTCAGAAAGACCTTCCAAGAGGAGTGCCATCTATCGGCAACCGACCTGATCGAGTTCGATCGAAGGCTGGCCTGG
This sequence comes from Gemmatimonadota bacterium, assembly GCA_050049805.1. Taxonomy (GTDB): domain Bacteria; phylum Gemmatimonadota; class Gemmatimonadetes; order Longimicrobiales; family Gaopeijiaceae; genus JABDNZ01. Next base: position 464 of record JASFVN010000401.1, read on the forward strand.
CTGAATGAACGGTATCGGATCTCCGATATGAAGATCCGGGATCAACGCTTTCATTTGCACGTTACCCTGCCAGGAGAGCTCCTCGAATCGAACGCCGATACCGTAGTGGACGGCAGGGCCGAGTGGGGTTTCGACATCAGGCAGCTTTTCGAAAAAGACGTCACCGTCCACGCCACCTCCCGAATAGTCAAAACGATACCCGAATGATTGAGCATCTGTGGGGCCTGAAGACGACAGCCATCTTCGATGTATGGACCATCGAGCATGTTTTGAGTGGTCTTTCAATCGGCTACGCGGTGAGGAAAGACAATCGGAGGCATTTCAAGAAACACCATCCCACCGTGGAGCTGACGAAGAGAACCAAAATTCGACTGGACCTGATGGTTGTATTGTTCTTGGCCTACCTGTGGGAGACCCTGGAGCACTACCTCGAAGAGGGCCTGGCCGGTCAGATGGTGGCTTATTGGTTCCAGGGAGTGGAATTCTGGCCCAATCGGTTCGTCTCGGACCCGCTGATGCTCCTTATGGGCTATTGGCTGGTGAGTAGGTATCCCCATGCCGTTTGGCCGGCACGAGGGTTGTCGGCGGTTTGGTTGGTGTTCCACATCTTCGTCTTCCCGGAAAGCATGTACTTGCATCATGTGCTGTAGACGAAAAAATGAGGAATGTGCCAGTGGCGCTGATTGCTCTTTTCCCGAGGTGAGGTAACCAGGATGTCTGCCCAACCAATGAAACTCCATCGGCGACCTTCTCCTCCAGGCCCGGGTATTATTTCCATGCGCCTAAGCTTCCCGACCTGCCTGGTCTTCGCCCTGATCGCCCTCGGATGCAAATCCAAGACGGAGATCGTTCCCCTGGGCCCGCCCGGTCAACATTTCGAGCCGGTAGCACCGGAGTCGGTATTCGTCTTCTCCAGTGAGAATCGGGTCCGGATCAAACACCAACCTCTGGCCCGGATCTCCGTGGGCTTCAACTACGGGAACGCTTCGGACGAAAGTGCCAGGCGAGTCGAGGAGGCCCTTAGAAAGAGGGCAGGGAAACTGGGCGCCCACGGTATTGTCCTGGGTTCTGACGAAGAGGTGTCAGAGGAAGTGGGGTGGAGTGGCATGCCCGCCGGTGCGGCCACGGCCATACGCTTTCTTGACCCAGATCGCCTTGAGGGGATAGAGGCGGTTCATTCCGCGGCGGAACTCAGGACCGTCGTAATCGCACCTTTGGCCGTGCCGGAGGACCTGGAAGTACCGGACTCCATCGCCAGCGGCTTCACTCGGGACATCCACGAGCACCTGCTGGCGGCGGGGTTTGATCCTCTCCCGCTCGACACATGGGATTGGGCCTGGGAACGGGTCACTGGTGGAGCCGAAAGTGCCATGGATTCGTTGGCGGCTGCCAAGCTCAACGATCCTGCGAGCACGGTGGAGCAACGCGTCCTTCGGATCCTAGAAGAGGAATACGGGGTCGATGGTTTACTTTTCCCCGACATGGTCGGGGTCCAAGCTCGGTTCGACGGCGATGAAGCCAGGTGGGACGGGATCAGGCAAAAGGTGGGCGAAACCCGTTCCACGGGGGCGAAGATCCTCTCAGGATTGCTCAATCTCTTCGTTCGGGGGAAGGGGACGGAGGACGTGCCGGATCCTTCCGGGCGCGTCACCGCGCTCTCCCTGGAGATTCGCATCGAGAACACCATCGGCGCACGACTCTATTCTGCCAGGGGAGGGATCGAGCTTATCGAGGGGGCCGATTTTGAGGGCGGTGTCTACATCGGGGAGCCGGAGCCGGAAGAATACGAGGTGGTCGAGGTTCCGGACGAGGCTCTCTTCCAGAAACGGAGTCGGCTGGAGCGGGCTGTGAGAATTGCCCTGGAGCCTCTTGTGGCCCGGCGGGGAGGCTCCTGACCTAAGAAGGCTTCTGACCTAGCTTCCGCCGGCCCTCCACTCCTCCTGCACCATGCTGATGGAGTCGCTGAGTTGGTTGTGGGCTTCCACGAGGGCCGCGCATCGGTCCCGCCTTGCCTGGAGGCTATCAGCCCGGTCCTGCCAGACGCCGACGGAGTCGTTGTATCGCTCGAAGCTTTCCAGATATTCCCCGTAAATCTCCTGAGGCACTCCACCTTGCTCGGGGTCCTCGAAGCTCTGCATTTCGGTTCGCAGAGAATCCACAACTCGGTTGAATTCCAGGAACCCTTCCTGCTCCCATCCCAGGACCATGCGGCAGGAGTCCGCGGCCATGCGTGACCCCTCCAGAGCGGTCCTCAGTGTTCGGATCTCACCGGCCCGCCGATGCCTTTCCAGGATTGGGCCACCTGCCAGGGCTACGACCACCACCAGGGAGGCGGCAGCCAATAATAGAATGATGCCTTTCATGCCTTTAGGGTCATTGAATCAGCGGGGCTCCGCAACCTCTCACAGGACATCCACTGCCCTCAGGACGGCGCTGTAACGCTCAGGCCACGCCCAGGGAACGCCTCCTCTGGCAACGTGTGCGCGAGGCCGCCGGAACAAACCGGGTGGCCCGTTTTGACGGAGGAAACAGCCATGAGGACGCTTGGGATTCTCTGGACCGTTCTTGCCTGCGGTCCTCTCCAGAATCTGGCCGCTCAAGAGAGGCTGGTTTACCAGCGGTTCACGGATCTCCCTGCCGGAGAGAGGATCCGGGTGACGGCTCCCGGATGTGGCCTTTTCCGTGCAGGAGGAGACTTCCGGGGTTTGATGGGAGATTCCATCCATTTGACCAGAAATGAGGTGGACCTGACCTGCCCCCTGGCCTCAGTAGAGCGTTTGGAGATCCGGCAGGCGGGTAGAAATTGGGGTAATGGGACGGCGAAGGGAGCGGCCCTTGGAGGTCTGGGTGGGGCAGTCGTGGGAGGCCTTTTCGGCTCCAGTGGGATCGTCCTAGGTGCGGTGGTGGGCCTTCCGTTCGGAGCCGCCATGGGCACCGGTTCGTACGCTAGGCGGGCAGCCCTGACAGGCCTTTGCGTGGGAGGCCTGGGTGGTGCCGCCCTCGGGGCCCTGCTCGGCTCGAGCGATGACTACTGGGGCCCTGGGTTCTGGGCCGTGGTCTTTGGCGTTTCCGGTGCTCCTGTGGGGGCCCTGGGAGGGTCGGCAGTAGGGTTGCTCAGCGGGAATGAGCGTTGGGTGGTTGTTGAGTCACCCGGGTTGCGCCCTCGTATCTCCGCCACTCCGGATGGTCGGATGGGGATAGGCCTCACCATCCCGATGGGGAGGTGAGTCATGAGACTCACGGTCGTACCAGCCTGCAAATCCGCAATCCGGTTACCTGCGGAAATCGGTTGCTGGGGATCACCGGTCTCCGCGCAAACAGATTCGCGGTTCGGGAATCGGACCGACGGTCGGAGCGGCTCTCGGCAAAGAGGCCTCGTGAACCGCGTTGAAGCCCGCTTCCGCGGTCTTCCTGGATGGTCGCTTTCGCCGCTCGGTGTCCATGCCGGAATGGAGGTGAAAGATGTTCGATCGTTCCGTAATTCCATGCGTCCTCCTGACCCTGATGGGGACCCTCACCACCAGCGGAACCGCTCAGGTGATTTTT
>JASFVN010000402.1:0-4006 GCA_050049805.1 Gemmatimonadota bacterium
CGTCACTACGAAGGGGGCGGTCATCCACGACAACGGCGGGTACGGGATGCTCGGGTTCGGGCATGTGCCGGGCCCGGTCATCGAAGCCATGACCAAGCCCCAGGTCATGGCCAACGTCATGACCTCCAACCTGAGCCAGTACCGGTTGGTACAAGCTCTCAAAAAGGAGATCGGGCGAAAACGGCCGGATGGATGCCCTTATAACCATTTCCTGGCTATGAATTCGGGGTCCGAGTCTGTTTCCGTGGCCTCCCGTATCACGGACATCAACGCAAAACTCATGACAGACGAGGGTGGTCGCCATGCTGGAAAGCCGGTAAAGAAGCTCTCGCTCAAAGGAGGCTTCCACGGGCGGACGGGACGCCCGGCCCAATTCTCCGATTCCACGAGAAAATCCTATCGAAATCATCTGGCGACCTTCCGAGGGCGTGAGGACCTTCTCACGGTGGAGCCGAACGACGTGGAAGCCTTGAGGGCTGCCTTCGCCAGGGCCGACGACCTGGGGTTCTTCATCGAGGCCATGTTCATGGAGCCGGTCATGGGCGAAGGGGATCCGGGCATGGCCGTAACGCCCGAGTTCTATGCGTTGGCCCGTGAGCTCACCCAAGCCCACGGTTCGATGCTCCTCATGGACTCCATCCAGGCTGGCCTTCGTGCCACCGGAGACCTCTCGGTAGTGGACTACCCCGGCTTCGAAGGCCTGCCGGAACCCGACATGGAGACCTACTCGAAGGCCCTCAACGCCGGGCAATACCCTCTCTCCATCCTCGGCATGAACCCCCGGGCCGCCGAACTGTACCGGACCGGCGTCTACGGTAACACCATGACGGCGAACCCCAGGGCCATGGACGTCGGATTCGCAGTGCTGCAGATGGTGACCGACGAGGTCCGGGCGAATATCGTCGCCCGAGGTCATGAGTTTCTGGAAAAGCTCCAGGCACTGGCAATGGAGCTGAACGGGCCCATCACCAAGGTTCAGGGCACAGGACTCCTCTTTTCCTGCGAGTTGGATCCGGTCTTCAAAGCCTACGGTAAAGGGAGCCTGGAAGAGTACATGCGCCTACACGGAGTAGGGGTGATTCACGGAGGGGAGAACTCCTTGAGGTTCACGCCCCACTTCGAGGTGACGTCGGAGGAGGTCGACCTCATCGTCGAACACGTGAAGGACGCCCTCCTTCACGGACCCAGACTTGGCGACGCCTGACGAGCAATCGACAGTCAGATCCTCAGAAGGCCAGACCCAGATCCTCAGAAGGCCAGACGTTGAAGGCTCCCGCCGGATAGGCGGGAGCCTTCTCGTCAGGGCATGGGCTGAAGGGGGTGTTGTGCCTTGCAGCTCGGCGGCGATGCCTTACGTGAACCTCTTGGTGGAGGAATCAGCCCTCCGCCTCGGCCTCCAGGTCGTCCAGGCGGTCCGGGTCGGACACAGCGATTTCGATAAGATCCTTGGGTACCCCGCTCTGCTCGCACATTACCCGGATCTCCTTCTCGACATCGGAGAAATCCAGAATCTCCCTGATCGCTTCGATGTGTTCCAACATCTCGTCTGGAGGAATGTCCTCCAATGAGGGGCCGGCGGCTTCGGCAGCCTTCTTCGCCGCTGCCTCCTCGGCCAGCCGCCTTTTTTCGGCGATCTCCTCCTCCATGGCCTTCTTGACTTCGTCGATGGAACCTTGTGCGACCTGGGCCATCTCCACGATGAGCTGCTCTTCCACATCGTTGGTAATGAGGTGCCGGATCTTCTCCGCCTCGGCCCGGTCGGCGACACCGGCCAGGAGCTCTGCGACCCGCGCCCGCTCGGCCCGCTCAGCCTTCACGGCGGCCATCACCGAATCGAATTCTTCCTTGGTGACCTCCATCCGTTCGATGATGGTCTCGGGAGGGACTTTTTCTTCGATGAGAAATCTCATGCCTCCATCACTTCCCAGCTGCGTGGCCTTGGCAACCAGCAGGTCCAGCTTGATTCCTTCTACGATCTGTAGGAGGTGGGGCCGCCGGTCCGAGTTCTTCAAGGCAGGCCAATCCCGGCCTACTTCGTCCACGAGATCGACCGTGGCCCGGTAAGAATTCCCCAGGGTCTCCAGGGTCAGGGCATCAAAGGCTTTGTTGAGATCCTCCATGAGGGGTCGCCCGAGCCCGACCCTTGCCCCTACCGCCCTTCGCAGTTCCAACATGTGCCCGGCATTCCCGGACACGCCAAAGCCGTCCGCGTCCAAGGAGCCTGCCACCTGCTTAATGGCGTTTTCCAGGTTGTCCTCGGCAAGATCGTGAGAGCCGAGGGTGGAGATCTTCCTTTCAACAGCCAGCCAGAGAGGCTCTCTTTCCGGTCCGTCAGATGTCGTCATCACTCATGTCCTGGTCACAGATTCAAAATGCACGCAGCACCTGGGCACCACACCCCGGTTACGGCGCGAACAACCTAGAAACAGCACAGGCAGGAGGCAATCGGGGGGGACGACTGCCGGGCCGGATCGGGTAACCGGCCGCCTGTGCAGATGGGGTCGTCGGCCGCCAATGCCGGATCGGATAGTCGGCCACCTGTGCAGACCGGATAGTCGGCCGCCAATGCCGGATCGGATAGTCGGCCACCGAGGCAAATGGGCTGGCCACGGCCCAAACCGGTCGACCGGGCCCGGGTCGCCCCAGCTCTCCTTCTGGCCCCACCCTTCGCCGGGCAGTTGCCCAGTTGCTGGACTCGTTCTAGGATGCCCAGACCCAGTTCAGCCAATGACTTTCGGAGTCCGACCATGAGGCGCTTTTCCTTTTTCTCAGCTCTCCTCCTCGTAGGTTTCCTTCTCCCCCATACCGCGGTGGCCCAACAGACCTCAGGGCCTGGATCCTCACCCATGGAGGATCTTCTCTCCGCCATGGAGTTTCGGAGCCTCGGCCCGGGGCTCGTCACCGGTCGAATAGCGGACATCGCCATCGATCCGAACCATCCCGACACCTGGTACGTGGCCACCGCCTTCGGCGGTCTCTGGAAGACTTCGGATCGAGGAATCTCCTTCGAGCCTATCTTTGACCAGAAGGGTTTCGCATTCACAACTTGCTGTGTGGTCGTGGATCCCACCGACTCCAACGTGATCTGGCTCGGGACGGGCGAGAACCTGAGCCAGAGGAGCGCCCATTTTGGAACCGGTCTCTACAAGTCCATCGATGCCGGCGCCAGCTGGGAGCGTGTGGGCCTGGAGGCCTCCGAACACATCGGAATGATCGCCCTTGATCCCCGGAACACCGATGTGGTTTACGTGGCAGCCCAAGGTCCCCTCTTCGCCCCGGGTGGGGATCGCGGCCTTTTCAAGACCACGGACGGAGGGGAGACCTGGGAGAACCTCCTACAGATCAGTGAAAACACCGGCGTGAACGAGGTGGTGCTGGATCCCGATGACCCTGACGTCATCTATGCCACCACCTACCAACGCCGACGCAGGGTGGGCCAGTTGGTGGGCGGAGGCCCGGAAACCGGTATCTACAAGTCGACCGATGCCGGAGCTACTTGGGTAAAGCTCACGGAAGGCCTCCCCGACACCGACATGGGGCGTATTCCGCTGGCCATAGATGATCGGGAGGATCCAAAAACCCTCCTGGCCCTCATCCCGGCGCAGGATGATCTTTCAGGACTCTACCGATCCACCGATGGAGGCCAGAGTTGGGAGCGTTTCGGCCATCAGGAGGCCACCAGCCGGCAAAGCTTCGGGCAGGAGTCGGACGCGCCCCAAGAGCCCCGATGGTTCACCGGCGGTAACCCGGAGTACTACCACGAGCTCCATCTGGATCCCCATCGTCCTGGCCATATCTACTCCGTCAACACCTATCTTGACCTGAGCACCGATCGCGGAGAGACCTGGGCGCGGGCGGGGTGGGAGGAAAAGGGCGTCCATGTCGACCACCATGCCGTGGCCTTCGACCCGACGAACCCCGACCACATCCTCCTGGGCAATGATGGCGGGCTTTATGAGAGCTACGACGCCGGAGAGACCTGGCGCTTCTTCACCAACCTTCCGGT
>JASFVN010000403.1:0-4005 GCA_050049805.1 Gemmatimonadota bacterium
CGATATGAGCCTTTCACCGGATGGGGAGCGATTGGCGTTTACTTGGGATGGTAGGCCAGGCATCTACGTCGTCTCTAGAGATGGAACCGAAACCCGGAGTATTACGGACATTCCCTCATCCCAGCCCCATTTCTCACCGGATGGCCGTTGGATTGCGTACGTGAGAGAAATGGCCTCGGATGAAGGCTCTCGGAGATCCGATATCTGGGTCGTGCCCGCCGACGGGGGGACTTCGATTCAGGTGACCGACTCTCCAGGCCGGAAGGTAAATCCTGTCTGGTCGCCGGACGGAAGGATGATCTCGTTCAGCATGGCGGCTGTCGGCGATCTGGTGTCGGCCATCGGCATTGTTCCGGTCACAGACCGGGGGCAGGCCGAAGGCCCGCCGGTCACAATCCGTTTGCACGAGCTGGGCAACAATATCTCGGCAGGATGGACAGCCGACAACGCCATTGGATACGTGCACAATGTTCCCGTTCAGGAGGCTATCTACTCCGTGTCGGCCTCGGGGGGAGAGGTCGAGAAGCTGGAGACCGCTACCGAGCCATCCCATCCCAGGTGGTCCTCCGACGGGGAGAGAATCTACCTCTACCAGCTGGGGGCCATTGGGTTTTTGACTGCCGAGACGGGACGTTGGAGCCCTATCCTGGGTTCTTCCGAAGGTGGCCCCCTTCAGAACTGGGCGCGGGGAACGGGATTGGCCGTGTCACCGGACGGCACCCAGATCGCGTTTGCGGGAATCACGCGCGAAATATCGGGGGAAGACGAGTTTTGGGGACGGAATCTCTTCATCGTCTCGGTAGATGGGGGTGATCCCGTTCAATTGACCACGGGTCCCACCTGGAAGTGGCAACCGTCCTGGTCTCCCGACGGGAGTCACCTCGTGTTCCTGGCCACCGAATGGGATAACACTCGGAATCCGGCCAGTCATATCTCTGTCATCCCGGCAACGGGAGGCGAGGTCCGAAGCATCACCTCGACGTCCGACAACCCCCGAGCGGCGCCCAAATGGTCACCGGACGGCGAGTCCATCGCATACGTAGACTCGGCCGGCGCGATCCGGGTTATCCCTGTGCGAGCGGGATCATCTCGCGTGGTGGTGAACACGGGGGAGGAGCCGCGCCAGATGTTCTCCGACCTAGCCTGGTCGCCCGACGGCCAGAGGATTGCCTATGCCCCCGGCATGGACGGTATCCGTGTGGTATCCCTCGATGATGGTGAGTCTGCGGATTTGAATCTGGATTGGTCGGGGCGCGTCCGACACCTTGACTGGTCTCCTGACGGAAGCAGGCTGGTCTTCGGTGGTGAGCAGGGAGGTGAAGCCGAGCTCTGGGCAGTGGAGAATTTCCTTCCGCTGGTGGCGAACGAGAGGGCGGAGACGATTGACCTCTCAAGCTTGGCGGGACTATGGGAGCTGGAGTCATCCTATGTCCGGTACTGGCTGCACCTGGATCTGACGGAAGGCGAGCTTTCGGGCACCCTGGAGGACCTGGAGGGTCGGGTCATACCCCTCCGACGGCTCGAGTTTGATGGTGGATCGCTGAGCTTCGAATTTTCCGAGGATTTCGACGGGAAGGAGCGGACGGTGAGGGCCGAACTCACTCTGGAAGGCGATGAGCTAGGGGGTGTCCTGGAGGTGGAGGATTTGGCGATCCAGGGGGATGCCACGGCCCGGAAGATTGGGAGATGACGGTGGGGTGAGTCGTTTTGGAGCGGGAAAACCTCGCTTCTCCCTACTCGGTGTAACGCGGCGTCTCCCATCTGGGGGCGCTGCTTTTCCGCTATACCTGCCTTACCCCCTCAGCTCCTCCACCAGGAAGCGATGCTCCGACCGTATCCGCTGGTCCAGGGTGCAGAGGGGTATCCTGCGGGCCTCGCTGTGGGCTGCCAGGAGCCGATCGAAGGGATCCCGGGTCCAGTCCAGGGGGATCGCCTTTTCCACCAGGGCCACCAGGGGGACCTCGTCCAGGACGAAGCGAGGGTCGGCAGCTACGGCCTGATAGAATTCAGGATGCCGGACCTCCAGGCGCCCGACCTCGGCCAGGAACTGGACCTCGAGAAAAGAGACCGGCGAAATCCCCCATGGACGGTAGGCCTCCAGCCATGGGAACTCCCGGAGGCGATCTGCCCCCAGCACCGTCCAGAGAAGGAAATGGGTGTCCAAAAGGACGTTCAACCGTCCGGCTCCAGCGTGCCGTCCTCCTCCGACCACGACCATCCCCATTCATCGGCGTCGTTCAGGTCAGGAGCCTGGAGGAGAGCCTCGTAGTCAGGGAGGCCGGCTGTACCCCCGGATTCGGACTCCCGCTGGAGAATGATCCGTCGCCCGCCCCGCTCGATGCACACCACCTCGCCCTGGGCGACCTCATCCAACAGGCGGAACCAGTTCTTCCGGGCTTCGCTGGCTGTCACTCTCTTCATATGTACAATGTACAAGCGGTCGCCCTCCCACCCAAGAGATCGTGATCCCGCATTCTGGCGGAGACGGCTGGGCGAGGGTATGGCGCTGTGAGCAGGATGCCTTCCGCCTGACAACTCCATGACATGCGACGGCCAGGTCATCCTTATATTGAGGACGACTCCGGACAGGGCGGCTCTGGACCATGGCTCCTCAATCCCACAGGCGACAGGTCCTTCTCTTCTTCGCGGCGGTCTTATTGCCGTGCGTCGCCCTTTTGGCTCTCGGCCTCCGCCTGGTGGTGCAGGAACGGGAGCTTGCCAGGGCCCGCCTCGAGGACGAACAGCGGCGGGTGATTCGGCAGCTCCACCGGGATCTTGCCGCTCAGTTGGAACGAACCGCTCTTCGACAAGCCACGGCTCTCTCCGCAAATCCCGACCTCCTCCACACTCGGGCATACGATGACTCCGCCATCGTCCTCGTGGCCCGGGTTTCCAACGGCCAGCTCATCCTCCCTTGGGAACAGGTAGAGCAGTCCAGAGATTTCAGGGCCCTTCTGGAACAGGGCGAGTTCGGTGAGCGGCTACGGCGGGGGGAGCAGGCGGAGTTCGCCTCGGAGAATCCCGGGAGCGCCGTCGAGCAGTACCGCCAGGCACTTGGTGCGGCGGATCATTCCGTCCAGGAGGCCCATGCCCGCCTCTACCTGGCCAGGGCGTTGGACAAAGCGGGCCAGCAGGGCAATGCCACCACAGAGTACCAGCGGTTGGCGACCCTGGCTCCTGAGGTTGTGGACGACAACGGGATTCCCTTCTCCCTCTACGCTTCCAGGCAACTTCTGAGGAGCGACCCGGTGGATCCCGGGATTGGAGAGGCAATCCAGAGCGTTCTCTCCACGGATCACTGGCTTACCCCCGGGGCGGTCTACCTCCTTCGAGATTTAGCAGACACTCTGCTGGCGAGGGCATCCGACCCTTCGAGCCGGGAGGCAGCCAGTAGACTCGCTGAGGATGTGGTTGAGCATTTGGCCCTGACGGAGCAGGCACTCTCCCTCAAGAGCGATTTTCCCAGCCTGGGCATGAGGATTCCGAACACCGACTCCGAAAACACGGACACCCGATGGGTCTCCTATGGGGATCCGCCATGGTTCGTTGGTGCCCCTCCTGTCGGGGACCGAGCAGATGGCCTGGTTGTGGCGATCCACTCGGATTACGTCCTTTCCTCGGTGGAAGGGGATGTGAACGCCGCCCAGGATGAAGTGGGGAAGGTTTCCATTACCAGGCGAGGGGGGCCGGAAGAGGAGGTCCTTGGGGCCTCCTTCCCCGGACTCTTCGTGCAGTTCGCTCCCTTCGACGGCCGAACCGAGGACCAGATCGGGAATGTTCGCTGGTGGTTCTATTCCGTCGGCCTTCTCCTGGTCTTTGGTGTGACGTTCTTTGGAGCCTATCTCTTGTGGAGAGACGTCCGACGGGAGGTGCAACTGGCGGAGACCCGGTCCCGCTTTGTCGCCGCCGTCTCCCATGAGTTAAAGACGCCTTTGACGGCGATTCGCATGTTCGCCGAGACCCTTCACGAAGGTGAATCTCAGGACCGGGATACCCAGAAAGAAT
>JASFVN010000115.1:0-12532 GCA_050049805.1 Gemmatimonadota bacterium
CGTGAACCTGGAAACCGACGCCAGTGTCATGACCGGTCCGGAATCCACCTGCATCCCCGGGCTGGTGGCCGGTCTCACCCTGGCCCTTCAGGAATACGGAACGAAGGCGCTGGACGAGGTGCTGGCTCCGGCCATACGCCTCGCCCGGGACGGATTTCCCCTGGATGCTGTCCTGTATGATCGGCTGAGCGAGCTCTACGGCTTCACGGAATATGGAACGGACCCGGTGGTCGGGCCCATCTACTTCCCCGACGGGCTGGTCCCGGAAATCGCGTCTCCAGTGGTCAACGAGGACCTGGCACGGGCGCTGGAATCGATTGCTGCGGAGGGGTCGTATGCTTTCTATCGTGGAGAGATCGCCGACGCCATTGTCGAAACCATGGACGGTTGGTTCACGTCAGCCGACCTGCAGCGCTACCAGGCCGTGGAGCGGGACGCCATACTGAGCGAGTACCGCGGGTACACCATCATCGGCACACCTCCGAATGTGGCGGGGAGCGTCATCGCCGAGGCGCTGAACATACTCGACAACTTCGACCTTTCGGAAACCGGTGGTTGGCAGGACCCGAAGGCCATCCACCTTGTGGCCGAGGCGTTGAAGTTGGCATCGGCGGACCGAGGACCTTACGTGGGAGATCCAGACTTCTACGACGTCCCCATGGCCGGATTGCTCTCCGAGGAATATGCCACCCAAAGAGCGGCTCTCATCGATCTCGGTGCGGCCATAGTGCCTACGAGTGAGACGCCCGTCGGCAATCCCTATCCCTTCATGAAACCTCCCATCGGGGCTCCCGACGGAGAGGAGTCCCCGTCCACGACGCACATCAGCGTCCTGGACGAAGCTGGAAACGCGGTGGCGATTACGCAGACCGTCTCCAGTTTCTGGGGGTCACAGGACATGATCCCCGGCTACGGTTTCTTCATGAACAACGAGTTCCACAACTTCAACAGCTACAACCCGGACCACCCTGAGGCAGTGAATGTCGTGGCTCCCTACAAGCGGCCGCGAACGGTGTTGGCACCCACCGTCGTTCGGGACCCGGAGGGGCGGGTTTTCCTCGTGGTCGGGACCCCTGGAGCGGGACGAATTCCATCCACGGTCGTCCAGACCATCGTCAACGTCATCGACTTCGGAATGACTTTGGAGGACGCCATCGCGGCACCAAAGTTCACGAGTCGGGTGGGCTACGACGTGCTCCACATGGAAGGCGGCTTCCCTGAGGAGACGACTGCGGCGTTGGAGGCTCTGGGGCACCAGGTGGACAACAACCACGGCGTCCTCGACTACTTCTTCGGAGGCATCAACGCTATCATCGTAGAGGACGGCCTGATGACGGGCGTAGGATCGTTCCGCCGGGCCGGAGGGGCGGCGGGGGGGAAGTAAAGAAGTACGACAAAGAGTACAGCAAGGAGACAACATGCATATACGCCACGGATGGATCTTCGCCCTGGCGCTGATCTTTGCGGTTGGCCCCGGACTCTCGAGGGAGCACGGCGTCGCCGCTCAATCGTCGACTTTCGAATCACCCGCCTTCATAGCCTCCGTCGGCCAAAGCGCCGGTGCCCAGCAGGCCAGAGTGCTTGCCACCAGGGCTGGACTGGAGTTCACCTTCGAGGCCCGGCCCGCAGCCGAGATGCTGGAGGGCCACGAGACCCTCATCGTCGTCCTGGGAGCCAGCACCAAAGGGCTGGGGGCGGCTGGAGTCGATATCGACGCCGAGATCGCCTGGGCCAACGGGTTGTTCGAGAAGGCCCGGGAGCTGGGCATGTCCATCGTCGCCATGCATATCGAGGGTGGCACCCGCCGGGGCCCTTCCAGTGATCGGGTGAACACCACTTTCGCTCCCCTGGCCGACCACCTCATCGTCAAGGGCGCATCTCCGGACCAGGAATGGGCGGAAGCGGAAGAGGCCGACGGCAATGCCGACGGGCTGTTCACACAGATCGCAGCCGAGAACGGGATTTCCATCACTTATATTGCCAAGACGCTGGAAGCCGTCGATGCGTTGAAGCAACTCTTTGGCGTCGAGGCCGGTCAGTAGCTCCATGAACGTTCAAAGAAGGAATTCCAGACCCAGGCGCGCGGGGCTGCGCCTGGGAGCAGCCGCGTTCTTGGTATCCATCTCGGGCGCCTCCATGGCATTTGGGGCCGAACCAGCGGGATCCGGTCTTGGTCAGGCGACGGTCGCCACCGAACCGACCTCCCACGACATCCGTCCGGGCTACGGCGTCACCGAGACGCGCTGGCTGAGCGACTACCTCCCGGCCCTGGCGAACACCTCCGGGGACACGCCCATCTACGTGATGAGGGGTGAGAGGGAAGGCGGTACCCTCCTCCTCTTCGGGGGGACCCACGCCAACGAAATCGCAGGCGTCATGGCTGCCACCCTCCTGGTGGAGCGGGGGGAGGTTTCCCAGGGGACGGTCATCGTCATTCCCCACACCAACAACAGCGCCGCCCAGGCCAACGACGGAACCCGTCATTCGGGAACTCCGGAGTGGATCGAGCTGACCACCTCCACCGGTGAGACCCGCCGGTTCCGCTACGGGAGCCGACTGACCGCCGCGGAGGACCAGGAACCCGATCCCGAGGTGTTCGTGCACCCCCTGGGCGGTGAGATCGCCGGACAGGAGGCCCGGAACCTGAACCGCAACCACCCGGGCAAAGCCGACGGTACGCTGACGGAGCAGATGAGCTACGCCCTCTTCCAGCTTGCCGAACAGGAGAGTGTGGACGTTGTCATCGACATGCACGAGTCCTCCATCACGTCTCGGCTGGCCCACATGGTGGTCTGTCACCCCCGGGCCATGGAGATCGGGGCCATGGCGATTCTGGACCTGGAGATGGAGGGGATCGCCCTGAAACAAGAGGTGTCCCAGGAGGAATTCCGGGGCCTGAGCCACCGGGAATTCGGCGACCACACCGACGCCCTGGCGTTCCTTGTGGAAACGCCCAACCCAGGGCAAGAGGACTCCATCGAACATCCCGATGTGGTGAATGATCCTGCGGCGCCACTCTCGGACCGGGTCCACACGCAGCTGAGGACGGTGCAGGCCATCCTGGACAGCTACGGGTTCACGGTGGATCCGGGTGGGAAGATCGAGTTCGGATTCCCGTTCTCGCTGGACGCCCTCAAAGGGAGCGATCTGGGGACGTTCCTCCGGTGACCGAATACCTCCCTGAACTGTGGCCGCTCCTGGCCATGGTCCTGGCGTTCATCATCGGCACCTTCGCTCTCAAGCTTCCGGTCTCCATATCGCTGGTGATCGCGTCCGTGGTGGGAGCGGTGGTGGGTGGTCATGGTTTCCCCCTCCGGCACCTGGTGGAAGGCACCCTGGGCTACCTGGATGCGCTGTTGATCATCGCCACCGCCATGGTCTTCATGCGCATGATCCAGGCATCCGGGTTGCTCGACACCGTCGCTCACGGAATGACCGCCCGGCTCCATCACAGGCCTGCCTCACTCCTGGTCCTGATGATGCTGTTCGCCATGTCCGCCGGAATGATCACCGGGTCGTCCACCGCCGCCGTGTTGACCACCGGAGCCATCGTGGCCCCCGTCTTCATGGCCCTGGGGATCTCCAGGAACAAGACCGGGGCCATCATCGCCATGGCAGGAATCTTCGGGATGATCGCCCCACCGGTGAACATTCCCGTGATGATTATTGGTGGCGGTGTGGACATGCCCTACATCGGGTTCACGGTGCCCCTGCTGGTGATCACCGTCCCGCTGGCGGTGGTCGTCGTGCTCTTCCTTGGGCTGCGAGAGGCCAGGGCGGCGAACATCGAGCCCCACATGCTGCCCAAGTCGTACCATGACCAGTACGGACTCAGGCTCTACCTCCCCCTGATCCTCCTGGTGGTCCTCATCGTCGGCGAACAGGCCCTGCCCCAGATCGTACCGCCCCTGGGGATGCCCCTGATTTTCACCATCTGTGCCGCCGTCACGCCCTTCACAGGTCGCAGGTTTCAGCCTCTCGTTGCGTCTCGGGAAGCCCTGGGCGCCGCACTTCCCGTCATGGGAATCCTGGCCGGCGTCGGCATGTTTCTGCAGATCATGGCCCTCACCGGCGGGCGTGGATTCATGGTCTCCATGCTGGTGGGGCTTCCCCTGGCCCTCCTCTACCTCAGCATCGGGGTCAGCATGCCGGTTTTCGGGGCCGTGTCGGCGTACGGGTCCGCATCGATACTCGGGGTCCCCTTCGTGCTGGCGCTCCTGGGATCCAACGAGATTCTGGTGGCCTCGGCCCTGTCGCTCATCGCGGCCATGGGAGACCTGATGCCGCCTACGGCCCTGGCCGGCCTCTTTGCGGCTCAGGTGGTGAACCAACCGAACTACTTCAAGGTGATGAAGCACTGTCTGGCTCCCGCCGGGCTCACCGTTGTGGCCAGTCTGGCCTTCATCGCCACCGCCGGATTCTGGGACCGCTTCCTTTTCTGGGAAAACCGCCTCGCCGTATACGGGATCCTGGCTGGCGTGGTGGTCCTCGTGGGTGGGCTGGTACTGCTCCTGGATGGGGCGCGGCGTAAGGACAGGACGGAGGCGGCGGCATGACACTGATCTATCAAGGGATCACCCTCATCGTCGTACTCCTCATCATGTGGCAGATGCTCCGGGAGCGGCGGCTGAAAGAGCAGATCGAGGCGGCCCTGGTCCTGCTGCCGCTGATCCTCAGGCTGTTGTTGATCAAATGAGCGTTGATGCACAAATGAGCTCCGATGACCAAATAACCTCAGGTCGCTCAGCCGAGAATACCCGGGGCCGTGGCAACCGCTGGACGGCCCTGGCCCTCTTCGGGGCGGTGGCAGTGACCCTGTTCCTGGTGGGCCGGAACTTCAAGGAGATGTGGCAGGATCCCCCCATCTATCCGGGCCAAGGTGTGACGGGTCAGGCACGGCTCAGCGATTACTTCCCCGACATCGAGGACACCTGGGCCGATACTGACATCTACTTCCTGGAGGGAGAGGAGGCGGGTGGTACGGTGCTGATCCTGGGAGGAACGCACCCCAATGAGCCGGCCTCCTCCCTCACGGCCATCACGGTGCTGGAGAACGCCGTGGTGACCCGAGGGCGGTTGATCGTGATTCCCCGGGCGGCTCACAGCGGATTCACCGCCACCGATCCCCAGGAAGGGTATCCCCAGCTCTACCACATCGAAACACCCACGGGAACCCGGGAATTCCGCTACGGTGGCCGGGGCACCAACCCCATCCACCAGTGGCCGGACCCGGTCATCTATGTGAATGGCTCGGGCCAGCAGCTGGCCGGGCCCGAAGTACGGAACCTGAATCGCTCCTATCCCGGTGACCCCAGCGGCTACCTGACCGAGCGTCTTGCCTACGCCATCGTGGAGCTGATACGCCAGGAAGAGATCGATCTCTCCATCGATCTTCACGAGGCATCCCCGGAGTACCCGGTCATCAACGCCATGGTGGCCCACGAGAACGCCGTGGACCTGGCGGTGGAAGCCGCGCTCTTGCTGGAGTTCGACGGCATCCAGATCGGTGTGGAGCCTTCCCCCGCCAACCTCCGGGGCCTGAGTCACCGGGAATGGGGCGACGCCACCGATACCAAGGCCATCCTCATCGAATCGGCCAACCCGGCCCAGGGGCGCTTGAGGGGAGCCACCAACGAAGCCCTCATCGTGGAAGGGAGGGACCGGTACTACGACCGGGCCGGCGGGATGGGGCTCCTCTACGTGCCCTTCGGTGAGGAGGGCTCACCTTTGGACGAACGGGTCGGCCGGCACCTCCAGACGGTGGCGACACTCCTGGAGGTATTTTCCACGTACAATCCCGACGGCACCATCTCAGTAGACGGGCTGCCCACGTTCGGTGAGGTGATGGAGAACGGACTCGGGGTGTATCTGGCTCCGCCGGGAGGGTGAGGCCGGGGCCTCAACTGGCTCCGCCGGAAAGGTGATGCCCGGGGCCACCGAGCGACCGGGACACCGCCGTCGATTTTTCCGAGGTGCTGCCTCCCGGGGGTCTCTGGAATTCCTTGGGGCTCACTTGGCCGAAGAGCCTTCGTGTTTGCCCGACCTCCCCACGGTGCCCCTTCGGGGGCCGCTCGCCTACCTGAGTCAGGAGCTCGCTTAGCTACTGCGGCTTGTTCTTTGGGCCAGCACCTCCGCAGTCCCCCTCGGGGGACGCTCGCCTCCCAGTTTTGAAATCCTTCGGGGCTCGCTTAGCCAACGCGGCCCCGCTTTTTGTTTCCTACTTCATTTCATCCGCGCCGGGCCGCGTTGGATACCCCCGAAGGGGACTGCGGAGGCCCTGGCCCTTTCCAGGCCGCAGGAAGTGAACGCGGGTTCCTGCTCACGCGAATACCCGGTTCATCTCCATCCTTGATCATCTAAAAGCATGATAGTATCATATGCACTGAAGGAGTGATACTACCATGAGAGATTTCGAAGCAGAACGCCCCTCGGGCCGCTTTGTCCTGAGGATCGATCCGGACCTGCACGCTTCCCTTCGGCGTGCAGCGGACAAGGCGGGAATATCCCTGAACGAGCTCTGTTCCAGAAGGCTGGTTCTTCCCTCCTCACCTCTCCCTGACGGGATTCTGGAAGCTGTCAGAAGGGCCGTAGACCTCCTGGGTGACGACGTTCGGGGGGTGGTCGCCTTCGGATCCTGGGCCCGGGACGAACTGGTCGAGGGATCGGATGTCGACCTCCTGATCGTCGTGGAACCTTCCTTGAAGATCGACCGCTCACTCTACCGAGAATGGGACCGGGCCCCCCTCACCTGGGCCGGTCACCGCATCGAACCCCACTTCATTCATCTTCCTGAGAAAGGGAGGCGGATCACCGGCCTCTGGGCCGAGGTTGCCCTCGATGGCATCGTTCTATTCGATAGAGATCATTCCCTTTCTCGACGTATGGCGGAGATTCGGTCGAGGATCGCCTCCGGGGAGCTGAGCCGCCGGTGGAAAGACGGGCATCCTTATTGGGTGGAGGTAGCCTGAAATGCAAAACTCCGATCTGGCCAAGGACTACATCAACCGAGCCAAGGTCCGGCTTCAAGCCGTCGACCTTCTGTTCGAGGCGGAGAGTTGGCCCGATGTGGTGCGGGAATCCCAGGAGATTGTCGAACTCACGCTGAAGGCCCTCCTGCGCTCCTGCGGAATCGACCCCCCGCGAGTCCACGATGTGTCTGATGTGATGCTCGCCGAGAGGAGTCGCATGCCGGAAGGGTTGGCGGAAGAGCTGGAGAACCTCTCCGAGATCTCCCGAACCCTGCGCAGGGACAGAGAGTTGGCTTTCTACGGCGCCGAGGACCTGACCCCGTCCGGTTTCTATTCCCGGGCCGATGCCACCGAGGCCCGTCGTGGTGCCCAGACGACGGTGGCTCTGGTGAGTCCACACGTCACAGGGCAGTGAAGTAGCCTTCAGCCTCCCCAACCCTGCAAGTCCTACCAAAGGCAGGGCACCTCATACTTGAGGCTGACACGGTTCAGGATCCGGTCAATCCAGAAACCCACCTCCGCTTCCACGAAGTCACCGCCCTCACCCACGAACTCCTGGAGGGCCTACAGCACACAATCCGAAAACGGGTCCTCCGCCGACCACGCTTCGCTCTCGAACGGCTCCATTTGGTCGGCGGCCGCTCTGACCAGAGTCTCTACCTGCTTCCCAAGCCCGATCCCTCCGGCCGGACCGCCCTGCGGATCTCGGCTCTGGAGTGCCTGGACCGGCTCGCCACGATCCTTCCTCCACCCCGCAAGGGGACCGCCTCAGACCATGCTCAACATGGAGACCGGCCGTGGGGAAGCAGAAGAAGTCACCCAGGGAGTCCGGCCCTTTCCCTTGACACCTTATGGGAAGAAACCATACTTTCCCCATAATCATCTTAGGGGACAGGGCCCATCCTGCGGGCGCCCACCGGGGGCTGTGTTGGAGGCCTCTCGGGGGGGCAGCGGGCCTCTCTGCCTCCAACTCGAAGGAGAAAACCCGTGGCGAAGATGGATTTGCTCCAAGGCACCCTCGACGGACTGATTCTGAAAGCCCTGAGTTGGAGGCCGCTGCACGGTTACGCCATCGCTCGTTGGCTCAGGTCGGCATCGGAAGATGTGTTCCAGATCGAGGAGGGGGCACTTTATCCGGCCCTGCACCGCATGGAACAGAAAGGCTGGGTGGAATCGGAGTGGGGTCTCTCGGAGAACAACCGGCGGGCCAAGTTCTACCAACTCACCGACAAGGGGCGTCAAGCCCTCGAAAAGGAGCGGGAAGCCTGGACCAGGTATGCCGCGGCGGTGGCTCGCGTGTTCAAGTCTCCTCGGGAGGCGGCAACATGAGCAGGATACCGGGGCTGAGACGGGTTTTCCGGTTGACTGTGGGACGGTCCGGGGTGGAAAAGGATGTGGAGGAGGAGATCCGATTTCACCTGGAGGCCCGGAAGGAAGAGCTGGTGCGGGAGGGCATGGCCCCCCGGGAAGCCGCCGCCCGGGCAGAAGCCGAGTTCGGGGATGTGGCGAAATACAGGAAACAGATGCGCTCCCTGGGGCGTCGTCGGTCCTCCCGGATCCGGCGTGCTGACCTGAGGGACGCCTTCCGGCAGGATCTCTCCTTCGCCTTTCGGCAGCTCTGGAGAAACAAGGGCTTCACAAGCGCCGCGTCCGTGACGCTGGCCCTGGGAGTGGGGGCCACCACGGCCATCTTCAGCGTGGTGAACGGAGTGCTCTTGAAACCCCTTCCCTACCCGGACCCGGACCGGCTGGTGGCGGTCCGATATGTTTCCAACTCCACCGGAACCATCTCCACTTCCCTTTCCCAGCCCGACATCCAAGACCTTCAGGACCAGGCCTCGTCGTTGAGCTACCTGTCAGGTTACTCCGCCACGAACCGGACCCTAACGGGAATGGGGGACCCGGAGGTGATCCGGGGAGCCCAGGTGACCCAAGGTTTGTTCGAGACCTTCGCGGTGACCCCTACCCTGGGGAGAGACATCCGGGCTGAGGAGAACACACCCGGCGGGCCCAAAGTGGTGGTGATCTCGCATGCCTTCTGGACCGAGCGGTTCGGGAGCGATCCTGAGGTCATCGGCAAGACAGTCCTCCTGGATGGCACCGCACACGAGATCGTAGGAGTGGCTCCGCCCCGGTTCGAGTTTCCCCGGGAAGCCCAGTTTTGGCTCCCGGCCTACATGGATCTGGAAGGCTGCGGAAGGGATTGCCATCTCCTGCGGGGCATCGGGCGTCTCACCTCGGATGCCACCCTGGGCGGGGCCCAATCTGAGGCAACGGCCATCGCCGCGCGGCTGGAGGAGACATACGTCGATTCCAACTACGACCGTGGATTCCAGGTGATGGCGCAACACTCCGTGGAGGTTCAGGAGAGCCGAACCGCCCTACTGGTGCTTCTCGGGTCCGTGGTGATGGTCCTCCTCATAGCCTGCGCCAACGTCGCCAACCTCCTCCTGGTGCGAGGGACCAACCGAACCGGAGAGATCGCGCTGAGGTCGGCTCTGGGGGCAGGGCGAGGCAGAGTTCTCACCCAACTCCTCGTCGAAAACGCCGTGCTGGCGACCCTCGGGGGAGGATCCGGGCTCCTTTTGGCCCATTTCGGGCTCGAAGCGCTCCTGAAGCTGGCGCCGTCGAGTCTTCCTTATCTCGATCAGGTGGGAGTGGACGGAACGGTTCTCCTTTTCACCCTTGGCACCGTGAGCCTCGTCTCCCTCCTTTTCGGCCTCGTTCCCGCCCTGCGCTTGGCGCGCATCCCCATCTCCAACGCGCTGAAGGAGGGTGGAAGGGCCCGGCTGGGGGGAGTCGGCCGAGATCGATCCCGGTCCCTCATGCTCGTCGGGGAGGTGGCTCTCTCCCTCATGCTTCTCCTGGGCTCGGGACTCCTGCTCCAGAGCTTCACCCGCCTCTCCTCGGTGGACCCGGGGTTCGATTCGGAGAATGTCCACCGGTTCACCCTCTCCCTACCCGACGCCGGCTACGAGACGCCGGAGGAGGGGATCGGGTTCTTCCAATCCCTGGAAGAGAGGATAGCGGCTCTCCCGGGGGTCCGTTCCGTGGGAAGCATCTGGGGCGCACCTCTTTCGGAGGTGGGCATCACGGCCGGCTTCGAGCATTCCGACCGGCCGCCCCCACCTCCCGGCCAGGAGCCAAGTGCAGCCTGGCGAGTCGTGACCCCAGGGTACTTCGAAGCCATGGGTATCCCACTCCTTCAGGGCCGGGGGTTCGAAGACCGGGACTGCCAGGGAGACCAACCGGTGACCGTCGTGAACCAGAGCTTCGTCGACCGGTTCTTTCCAGGTGAAGACCCCGTCGGAAAGCCCATCCAGTTCATGGTCAGCATGAGCCTCCCCGAGAAAGAGCCCCGAACCATCGTGGGAGTCGTCGGAGATGCCCGCTACGACAACATGGGCGAACCTCCCACCCCGGCCTTCTACGTGCCAGAGAGCCAGATCGGAAGCGACTACCTGACCACCGTTGTGAAGACGATGCCGGTCATGTCACCCATGCTCGCCATCACGGACATCGTCAGGAGCATGGATCCTGATCTCCCCCTCCGGGACGTGGAGGAGATGACCGTGGTCGTCGACCGGTCCCTGGGACCTGCTCGGTTCAATCTCCTCCTTCTGGGGATCTTCACGGCCCTTGCCGTGGGCCTGACTGCTGTAGGGTTGTATGGGGTGGTCGCCTACCTGGTCTCGCAGCGCACTCGGGAGATCGCCATCCGAATGGCCCTTGGGGCCAGGAGCGAGAGTGTAGTACGCATGGTCCTGGGCCAGGGAATTCGGCCTGCACTGGTGGGAGCGGCCCTGGGTCTCGCCGGCGCATTCGCCGGATCCCGCTTGTTGACCGCTCTCCTCTATGGCATAGAGCCCACGGACCCGACTTCATACCTCGGAGCGACGGGACTTCTCCTCCTGGTGGTTGTGGGCGCGGCTACCCTCCCCGCGGCTCGGGCCAGCCGCATCGCTCCCATGAAAGCGCTGAAGCAGGAGTAGGGATGCGACCCAGCCGGATCCTCGTACTCTCCTTGGAGAGGTGAGATCGGTCCGGACGAAAACGGGCTGCCAGCGAGGTATAGGAACTACAAGGGCCCTACGAGGTCCTTGAGCCACTGTGGGAATGTGGATGGGGCGGACGAGCGGGGTCGAGAGCGATGGAGGGGTGGGGATTTGGGGTACGGCAGCGGGGTTTTCGGGGAATCCATACGCGCCTACGGCGAGCCCTGGGACTGGGCGGGTCAGGCACTCCAGGTCTGATCGAAGTCGTCTTCTGGGATGGGCTGGGGCTCGGTGGGATCGCAGTCTGGTGACTGATCAAGGTCTTTGGGGTCAGCACCTCCGCAGTCCCCCTCGGGGGACGCTCGCCTCCCAGTTTTGAAATCCTTCGGGGCTCGCTTAGTGCCCCCTTGACCAGCCCTATCGCCGGCGACGGTGTGCCGGATCATGTGGAAAACGAGTTCCGAGACCGCAGCTGCGGCGGTTCCAGGCTCAGGTTATGGCACCGTCGAGATGCCGCCTCACCGGGAGCCATGCACCAACGTGCCACACACCCACCTTGAAACTCTCCCGCCCCTTTCCTCGTCTAGGTGTGTCAGGTACCTACGTACGCGGCGCACCTAACGTCCGGGAAAGCTCCGGGGAGGCCGGAAGACCATGAGTGATCCGAGAGACCCCACCTCCTTCACCCCCCTCCGACCCGTAGAGTTCGAGATCCTCTTGGTCCTCACCGGAGGCGAGAGCCACGGCTATGGCATGATCAAAGAGGTGGAGGAGCGTTCGGGAGGAACCAACCGAATCGCCACTGGAACTCTCTACCGTGCCCTTCGGCGGCTTTCCTCAACAGGGCTGGTGGCTCCCACAGGACGCCGCTCAAACGGAGACTCCGATGAGGAGCGCCGTCGGTATTACGCCATTACGCCTTTGGGGCGAAGGGTGGCAGCGGCCGAGGCCCGGCGCATGGCAGACCAGGTGGCCACGGCCCGGGCCAGGTCTCTCCTGCCGGGATTCGATGAGGCCGGCATCGAGAAAGAAGGAGGCGTAGGATGAGCGCCGACTCCGCACTACTCCGCCGTCTGATTCACCTCCTGGTTCGCCTCTTCCCTGAGGGCTCGTCCGGAGTCACGAGGGAAGAGATGGAAGAGACCTTCTACGATCGGTGCAGAGCGGAAGGTCGGCCGGACCTCGCCTTCCTTCTGCGGGAGCTCTGGTTTCTCCTCAGCTGCGGGGTTCAGGAACGGATGGAGGACCTGGGACCTCTTCGGCCTTTGAGGGGCATGACGGACGATCTTCGCTTCGCCTCGCGGGCGTTGGTCAGGAACAAGCTCTTCGCCCTGGGCGCCGTGGTGATGCTGGCACTGGGGATCGGGCTCAACGCCGCCACCTTCAGCCTCCACACCGGCCTGGCCCGGGTTCTCCAGCGCTTTGAGGACCCCGACGGCCTGGTCTTCCTCAACGTCGTCGAGGAGGGGTGGACTCGCGGTCCGGGTTCGTCCGGGGAGTTCTTCACCTGGCGTGACGAAACCAACGCTTTCCAGGGCCTGGGGGCGTACGTTCTCTCCTATCGGTATG
>JASFVN010000116.1:0-12521 GCA_050049805.1 Gemmatimonadota bacterium
TCAGAAGGGCGTTGAGCTCCGACTCCACCGCCTTGCCGTATTCGATGGCCGGCCCCGAGAAGTCGAAGGCCGGGTCGCTTCGCCGGGCCCGGAACACGGCTTCCGCCGACGCCAGGAAGGTGCGGGTGGCGGGCTCAAGAACGCTCCACACGTCGGGCCCCAGCAGGTTGTCCCGGAGCTCCCGGGCCATCCGCTCCGTCTCTCCCCGGAGCTCCGATTCCCGCTGGGCCCAGAGCTGGCCGTCCGTGAGGACGTCCCGGTCCGAGAACCAGCTCGCCCCGTCTTCCCGGGTCACGATGAGGGGCAGCTCCACCATTCCCCCATACAGGGACACGGGCCGGTCGTGGTACCGGGTATTCCGCAGGCGCTTCAGCTCCTCGATGACGGCCGGGGTGTCGTCGGCCACCAGCCGCCGGATGTCCCAGAGCTGGAACCAGAAGTCGGCGAACTGGTCCCGGTAGTAGCTGGGCATGTGATCCAGCTCTTCCGGCTGCTCCTTCGGCAGGTGCTCTGCCGTGATCTCTCCCACCCAGGCCACGTAGAGGGATCGGTAGTCCGTCAGGTAGAGATGGGTTTCGGTGCCGGAGCGGACCTGCTCGTCCAGGGCCGTCACCGCGTCGGCGTGGGGGAGGAGTCCCTTCCGATTGGGCGAGCGGATCTTCCCCCACCAGACGTAGACCTCGTCACGGTCGGCGTCGCCGGCCTGGGCCCGGCCGGCCCAGTCGATGAGGACCCCCAGGTGCTCGTCCATGGCATCCTGGGCGTAGGACGGGTTCCAGACGGTGACGAGGTGGTGGGGGAGGGTCATGTCTCCACTCTCTTCCGGGCGTGCGGGCCGGCGGCGGGCGAATGCGGCGGCGGAGGTCCCGATGAGCCATGGGGGAGCCCGGGATTCCCTGGCAGTTTGGTCGGAGAGTCCAATGGGTAAAGCAGCAGCCAGGAGAAGGAAATCATGCAGGCATGGGAGGGAAATAAACCGAGATTCCATCCCGTCTCACTCCCTGCCGGATTCCTTGACCGGGACCTGGATTCACTACATACTTTGATACCCCCCCGGGCTGCCTTACGAGGTTCCCCGGGTCCCCACGGGTTACGACCCGTGGGGTTTTTCTTTTTCGGAAGCACCCGATGGCGAATCGGGTGACTTTCCTGGTGGATGGGTTCAATCTGTACTTCTCGGTTCGCCATGCCGAAACGGCACTGCGAACCTCCCACCTCCGATGGCTCGACGTGTCGGAGCTCTTGAGTTCCTTCCTCTATTTGTTCGGCCACAATGCCATTCTCGAGGAGATCCGTTTCTTCACTGCCCTCCCCTTCCACCGTCATCGCTACGATCCGGGGGTCGTGCAGCGCCACGAAAGGCATCTCCAGGCCCTCGAGGCCTCCGGCGTCCACCTCCACGTCGCCGACTTCAAGCGAAAGAGCCTCTCCTGCCCCCATTGTGGAAGGGGGATCGAGCGCTTCGAAGAGAAGGAAACCGACGTCGCCCTGGGGGTGAAGGCCATCGAGCTCCTTCACCTGGACGCCTGCGACACCCTGGTCATCGTCTCCGGGGACACCGATTTCGCTCCAGCGATTCGGACGGCGAAGCGTGTCTTTCCGGCCGTTCAGGTATGCGTTGCCTTTCCTCATGCACGATTCAATGCCGAGCTCCAGCAGATTGCCGACTTCTCTTTCCGAATACGAGCAGCCCGGTACGCCGAACATCAGCTCCCCGATCCGGTGCGGCTTTCGGACGGCCGCGTCCTCCGGAGACCTTCGGGATGGTGAGAGTGCGTGGGCCTTGGTCATGGCTACCTTCCGACCGCTCTGGCCTTCGGGTCTTGGACCTCCTCCCATCGATTGACCAACCCCCTCACCCACTCCCTCACCTCCTCCGGCTCCAGCACCTCTGCTCCCGGCCCGTACCGGAGCACGTGCCGCACGATCCAGTGCGGATCGGCAACTTCGTACGTCACCGTCAAAGAGCCGTCACTCGCGGGCTCGGCGGCCTCCTTCTCGGCGATCCAGCGGGCCACCTGGGGCGAGTAGCGGACTGTGACGTTCATCCTCTGGTCGGCCCGGAACACCCGGCCTCCCTGGATGTGGACCTCGGGATCGAAGTCTTCCGGGGCAGGGAAGGATTCTCCCGTGGGCTCGGCGTCCAGCACCCGGTCCAACCGAAAGGTGCGGATGCCCTCTGACAGATTGCACCAGGCCAACAGGTACCAGTGGCCCTCGCCGTGGGCCAGGGCGTAGGGCCGGACGGTCCGGTCCTCCGGAGCTTCGGCCCCGGACTTGAGGTACTGGATCCGGCACTCCTCCCGGCTTTCCAGAGCCAGGTTCAGGATTTCCCGAATCCCGGCGGGATCGGGCCTCAGGTCCGCCGCCTCGATGCGGGCCAGGGCGTCCTCCGTAGGGATGGCCGAGATCGTGGTCTCGAGAGAGTGGAGGAGGCGGAGGGTTGCGGGCTCGCCACCGGGGTTCGCCTCGGGTTTGGTATCAGCCTCGGCCTCGGAGCCAGGTCCGGACTCCGCATCGGGCTCGGAGCCGCTGCCGGATTTCGCCCCCCGCCCTGCTGCCAGCCGCCCCCGGAGGGCCAGCCCCAGGCACACGGCCTCGGGCATGGAAAGACGCACCGGTCGATGGAAGATCCCCCGGGTCTCCAGGTTCACCCGGTTGCCGTCGATCTCCAGAAGGAGGTCCCCTTCACCCGGGGGCAGGTAGTAGGCCCGGGCCGTCACCTGCGTAAGGTCCCTCAGGATCAGCTCCGGCCCCACTCCCATGGTGTCCGACAGCTCCGCCAGGCTGATCCCTCCCTCCCTGGAGGCTCTGGGCAGGATCTCCAGGATCCGCCCCAGCTGGCCAGCGGCGCCAACGGGCTCAGGCATCGGCGTTCTCCCGGTAAAGGTCCGCCACCTGTCGGGCCATGGTCAGGAGCGCCTCTTGGAGTTCCGGCGGGTCTTCGATGACGGCCTGCCCCTCCAGGCTCAGGATCCACCGGACGAAGGGATCGGGCTGATGAACCTCGAACCGCCTCAGGGCGGATCCGTCGTCGGCCTCTCCCACCTTCTCGCCGTAGCGGTTCCGGTGGGCCCAGAGGGAGGTGGGGAACTGGAACCGGACCAGGGCCTGAACGGGCTCCGGAACCTCTCCCAGCTCCCACGCCTGTCGGTCCCGGTAGGCCTCCAGCACCGGACGTTCCGGCATCTCGTAGTCGGGGGTCGCCGGGGAGGCGGGATTGACCTCCACCGACTCCATCCGGTCCACCCGGAAAACCCGCTCGGCGTCCCGGGTCTCGTCCCACCCCACCAGGTACCAGTGGGAGTTCTTGAACAGGAGGCCGTAGGGGTGGACCACCCGCTCCGTCAGCTGGTTCCGCTCGATGCCGTGGTAGGGGAAGGTCACCTTCTTCCGCCTGAGGAGGGCATCGGTGAGGACCTCCAGGTGGGCCTCGGCCCGGGCCGTCTCCGGAGGTGTGACGAAGAAGACGTGCTTCTGGGGCGACGGCTGAGGATCCAGATCGAAGGTGAACTTTCGATAGGCGCTCCGGGCCTGGGTGGCCAGGGGAAAGCCCGGAACGTCCGCCAGCTCCTTCAACCCCCAGACGGCGTCGGCCACCACCTCTTCCCGGACCTCGATGGAGCCGTCCGGGGCCAGGTGGAAGAGCTCCAGGTTTTCGGAGAGGGGTGGGGTGAGGCCGGCAGTGGCCCCCTCGGTGGGCCCTTCCTTGGCATTGCCGAACCCCGGTTCGCCGGCCGCCGCCGATCCCTCCTGGCCTGCCGTGGCCGCCGGCCCTCCCTCCTTCAGCAGCTTCAAGTACGGCAGGTAGAAGTTCTTCTTGGAGAGCCGGTATCCCTGGGCCTCCTCGAGCCCCCGGTTGATGGAGTAGGTGACGGTCTCCAGGGGAATGCCGAAGGCCCGGAGCTCGTCTTTGTCCCGCTCGAACTTCCTCCGCACCGATTCCCGAGCCGTGTCACTCCCTTCCGCCCAGTCCACGGCGTAGGCCGGAAGACGCTCCATGAGCTCCTCCACGGGCACCGGGAAGTGTCGGGTGACGAGATAGGTAATGAGGTCCAGCCAACGCTGGACCTTGCTGATTCTCTTGGGCATCGGGACGCTCGGCTGGGGGGCTGGCGGTCCCATCTGTCTACCTGGTTAAAGAAAACTACCGCTTGTGGAGCTGGGTTGGCCAGCATCCACAGCCTTTTCCTTATGTCGGAAGATGGGAGAGGGGTGTGACAGTGGAGAAAAAAGGGGTGTGGGATTCCCAGCATCCCTGGTAGGAACGGGGAAAATCCCTAGCCCTTAGGGCTCATCAACTCCTGGAAGGGGGGGTAGTCTCGCAACGGTGCCAGTTCAATCATGGTTCTGAAGTAGTAAGCGTGGGGAAACCCTTCGTCGAAGGCTTGCCGTAACAACGCAATGGCACGGTCCAGGTTCCCTGATCCACTCTCGATGACAGCCCGGCTGAACTTATCAAATCCCCTGAGATACGGCTGATCCAACGCTTCGAACCATTGCTCGTCTTGTGTCGCCTGGACTGTGTCTCCGCGTGCCAATGAGGTCAATGCTCGCATAGCCCGGTCATTACCTGCCCACTCGCGGTGCAATTTCTCGTAGTCGGGATGCCTTTCAACCAACTTATCGTAAATCGCTTGGGCTTCATCGTAGCGTCCAGCTATGAAAAGGGCCCGCCCGTAGTACCGCTGATGACTTTCTGTCGCGGTCTCTTCCAGTGGCCGCGATTCGAACCAGTCAAGCGTTCGTCCCAGGAGGTCGTGCGCCTCCGATTCGTACCCTTGGACCTGAAGGACTTCAATCACCTCGAGCTTCATGCCATGGATGGTGGGAAGGATGTCGAGATCTGCCATCGCCAAGCTCTCGCCCTCGTCGAGGACTGCCTCCAGTTCCTCGAAGCGGCCAAGTAGCGCCAAGAACACGGATTCGACCCAAACGGCGTAAGTCTGTTCGGGGTAGATTTCCCGCCACCGGCGCGTCGCCTCCAGCCCGCCCTCGTAGTCTGAGACTCCGATGAGGTCCATGGCGAGGGATATCCAGTAGCTCTGGTAGCCGCGCATCGCTCCCTGCTCCGGATCGAGCCTGGCAAGGGCAGCAAGCGCCTCTCTGGGCCGGTTCAGGTGGCTGGCCATGGAAGCATGCCGGAAGGACGCGAAGGATTGAGGCGCCAGCTCCGATGCCCTCCGTATTGCTACGAGAGCGTCTTCATTCCTGCCGTCCAACTCAGCTCTGTAATAGTCGAACCAGTAACGGTGGTAGTCTCCTACCTGCTCCCTTCTCCTGGCGATGGCGGTCAGCAAGGAATCCATTTCCTCCCATTCACCAAGTGCCCCATGGCTGTAGAGCGCGTACAGGTAAGCAGCCGCAAAAGTGGAGTCGGTCTCGACGGCCTGATGGAACTTGGTTAGGGCTTCACGGTGCTCCCTCCGGGTACGCAGCTCTATGCCCTCATCGAAGAGGCGGTAGGCCTCGAAGGTGGGTTGATTCCCCATCGTGCCTGACAAAGCCGGAAGTCTCTCATCTGAGGACAACGCTACAAAACCCAAAACTTTTTGTTGAGCGAGGCTCACCAGATCCCCGTAAGCGCCCTCTACCCCTGCAATGGGATCCAAAGATCCGGAAATACCGTCGTTCGTTAGGTCCGAGAGGCTGATCTGCATTCGGATGCTATCCCGATCCCGATAATAGGCGCCTGAGATCACGATTCCCGCACGGACCTCCTCGGCCAAGGCTCTCACCGGATCACGAGTGCTTCCCTCCGCCACCGCCCCCTGAACATACCGGGAGGACTGGAGTGCTGTCTCCCAGGGCACCACGTCGAACATCCCTGCCTGGAGGAGGCCTTGAGTGATCCAATGGCCGGCCTGCCGCCCAATGAGATCCAGGGAAGAATCCCCGGTCTCGTTGGCGAATTCAGCCACGACGACACGACGAGAATCGAGCGTGGTCTCGCTTCCACTGGACCGCTGGCTAATGCTCCAAAAACCCAGGCTCAAGACCAGGGCTGCTGCGACGGCCAGGCTTGCCCAGATTCCCGGCCCGATTCTCTTTCTCGGCAGGGCCTGAACGGGTCTGGTCCCAGCTGGCGTCACCCCTCCGCTCGGAGTGGCCAGAGTCTCGAGCTGGGTAAGCAATTCGTCTGCACTCTGAAACCGATCCGCTGGCTTCTTCTCGAGGCATCGGGAGACGATCCGCGCTAACTCGGGTGGGGTCGACTCCCGGTATTTGGTGACCGGCTCCGGAGTGTCGGTGACGTGTGCCGAGAGGATCATCTGCGGGGCGGTGCCCAGGAACGGAGGCCTCCCAGCCAGCAGCTCATAGGCCAGAATCCCCACCGCATATATGTCAGCTCGATGGTCAACGTTCTCGTCGGCTACCGCCTGCTCCGGGGCCATATAGGTCGGAGTGCCGAGGGCCACACCCACAGTTGTCACCAAGTCTCGCCCAGTGGCCTGGCTCACGGCCTTCGCCACTCCGAAATCGGTCACCAGGGCATGGCGGCCCGAAAGAAGCACGTTGTCCGGTTTGATGTCCCGATGGACGACTCCCTTTGCATGTGCGTGGGCCAGGGCATCCACCACATCACGGAGGAGTCGCACCGTCTCGGGGACTGGCAGTTCCCCTTTCTTCGCTAGCCTGTCGCGGAGAGATCTCCCCTCCTCAAAAGGCATGACGTAGTAAAGGAGGCCGTTGGCCTCACCAGAATCATAGACGGGAAGGATGTGGGGGTGGTTGAGATTCGCAGCAATTCTGATCTCACGCAGGAAGCGGTCCGGGCCCAGGGCCGCCGAGAGCTCGGATTGGAGGACTTTGATTGCAACATCACGATTGTGCCGGAGATCGTGAGCCAGGTAGACGGTAGCCATTCCACCGCTGCCGATCTCTCTCCCAATCTGATATCGGTCGGCAAGTGCCTTCATGAGGCGTTCTTTGTCTTCCATCGACCAGGCCTGTGATTGTTGGCATTCCCAAGCGATATGCGGCAAGACCAAGAAGCATAATGACTCTGCGGATATGGCCTGAGCAAGGATTGAGGTCTGACGCCTCCAAGGGATGTGGCTGCTTCCGGGCTCCCGTTCTCGGTTGAACAAGAGCGTGGGAAGGTGTGACGGCCGGGCCTCCGTACCCGAACAGTCAACGGTGCGAAGGAGATACTCGGGCGGACGGGCTTCTAGCGCGTGACCGGACCGAAGTACCGGTCCAGCCAGTCCAGGCTTTCCCTGATCAAGGCCGCACGCGGTATGGAGTGGCCCCCTGGATAGGCCACCCACCTCTTGTCCTCGGAAGCCGTACCCAGGCGTTCGAACGCAGGTCGCTGGGCATGCTCCTTCGGGAAATAGTGGTCGAACTCTCCATTCAGCAGGAGGAACGGGATCTTGATCCTGGGCAGATAGTGGATGGGCTCGACCTCCGGCTGACCTCTTTGAACCAGGAGCCCGGCCACGACGGAGATCGCGACCTTGATTCTCGGTTCGACCGCGGGGATCAACAGGCCGTGTAACCCGCCCCAGCTGGATCCGAAGTAGGCGATCTTGGTCGAATCGATTTCCGGACGGGTCTCGAGGTAGTCGATGGACCGCCGGACATCCTTGGCCCACATGATGACGTGTTCTTTGTAGAAATTGCTTTCGTTCGGGTAATCGGTTTGAAGGCTGTCCCCCCTTTCGTACGTGCTCTTGTAGATCGGCCAGAAGACAGCCCGGCCGCTATTCAGGAGGAACTGGATGTGATAGGACTGGGTAGTCCCCAGGCCACTCGAATCCCGTCGATGCAGAGATCCGGATCCAGGGAAATAGATGACCGTCTGGAAGGGCGGCTGGCCCACCCTTGGTAGGTAGAGATATCCCGGAAGCCTCTCGCCATAGGCTCCGTTGAAGGACACCCGTTCCCAGATCCGATCTTCCATGGTGCTGTCAGCCGCCTCGACGACGGCTTCGAGGGGAACCCGGTCATAGTCATAGAGCCCGAGAAACACTTCAAAGACTTCGTCGGAGACGGGGGGCTCGGCATCGAAATCCCGGAAGGGCCGTTCGAGGGGTTGAAGGGCTTCCGCCAGGCCGGTTGAGTCTGTGTAGGTCACCAGCCGGATCCCGTTGATTTCGGACCGGTCGAGGGGCTGCTGAGCGTAAGCACCGTTCAGTCCGTAGGCAGGGTCGTTCCAGCCTCCGCCCAGAATGTACCGATCGCCATTCGTCTCGTTGAAGCACCACTCCCTGACGTTACCCGCCATATCCGAGGTTCCGTAGGGCCCAAGACCCCGCCCCTCCTGACGCGGAAGAAGCTCAGTCCCCATCAAGTTGCTCTTCGGCACAATCCATCCGCTTGCCCATGGGTCTGCCGCGTAGGCCCAGTGGTACACCGTCGGCAGATCCTTTCCCATGAACGCCGCATAGGCGGCCGCCTCGTACCAACTGACTCCCGTAACCGGGTAGTCTTCTCGGCCTGCCGGAAAATGGCCGGCTTCCCAGGTGGCCGGCCCGGGCCGACCTGTGCGATCCGTGAGACGCCCGATGGCGGCTTGCCAGGAAAGACTCTCTTCACCCTCCCTGAATGGGAATCTCCAGAACTCCCTTTGTTCGTATCCTCCAGCATCTACAAAAACCTGGTACTCCCTATTGGAGACCTCATTGCGATCGATGAAATACCCTCCAATCTCGATGGGCTCGACGTCTTCCAGCCCCAGCAGTCTGAGATTCCGGCTTCCACCCGGGACTTGGACCATACCTTCGGGGAACGACCCGACGGAATCCAAGGCAATCTGCCGGTTGAGAAAGCTCGGCCTCCCAGCGCCGTCGATGCTCTCGAATCCCTCCTTCTCCAGCCGAATCCGAAGGTACGTGTAGGGTAGGGACACGTCCTCGATGGGTGTCGGCCCCAAGTATCGCCACCCGGAGTCGTCTGACAAGTAGTCCCGGATCATGACCCGAGCCCCAGGGGGATCGGTTCGGATATCAACGGTCCGCGCCAGCCTCGGACGCATGCTTTCGAGGCTTGGGTTCCCTGGATCGAGGTCCTCCACTTCTTCGGCAAGGAGCCAAGCGTCAAAGGTCCGATCCTCGTCCAGGAGGCGTGTGATTTCTGGAAGGGCGTCATTCATCACCCATCTCAGCCGCGACGCCTCCATTACCGAGTTCGCTCCGAATCCCACAACGAGAAGGACCGCTGCAGAGATGACCAGAAGGCGCCAGGGGAAGTTCTTCCAGCCACCTTTTTCGGGGACCGCTACATCGGCCTCGGGGATGTCCGGTGTGCGCTTCCATCCTTCCTTGGAGAAGTCAAAAACCCAGGAAACGAGGAGAGTAACCGGAAACCCGATGAGAACGAGAATGATGAGTGGGGCCGTGATCGATTCCAGGCCCAGGTTCGGGAGAATATTGTTCGCGGCTTCGATCAGCCCCAGGCCGACAACGGCATATGCCACCGCTGTGCGCGTGACCTTACGTCGCTTCAGTTCGGCAAGGAACAGCGAAAGCCTAGATGCCACGGGTTTACCTCGGAACACGGGGGAAAGCGTTTCTGCTTGGTCAGCCAGCCAACGGCATAATGACTACCTGAGCGAATGGAGAGCAAGGACCGTCCCGGTTCGGATCAAGGATGGGAGCCGCAGATGAAGGCCCGGAACACCGCAGCTACTTTCTTCACATCGGATGATGGGGAGGGTGTGACAGTGGGGGGAGGCCCTCTCCGGGCCGGGGGAAGGAGGCGCCGGGTGCTCGGCGTCCTCCTACTGGAAGGATGGTCGGTGAGGTTCGGTGGGCTGAGTTTCCGAACTCCAGAATGAATCTGGCTTCCTTTAGCTCTTCGTAGGTTTTGGTCAGGGTCTCTATGCGCTCTCCGGTACCGTCGTTTTCGATGCTGTAGAAGTAGATAGACACCGAGACTCCCTTCTCGTGCCTGCCGGTGACACCGGATTCCGTGATTTCCATCGACTCCAGGGCGGTCAGCGTGTCTCCGTCGCTGGTGTCCAGTGTGACGGTGTTCTCCGGGCCGTCCAGGTCGGCATTTCAGGCCCAGACGTAAACGTCCACCTCCAGGTTGTTGATGAGGGTAATGGATTCGGGGTAGGCCAGGAGCGAGCCTGACCAGGGCCGCGTCACCTGACCCGCTCCAGCAGTGGAGTGGGTCCCTCGAGTACTCATTGAACGAGTACGACTGTCGGAGTATGACGTGGTGAGGGCAAGACGATCAGGTGACCTGTCGTTCCAGAGGACACGTTCGGGCGACCTGTTCTCAAAATCGATCTTTTTTTCAAGATCTCTCAGGGCATGTTCTTCCGGGCGAGGTGCTTCCCTTGTTTGTTGGGCTTTCTTCCCGGCAACCCCTCCTTGCAACCCCTCCTTCGGAAGGTGTCTCGAGTCACCCTTTCCCTAGTACCGCCTCTTCCTCTGACTCGGCCGCTGAATCGGGCCGGGGTTTCGAGGCCTGGGAGGCCTCGTCTGTCCGGAACGGTCCCACCGTCCGGCATAATCATCGGCCGGAAAAGCCGACAGGTGGACCAGCTTGTCCTGGTCGACAAGCTCACTCCCCACCACGTTGCCCTTCAGGACCCGGTACTCGCCCAGTCCCACCGGCTCTGAGGGCATACGCTCCGCATCCCTCATCCTCTCGATGAATCGTTCGGCGAAGATGGACGGGGGCGGATCCAGCCTGGGTTGCCGGCGGTCGTCATCAGGCTGCCCAGGGCCCCCAGCGGTCTGCCGCCGATCCTCTCCCTGGTCTCCTGGCGTTCTGGAAGCCGAGCCGTACGCAGAGCCCAAGGCCGACCCGGCCCGCCCTTCCATGGCGTCCAGCACATACCCCGTCAGGACCCGCTCATGTACTTTGGCATACAGCCTGGGTGACCCGACCGCATCCATCCCCAGAGGCACCTTCCCCTGGAAGGCCACCAGCCCGATTTGGCTCAGAACCAGAGAAAAGGCCCCGACCCAACGGCTCAGCTCCGGCCGGCGACTCTCATAGACTGAGTCCAGGGCCCCCGTGTCGGAGGATCGGCCGAGCTTGTCCTCGAACGCCCGGATTTCCTCCCACACCGCCCCCTGTGCTTGGGCCAGATCCCGGTGACTGGCGCGGGCGCCGTACCCCCGAATCGCCGCATCCTGGGCGGCCCTCGCCTCCGTTTCCCGGGCCTTCCTCCGGACCTTGGACGGGGCGTTCTGGGGCGCCGGGGCGAACGTGCCGCTCCTGAAGTGCCAGCGGCCCTGCTCCATGCAGGAGACCGGAATCTCAGTGATGCTGTTCGGGGGCAGGATCATGGAGCGGTTGGTCATCCGGTTCTGCTTGGCTCCGATGAGCTGTTCCCCGTCCAGAATGAGGATGGGCTGGATTCCGGTGTTGGTGGCGATGAGGGTGGGAACGGTTCCCCCGTCCTTCTCGCCAATGGTCAGGATCCCCATAGCCAGAGCCTCGGCCATGAGACCGTAAGGCAGCTCCCACTCCTCCTCGGCGAGTATGGGAAAGATGGTCAAGTCTTCGTGATGCTGGGCCTGGCCCAGGGTGGCTTCGAGCATGGCGTTTCCCTCCCTTCGTGGTCACGGGAGAGAAATTTCGCAGGGGGGTGTGACAGCGGGGGTGTAAATGGGCCTGGAAGAATAATTCAGTCAGCGGACCGCGATCTGACTAGCATGAAGATCCACCACCCCACAGCGGGCGGTGGACGGGTAAGCTGCCATCTCGGCGATTGCCTCCGGGGACGGCAGTTCGTCCGGGCCGAACACGGCTCCAAGCTTTCGGAACACCATACCCACCAGCTCGCCGTTCTCCCTGGGGGTCCAGGGGCCGGGAGCCCTGGCCGTCCAGGGCCCGCCAGCAGCATTCCCCAACGCGGCGACATCAGCCGATATCGGCACTACCACGTCCTCGGCCCTGCATGAGAAATCCAGGGTGTCGAGGGAGATCGTGCGGACGGACGGGTGGCTTGCCGAGGTGAAGGCTACCTCCCTCCCGGCCTGGTCGTAAACGATGCTCCACTGGGTGTCCGGCTGCTTCACCGAGGCCAGGACCTGAAACGCGATATCGCCCGGAGCCTGGGCGCCTGGGTGGGCCCCGTATCCCTTCAGCAGCGTCGCCGCCCTGACGAACCGCTCCGGTGACTCGGGGCCGCCGGACACTACCCGGGAGCCGCCAAACCCTTCGTGGTGGTGGAGGTATCGGACCGAATTCTCGTAGGTGTCGTTGGCCAGGACCGGCACCGGAAGCTGCTCGCCCAGATATACCGTCCGCTTCCCGTCGAGGAACTCCACGACGGCTACGGAGCCGGAACGATCGGCCACGAGGTAGTGGACGCCAAAGAGGAATCTGGCGATCCGGACCAGGGTGTCGCTGGCCAACACCTCGGAAACCGACGCCGAGTTGTCGAGTTGGTATTGGATCCACTGGAGCTCGTTCAGGGCCGGCCGCGAGTCAGGCGGGGGATACTGGGTGGGGGAATAGGACAGCTCCTCCACCACCAGCCCAGCCTCGTTGATCCCTCCCAGGGGGAAGCCCCACCCGAACTGATTGAAAGTCACGCTGCCAAGCTTCGA
>JASFVN010000404.1:0-3996 GCA_050049805.1 Gemmatimonadota bacterium
ACGCCATCTCCGGAGGAATCCGTATGCGGCTCAAAGGGGAACCTGGGAACGAGCGTACACGGACCAATACCTTTCCGTCAAAGGGAGTTGGGGAGATGTTCGGAGCGCTGCTGCGGGGCCTCCGCCTGACCGTTCGGGGTTTACTCCGAAAACCTCTCTTCACTCTCACCGTGATCCTTTCCCTGGCCATCGGAATTGGGGCCAATGCGTCGGTCTTCACTCTGGTGGACGGCCTTCTCCTCAAGCCCCTCCCGTATGAGGAGGCAGAGGAACTCGTCGCCCTGGCGGAGGAGAACACTGTCCGGGGCTGGAACGGGGTGAGTGTCAGTCCGCTGAACGCCAGGGATTGGGGGGAGCGCTCCCATACTCTCGAAGGGGTGGCGACTTTCTATGTCCAGGACCAGACCCTCACCGGAGAAGGCCCCCCGGCTCTCCTTACCGCCGTTCGGGTTTCCTCGAACATGTTCGATCTCCTCGGGCGGGCTCCAGTCCTGGGCCGGGGGTTTTCCGAAGAAGAGATGGGCGTGGACCGGGACAATGTTGTTGTCCTGACTCACGGATTCTGGCAACGTCAGTTCGGCGGAGCCCGCTCCGTCCTTGGGCAATCCGTGGAATTGCAGGGGAAGGCCCGGGTCGTGGTCGGCATCCTCCCTGCCGGTTTCCAGTTTCTCGACCAGGAACCGGATCTCTTCCTGCCCCTTGATCTGGTCCCCACCGACCACACAAGGGACGAACACTTTCTGAAGGCCGTAGGGAGGCTGGCCAACGGCTCGAGTCTGGATGAAGCCAGGGCCGAACTGGACGAGATCTCCCTGCAACTGGGGGCAGAATACCCCGAGTCGAACGAAGGCTGGAAAGTGCAACTCAGCTCGGTGCGGGATGACATGCTTGGACCCACTTCGAAGTCCGCCGCTCTCGCCCTCATGGTGGCGGTTGGGTTCGTTCTTCTCATGGTTTGCGTCAACGTGGCTAATCTGGCCCTGGCGAGAGGAGAACACCGGACCCGGGAATTGGCCGTGCGGGCCGCCCTTGGAGCCGGAAGAGGACGCATCATATTTCAGCTCCTCACTGAGAGTCTTGTTTTGGCTCTCCTGGGCGGCGGGCTGGGTCTCCTCCTGGCCAACTGGGGGTATCGCGGCGTCGTGGCCACCCTGCCCAACTACACGTCTCCCAACTTCCAATTCGGGTTGAACGGATCGGTTGTGGCCTTCACACTGGTCGCGACCCTCCTTTCCGCCGTCCTTTTCGGTACGATTCCGGCTGTCCGCTTCAGCCGATCGAGCGTCGGAGCGCTGAGGGACGGAGGCCGAAGCGGGTTGAGCACCACGGCGTCCCGGTTCGGTAGCGCCCTGGTTGTACTCCAGACGGCCCTGGCCCTCGTTCTCCTGGTGGGAGGGGGCCTCCTCATGAAGAGAATCGCCGAGATGCGGGGCCAGGACCTGGGGTTCAACCCGGAGAACACCATCACCGTGCGAGTATCCCCCCCGGCCGCAGAATACCCGGAGGCCGACGATATCACTGCCTTCTGGAGGGCGGTGGAAGGCAGCGTCGCCCAGGCTCCGGGAGTCGTGTCGGTTGGGTCTACGCAGAGCCATCCCCTCATGGGGGCCAGTTGGATTCAGACCGTGAGGGTGGCGGGCCAGGATCAGGATAGAACCACTCGCCTGACCCGTGCCTCCGGGGGCCTTTTCGACGCGTTGGGCTTCCGTACCGTCGCAGGTCGCCCACTTCGAGGGGAAGATGATAAGGACTCCTCCTGGACGGCTGTTGTGAACCAGGCTTTTGTCCGGGCCTACCTGGCGCCCGAGGCCGATCCTCTGGCCGTCACCCTGGTGAACCCCTCCGATTCCATGCCTCCCATGCCTGTCGTCGGTGTCATCCAGGACGTCGTTGAGAGTAACATTGATGAGCCCCCCGAACCCGCCCTCTACCTCTCCTTCGCCCAGGCTCCCGTAAGGCGCCGTTCCCTGGTCGTCCGAACCAGCGGTCCCGTTGCGGAAGCCCTTCCAGCCATCCGAGCAGCCGTCTGGTCTGTGGATCCGAAAGTCCCCCTGGATCAGGTCCAGACCCTTCAGAGCCAGGTAGACCAACAGGTTGGCGGGTTCGCCGTGGTGGCCAACCTCATGGCGGTATTTGCAATCCTTTCCCTCCTCCTGGGGGCTCTGGGAATCTATGGAGTCACTGCTTATGCAGCGGGAAGGAGGACCAACGAAATCGGCATCCGTATGGCTCTGGGAGCGGAGAAAGGGGACGTGGTGAGAATGGTGGTAAGCCAGGGCGGAAGACGGGCCGGCCTGGGATTGTTATTGGGTCTGGTCGCCGCCTTCTTCGTCACTCGAGGTATCGGGAGCCTCATGGTGGGGATCGAACCATCCGATCCCACGGTCTTCATCCTGGTCACCCTGATCCTCGGCCTAGTCTCCTTCCTGGCACTTTGGATCCCCGCCTGGCGAGCATCGGCCGTCGGCCCAATGGCCGCCCTGGACCACGAGTGACGGTGTGGTTGGCCGGCCTCCATAGGAAGGATAGGAAAACTCAAAATGACAATCCCCCTGAATCAAATATCGGGGGACAGCCCAAAACCCACCAAAACGCAAAAAACCCCCGCAGTGCGGAGGTGTTGGCGAAGGCGACGAGGGTGCGGAGGATACCTTTCTTGGCAGACAGATCCCGTTTGAATTCGAGTGTCTTCCCCTCGGGAGATTTCAAAAGTTCTGTGATATCCATACTAGGAAATACACTCGGAAGTGTGCGGAAGCGGGAAGCTTCCGAGTGGACCATCAGTCCATCCCCGGGCCAGCTACAAAAGAAAGAAGGCCCGCCGAGCTCAGATGCTCATGCGGGCCATTTCTGCATACGCCGTCAGGGACTCGAACCCCGAACCTACTGATTAAGAGTTAAGAAAAGCACACACGCTGAGTAATGGAGAGACCGCTTAACTTGCCGTGAGTTTGAGCTTTATGCCTTCGGTCGTTCTCTGGAGACCTCCTGAGATATGGTCAGTTAGGGGGAGCTTGGGGTCCCTGTTGGGGCCCCAAAGGTTAACGGCGGCCGATGTTGGCACACTCGACGATTTCAGGCGTATCAGGCTTTCACCATACGGCCTGGACCCGCGCACCTTGCACGGAATACCTACAAAAGAGGGGAATCGGCCACCCAACCTGCACACCCCGATACCGGAATTCGCGAAACTAGCACGGCCTCAATTGCGAGCAGGGTATTTCCAACCTAATCAACCAGAGGAGCGAAGCTGGCCCCCTTTAGGGAGCCCGTCCTCTGTTGCCTCTCACAGCATTTCTCAGGTTAATCCGGAAGCACCTCCTTGTCCAAGTCCCGCTGGACCAGAAGACGGGGAGACCTACCGGACAGAGCCCATTCCGGGTTGAAACTGAAGAGGAATGACTTGCCGGCCGATCCACGGCGGGCCCTAACCACTCCCCTTGACATCTTATGGGAAATCCTCATACTCTTCCCATAACCGTTTTAGGGGAAAAGGCCTTTTCTGCGGGGGTCTGCGTGGGGCGGCGCGGGAGGCCCCTCCAGTTCCAACTCGAAGGAGACAAAACGTGGCAAAGCTGGAACTACTCCAGGGCACCCTCGATGGACTGGTTCTGAAGGCTCTGAGTTGGAGCCCGCTGCACGGTTACGCCGTGGCTCGTTGGATCAGGTCGGCATCGAAGGATGTCTTCCAGATCGAGGAGGGTGCCCTCTATCCTGCGCTACACCGCATGGAGCAGAAGGGCTGGGTGGAGGCGGAGTGGGGTCTCTCCGAGAACAACCGGAGGGCCAAGTTTTATCAGCTCACGGGAAAGGGGCACGAAGCTCTGGAGAAGGAGCGGGCGGCCTGGACCCGGTACGCCGCGGCGGTGGCTCATGTGTTCGAATCCCCTCGGGAGGCGGCGTCATGAGCAAGATCCCGGGATTGAAGAGAGTCTTCAGGCTAACCATTGGCCGGTCCGGGGTGGAGAAGGACGTTGAGGAGGAGATCCAATTCCA
>JASFVN010000405.1:0-3995 GCA_050049805.1 Gemmatimonadota bacterium
CCCAGTACCGCACGAAGCGGGCGGTCTTTCCCAGCCGGTAGAGGCCGCTGAACATCTCCTCGGCGTGGATGATAGGGACGAAATCCATGTCGCTCTGGATGATCATCAGGGGCGTGTCGATACGGTCGAGGTAGAAGAAGGGACTGTTTCGCAGGTATCTCCAAAGGCCGTCCCACGGGGGTTCTCCCATTCGACCCTGGCTGGCTTCGCTCCAAGTGGCCCCCTCTCTCTGCTCTTGGGCGTTGTCCCAGTACCGCTGGTCAGCGTCGAATTTCGCGTAGCTGGTGAGGAGATTGGCGTCGCCGTCCATGGCGATGGCGGCCTTGAAGCGGTTCGTGTAGCTCACCAGGGTGTAGGTGCTGTATCCGCCGTAGCTGTGACCGGCGACGGCGAGACGATCGGGGTCCGCGATTCCCAGGTCGATGGCCTTGTCCACCGCCGCCATCACCCCCTTGGGAAGGTCGATATACGGGTCACTGGCGACGCCGTTGCCTTCCAGGGGCATGCTGGGGAAGAGGACGGCGTAGCCCTTGGCCGTGAAGAGTTGGGGATTGAGGGCGCTGCCGGACCCTTTTTCGAAGGAGAAGCTCAGGGTGTCCTCGAAGGTCGATCCGGCGTAGACCCAGGTGAGCATGGGGTACCGCTCGCCTTCCTCGTAGTCGGGCGGAAGGAGGAGAACTCCCTCGAGGGAGTCGCCGTCCACGCCCCGGTACTCGATGAGCATCCGCCGGGCGTCCGCGATCTCAGCCAGGGAGGAGTTCAGAGTGATGGCCGCCTCGAATTCTGAGCTCTCCCCGTCGCCCAGCCAGAGGTAGCTTCCGGTCCGCTCGGTAGCTTGAAAGACCGCCACGGACCGCTCCGGTTCGAAAGCCCGGAGGGATGCCTGGGGCGTGGGCTGAGGGAAGTCGCGGATTTCGGCGCCTTCGCCCGTAAGCTCCACCCGGTAGAGCTTTCTCTCTGCCCCCTCCCCGGTTTGGACGATGAGCTCCGAGGAGTATGGGGGGCCGGCCGGGCTGGCCGAGGGCCATACGATGGAGGAAAGCTTGGGGAGAGACGGCGTCGGGAGCGGCGATGCCGTTTCGGTGCCCGTGTCCACCATCCACAGGGTGCTGTCAGCGAGGCCGACCAGGGTGGCGCCATCGAGCATGGGGCGGAGGGATCCGGGGACCTCCTCCAGCTCGGCCGTCAGGTTCCGGGCCCGGCTCAGGTCCTGGGAGAGGAGCCACCAGTTGGAGCGGTTGGCTCTCTTGACGCTGTCGGCGGCCACCGAGTCAGCTGCGGCCTGTAAGGAATCCACGGCCGTGGTGTCCGGCTCGGACGGCTCAGGTGCCTGGGATGCGGAGGTGGGTTTGGCGAAGACCAGGAGGTCCCTGGACGGCGTCCACCGGGCGGAGCTGATCTCGAGGCTATCCGTCGCCAGGGTCCTCACGGAATCCGTCCCGGGCGTCACCAGGAAGAGCCTGGATTCGGTTTCGTCGTCCGAGACTCGCCCCCGGGCGATGGCCACGGATCCGTCGGGCAGCCACTCCACCCGGGAGGAGGCTCCTGGAACCTCCTCCATCCACTCCGGTGTGCCGGGCTCCCGGGAGGAGATGATGGCGATTCGTGTCAGGCGGGCCAAGGAGCCGGACAGGGGCACCGACAGGGGGGGTGCGTGAGGGCCCAGATCCGCCTGGACCATCAGGGTGCCGGCTCCCTCGGCAGGAGCCGTGACGGCCACGGATTGTAGGGGGTCCTCGGGGGGGACCTCCGCCAGAGTAAGGCTCTCTTCGCTGGAGACGTCGAGGCGGAGGAGCTTGGAACCGGGGCGGTCCCGGTCGGTAACCGCCGATCCGCTCTCCAGGACGCTCACCGTGGCCTCCTCCCCGAGGCGGGCTTTCTGCCACTCTCCAGGGGCGATGTCCATGGTGGTACGGCCATAACCTGATGGAGGGCTCACGAAGAGGACCGATTGGTCGTCGAGCCAGGCGAAGCCCCGGGAGGATTCCGGGCCGATGGTGAAGGACGCACCCTCCAGCACCCCCTGCGAGGTCGGAGATCGCGTGCGGTCATTCGTCCGATCCCAGATGAAGAGGTGGAGCCTGTCGTCTCTTCCTCGGGTGGAGAGAAAGGCGAGGCGGTCTCCATCAGGCGACCAAAGGGGAGCGAAAGCGCCGGTGCTGTCGCTCTGGCCGCCGGTGAGGTTTCGGGTCTCTCCTGTGCGTGGGGAGACGAGCCAGATGTCCGATCGCTCGCCCCGGGTGGCCGGGCCGCGAAAGCGACTGGGACTGGTGGGCGGACGGCGGACTTCCACGGCGAGCCATTCGCCGTCGGGGGAGAGGGTGCTGGAACCGATGGTCGAGATGTTGACCACGTCGTCCGGGGTCAACGTCCTCGGCGACTGTGCCGCCGCGGGTTCGGATCCCCACGACCCGCACACCAGAACGGCGAAGGAGAGGGAGAGGGCAAGAAGTCCGCGAGTCCGGGGTTCCATGGTGCCTCCCGCATGGTGGATCGGCGCCGGTTCGGACAGGAGATCCGAAGGCGCGATCCTCACGTTCTTTTCAATCCGTCGGTGGGTACGGTGGGTCCGTGGACGAGGTGGGGCAAGGTGGCGGGCGCCGGTTCATGATTCGGCTGCCCGGGCGGCGGTGATCCTCTACCAGTGGCGGATCCGCTCCAGCCGGTCCAGGAACCGAAATGCCTCGTCGCGGTGACATTCCCGGCAGGTCTGTTCGGTGGGAATCCGTCCCCCGTGGGCCAGGAAAGCTTCCCGGTTTCCCATGGTCTCAGGCCGGGTGTATTCCTCTCCCGGGCCGTGGCAGCTTTCGCACCCCACCCCCTGCTGCCGGTCGTATCCTTCGACAAAGGTGGCCAGGGGATTCTGGGCCGCCGTGACGTGGCACATCAGGCACCGCGGCTCCGTCGAGGGGTCGGTGATGTCCCGGTACTCGTCGCGGCTCCGGGCCAGCCCCTTGGCCTGGTCCGAAGAGAGGGTGTGGAATGCCCGGGAATGGCGACTGGCGATCCAGTGGCCTGCAGGCCCGTTTCCGGGACCGTCGGAGTGGCAGGTCAAGCAGGCACCCGATCCCACGTAGGCGAAGCCTCCTGAAGGATCTGCTGATCGATTTCCCCAGACTGTCTGTCGTTGGAAGGCTACCTCGATACGGGAGACGTCTCCGGCCAGGTCTCTGTGGAACACCACCCGCCAGGGTTCCTGGTGGCAGTAGAAGGTGTCGGGGGCCACGGGGATCAGGTCGTCGGGGGCGTGCTCCTGGAGCCTGAGGTCGTCACCGACCCGCCAGACGTCGAACCCTGCGCCCCCACCCATCTCGTAGCGCCCAACGTACTGGTCCAGCTCCCGTCGTGAACGGGGAAAGGGTGGGGGGCGGACCAGGGTGACTGCTCCCGGGATCAGGCCGGAGGTGTCCCGAAGGTCAGGGTCGGCCCCCCGGCCGAGGAGGAGTTGCACCAGCTCGGGGTGTCCACCTCGATAGGCGTCGTTGAGTGTCGACCAACCCTCGTTGGTCACTGCGTTGGGGTTGGC
Organism: Gemmatimonadota bacterium; assembly: GCA_050049805.1. Taxonomy (GTDB): domain Bacteria; phylum Gemmatimonadota; class Gemmatimonadetes; order Longimicrobiales; family Gaopeijiaceae; genus JABDNZ01. Next base: position 3,527 of record JASFVN010000405.1, read on the forward strand.
GCCTGCGTCCAGGAGAACCCGTGCTACCTCCAGGCACCCCCGCCTGGCCGCTACGTGGAGGGGGGTCCTCCCCCACCTGTTGGAGAGATGGACGTCGCCGCCGGCTTCCAGGAGTAGGCGCATTCCGTCAGCGTCGTCGTGATGGGCGGCACCGTGCAACGGGGTACCTCCGTCCTCCCCTAGACTGTTGGGGTCCGAGCCGGCCTCCAGGAGAAAGCGAAGGACTTGGCCGTGCCCACGAATCCCGGCCCATCGGAGGGCCGTGTAGCCCTGGGCGTCGGTGGCGTCTACCAGAGCCGGATCGGCCGCCACCAGGACCTCGACCCGGTCCAGGCGGCCGTCTTTCGCGGCCTGAAGAATCTCCAGAGTCGGGGAAGCTGAGGGGACCAGGCGGGAAGCGGTCAGGAAGAGGGCCACGAAGTAGGGGGTCATTTTCTTCCGATCCGGTGAAAGGTGTGAAGCGTCCAGA
>JASFVN010000117.1:0-12477 GCA_050049805.1 Gemmatimonadota bacterium
CAGACCGGTGGACGGTCGCATCCTGGGAGCGGCTTCGGCAAGGGAGGTCGGGAGCTCGTCACCCCGGTCCAGGAGGACGAGGTCGGAGAGGTGGGGCACATCGACAGGCAGGGCCTCCCCCCGGACGCCGTGGCGGACCCGGGCCCCCCAGCGGCCTGCGGGGCACCATTGCTCCAAACTCAGGAGATAGCCTCCTGGAGGCGCCCTTAGCTGGAGAACACCCCTTCCACCTGATCCGAAAGCCACCAGAGGTGCCCAGCTTCCCGTATCGGCAACGAGGAAGAGTCCGGAGAGGGTATCGGGGGCGAAGCCTTCCACAGAGGGCTCCCAGAGAGGTCGCCGGCTCGGAAACCGGTTGGGTGCTCCGAAGCCACCGAGCTCCGGGACGGAGTCGGGCTTTACACGACGCTTGACCAGAACGGTATCGGTGGGAACCCCGTAGGACGCCACGATCAGTAGGTTTTCCCCCCGCCTGAAGACCGCCGTCTGAGCTTGGCCTCGGGCGATGAGAGGAGCCCCCACCGGGGCACTGGCCGTCCGGGGGCGCTCATCGTCCGGAATCCATACACCTTCCGGAAGACCCGCAGGATCCTCCAGGGCTTCGAGAGGCGGCAGGAGCCCTCGGCTTTCCGGATGGTGATGTTCGACGACCTTCCTGACCCCCGTGCCGCCCAGGTCAGGGGGCACCTGCTCCCAGCCGGCTATGAAGCCGTATCGAAGGAGGAGTTGTTCGAAGGATTGCCCCCACGGGAGACCCATGGTAAGGGCGGTGTCTTCGTAGAGGGACGCCCCGAAAGACCTGGCAAGATGTTCAGAGAGGGCCTCGTTTCCCGGGGTCAGGAAGAGGGGGTCAGCCAGCAGCCAGAACCGATCTCTCGCGCCATCGGGGCCAATCTCCCCGGGATTCCTGAACCATCGGCTGGCCGGGTACTCCAGGAGAGGGTAGGGATCCAGCCACTCCTCGGCCATCTCCGGATCCATGGCGCTCAAGGCCCGGGAAAAGGCTTCCAGGGACGGGACGACACTGCCGGATCGATGGAGCACGTAGCCCAAGAGGCCGTGACACCACCCGTCGTCTGGTCCCACGCAGGTCCGGGCCAAGCTTTCCGCTTCCGTCCAGCGGCCTATGTCGCCCAGATATCGGATGCGCTGCCCAATGACCCATCGGTCTCCCGGAATCTGAGCACCCACCTGTTCCAAGAGGGCGAGGAGTTCTTCCCTCCTCTCCACGATCCTGGAGTCCTCTTCCGCCGGCTCCCACCACGGATCCCCGTCGGAAAGGCAGAGGCGACCCACGACTTCGTCACATTGACCCCCGCGAGAGTCCCTTCCCCGTTTGAGGAGGCTCCGGTGAGTGACTTCGAAATCCCGCTGGGCCGCTCGGGCTTCCTCGTGAAGCTCGGCGGAATCAGGGGACGCCCCCCTCAGAGATAGCACTCCGGGGTCCTGCCCCTGAAGCGGTAGGGGAAAAAAGAGAGCAGCCCACGGCAACAGAAGAGTGCCGAGGGTCGGCAGGGACCTCCTTAGGATGGGGTGCACGAATTGGCCCGGGTGGATTCGAACCACCACCGCCGGTTCCAAAGACCGGTGTCCTGCCATTAGACGACGGGCCAAGAAAGGAACTCCTCCAATTGGAATCGTACCTAATGACCTACCTTCGGTTCAACCCCTTCCGTGTTTTGGAGGTCCCCGACCCGGGTTTCCGTGTGCGTCAGCACGAACCTCGTGTCGGGAAACCTCCTTTCGAGGGCGTCCCTGGCCGCTTCCGCCAGTTCCTCGCTGGGGAAAACCCCGAACAGGGCAGAGCCGCTCCCGGACATGAGGGAGATCAGGGCCCCATTCCCCTGCAAAGCCCTTTGGATCCCCTCCAGGGAGGGGTGCTTGCGGTAGATCACCGATTCAAAATCATTCTCCGCCGCCTCCGCAACCGCTCCCCAACTCGACAGGCTGTTCATTGAGAAAAGTCGAGGTCGGTGTTTCCTCTCCCCCCCTTCCCTCTCCTCAGCCAGACAGGCGTAGGCCCAGTGGGTAGGGATCTCAACCGGTGGGAGAGCGAGGAGCACCGGAGCCCTGGGGAGGGGCTTCAGGGTTTGGATTCGGTCTCCTCTGCCCCATGCCAGAGCCAGAGGAGAGGTAGACAGGAAGAAGGGGACGTCCGATCCCAGATCGCCGGCGATCTCCAGGAGCTGCTCCTCGCCCACCGCGCCGCGGAACAGGGTGGCCAACCCCAGAAGGGTCGCCCCGGCATCCGACGACCCACCACCCAGGCCCGCCCCCATGGGCAATCGCTTCTGAAGTCGGATCTTCACTCCTTCACGGATTCCGGCCGCCCTGAGGAATGCCTCGGCGGCTCGGTAGGCCAGATTCTCTTTCGGCGGGCCGATCTCGGGACCTTCCACGTCCAGGGCAATCCCACCCGGAATTCCTCTCCCCAACTCAACGGTATCGCCGAACTCCAGGCGACAAAAGAGGGTTTCCAGTTGATGGAAACCCGACCGCTCCTGGGCCAGGACCCGGAGGAAGAGGTTGACCTTGGCGGGTGCTTGAACCATCACCATGGACACTTCGCTACCGTTCGGGGGCCGTGGATGGGACCTGGCTTCCCTGGCCAACGGGATCCCCTACCTCCGGAGCTTCCTGGACCGCCTCTCCGGTGACTTCCGATTCCAGCCCCTCACCCCCGGACTCCCCCGCCGAAACGTCCCCCAGGGAGATCCCCAGCTTCCAGGCGTAGAAGAGCCCGATAACCGTTACAGGGATGAACCCTCCGAGATGAAGGCCGAAGGCCAGGCCCAGAGACGCGGCGGGAGGCGCCGCATACACCCCCAGGCCCGCAACCACGCCGGCGTGGAAGGTCCCGATGAAGCCTGGAGCCGCCGGAGCGGCTACCGCCAGGGCGACGATCCCGTTCACGAAAAGGGCGACGTCGAACCCCACTTCGATACCGAACGCCCTGAATCCGACCCAGAAGACCAGGCTCTGAACGAGCCAGATGAGGAGGCTCCAGAAACCCGCTTTGATGAGAAGCCCGGGACTTTTGAACACTCGGAGGCCGTTGAGGAAAGCCTCCATTACGTCCACCAAGAACCCGGACACACGTTTCGGAAAAACCCCTACCACCCTCCTCACGAACCTGACGAGAGGTCCCGGAAAAAGGAGGAGGAGGACCATGAAGAGGAGGACCCCCCCGAGGAAGACAAAGGCGCCGCGGATCCACACTTCCAGAGAAACGCCATTGACCAGGGCTTGATCCGGAAACCCCGGCGCGGCCAGGGCAACGAAGATCAGGCTCAAGATCGTGAGGGCATCGAGGAACCTCTCCACCACCAAGGACCCGAAGGCAGCGCTCATGGGCACGGGTTCCATGCGGGAGAGGGCGTAGGGCCGGACCAACTCGCCTGCCCGGGCCGGAAGGAGGTTCGTGGCCATGAAGCCGATGAACATCGATGCGGTGCGCGAATAGAATGACGTACCGGGATGGATAGGGTGAAGCAGGTACTCCCATCGGATGGAGCGCAGGAGGTAATTCCCCGTGGCGATGGCCACGGCCAGGCCCAGAAGCCAGAAATTGGCACCTCGGATCTCGGCCCACACCTCAGGAAGATCGGTGTCCCGAAACACCCACCAGATCAAAACAGCCGTGATACCGAACCCTAGGATCGCCCTCCGTGGGATCTTCACGCTCTTCCCGCCTCAAAAGCCGATGGGAGGAAGCCAGGCCCCGGTCTCCTTCACCATTCCCGGGGCCAGCCGTATCAAGTCTCCCATCTCTCTCACCGCCCTTTCCAAACCGACGAAGACCGCCCGGGATATGATGCTGTGCCCGATGTTCAGCTCCTCGATCTCCCGGATAGCAGCCACGGGAATGACGTTCTCGTAAGTGAGGCCGTGTCCTGCGTGAACAGCCAAACCCATCTCTTTGCCCTTCGCAGACATGGCGGCCAGCCGTGCCAGCTCTCTCGCCTTCTGATCTCCTCGGGCATTGGCATACTCACCGGTGTGCAGCTCCACGGCATCGGCACCGAGGTCGGCGGAACTCTCCAACGCCGAAAGATCCGGATCGATGAACAATGAAGTCCGGACTCCCTCCCCTTTCAACCGTGCCACGGCCTCTCCCAGAGCCTCCCTGTTCCCAGGTGTCTCCAGGTCCAGCCCGCCCTCGGTCGTCACCTCCTTCCGGTTTTCCGGGACCAGGGTGGCCTGCACGGGTTTCAGCTCGCAGGCCACGGCGAGGATCTCGGAGCTAGCGGCCAACTCGAGGTTCACACAGGTTCTCACGGTCTCCATCAGGAGCTTGACGTCACGGTCCTGAATGTGGCGCCGGTCTTCTCGGAGGTGTACGGTGATCCCGTGGGCACCACCGAGTTCAGCCAAGACCGCTCCCCGGACGGGATCCGGTTCGTCCGTCCTTCGTGCCTGCCGGACCGTAGCGATGTGGTCGATGTTGACGTAAAGCCTCATTTTTCCCTCTCGAAAAGCTCTTCAAGCTCGCTGGAAACCTCCTCGTCCAACCCGCGCCCCCCCGCCAACTTCAATATCTCGAGTCCCAAAGAAGCATAAAGGGCTTTCTCCCTTGGCTCCAGGGTCCTCAGATGGAGTCGAACCGTCTCCACGTCACCTCTGGAAACAGGTCCCGTCAACGCCCTCACGGGTCCCAGGCGAGCCAGGTTCTCGAGACTGCCCCGGGCCAGGGGCATGATGGCGCGAAGAGCCTCGTCCTCTGGAATGCCTGCCTGGGCCATGAGCCGCCCGGCAGCTGCGATCAGCCCCGCCAGATAGTTGGAGGCGAATACGGCGGCAGCGTGATATAGAGGCCTTCGGGAAACCGGCACGGTAACGACGGACCCTCCAATGGGGCTCAGTATCCTCCGGGCAGCAGCGATGGCGGCCTTCTCTCCCGAAACAGCGAAGTAGATGTCCTTGATCTGTTCCGCTCCCAGGACGGGATCCGCCAGGCTCTGCAGGGGGTGTAGCGTTCCCACAGCGTAGCCTCTCTCTCTGAGAGGAGCCAAAGGATCGGTCCCCAGGGCACCTGAGAGATGGAAGGCTGCACACCCGGCGGGTGCCTCTCCGTGAGCGGCCAACGCCATGGAAAGCTCGGGCAGGGTTTCATCAGGAACGGAGAGAATGACGGCTGTGGATCCTTGGGGTGGCCGTTGGAGGCCGAACACGTAGTCGGCCAGGGCATGGATGAACAGTGGGTGGGCAGGAGGATCCGGTTTTCGGCCGAAGTAGGTGAGGGTTTCCGCCGCCCCCTCCTGGTATAGAGCATACCCGAGAGAAAGTCCTGCCCTACCCGGTCCGATGAAACAGAGGTGTTCACCCATGGCGTTCAAGACACATCCAGGATTTCGATGCCGGCTCTACCCTCCAGCTGTCCCCGCAAAGCCTCGGGGATCCTGGCCTCCACCTCCACCCGAGACCCATTGGACTTCTGCGCCATGACTTCTCCCTCGCGGTGGAGGGAAGCCAGGGTTTCTCCGTCCCCAGCGGGTACGGATATCCGGAGGTGCCGCAGCCCCGCCCGCAGCCTGGCCTTCATGGTGTCCCGCACTCGATGGAGGGTCCGCGGGCGGTGTGCCGATACGAAGACTGCAGGCGTGCTGTCCAGGGCTCTGACCCGGGCCTTGAGACCTTCTTCCTCCTGGTGCGTCAACCGGTCGACTTTGTTGAAGACCAGGAGCTGGGGTCGTTCGGTCAGATCGAGCTCATCCAGAACCTCGTAGACCACTTCCCGGTGCTCCTCCCAATCCGGATCCGAGGCATCGATGACGTGAAGAAGGAGGTCGGCCTCCCTGGCTTCCTCCAGGGTGGAACGGAATGAAGCGATGAGGTGGTGGGGGAGCTTCCTGATGAAGCCCACCGTATCGGTGACCAGGGCCTGATGGCCCGACCCCAGTTCCACCATGCGGGTGGCCGAGTCAAGGGTTGCGAAAAGCCGGTCTTCCACGAAAAGATCCGCCCCGGACAGGGCTTTCAGCAGAGAGGACTTCCCCGCATTCGTGTAACCCACCAGGGCCGCCCGGAACTCCCCTTCCCTGGCTCTTCGCTGGACAGCCCGGGCCTTGGCCACATCCCGGAGCTTCGCCTTGAGGTCGGCGATCCTGGTTCCGATGAGGCGCCGGTCGGTCTCGAGCTGGGTCTCCCCCGGGCCCCTGAGGCCGATCCCTCCCCGAATTCTGGAGAGGTGGCTCCACATGCGACGGAGGCGAGGCAAGAGGTACTCGAGCTGGGCCAGCTCAACCTGGAGTTTGGACTCCCGGCTCCTTGCCCGGGTAGCAAAAATATCCAGGATCAGCTCCGGCCGGTCCAACACCCTGACCCCTAAAAGATCTTCAAGGTTCTTGCCCTGGGCGGGAGAGAGTTCCTCGTCGAAAATGACCAGGTTCGCCCCGGTGGCCCTCACCACCCCCTTCAACTCCTGGGCCTTACCCTCCCCTATGAAGAAGCGCGGGTTGGGAGCATCGATTCGCTGCCGGAGGACGGATGAAACCTCCCCACCTGCCGTGTGGGTCAGGCGGGCCAACTCCTCCAGATGATCGTCCAGGACCCGCCTGCTCACATCTCTCGTCGGAGCTCCGACCAGGACTGCTTTGTCGATGGGGGCCCGATTTTCTATCAGTTGCGTAGGAATCGGAGGGGGTCTCCCTGGCTCTGTTCGTTTGGTCGTGTCCCAGGGCACCGGCCATCGCCGGCGACCCTTAGGGCTGAATCACACCCTCCGCCCTGAAAGGAACGTCGAAGCTGGTCCCGAAACCCCGGACTGACACGTTCCCTTGCAGGCGGTAAGGCACCTCACCCCGGGAAAGGAAGCTCTGCACGGCGGCCCCCAGGGCCCGGTACTCGAAGGGAACCGGAATTCGCACCCTCCGAGTCTCTTTTCCGGGTATTTCAATCTCTTCCAAGTGCTCTCCTCCCACCAGCCTCTCCCACGTTTCCCCCTCCCCCGATCCCCTCACCTCCAGGTCGTAGAGGAGGCCCAGGATGTTCAGGCCCCGGGAGCCCTCGTTGGTGACGTCCAGTACCACGGCCACCGTGCCTGAGGTGATTCCCAGGGACACCAACTCCACTCCGACGATCTCAACCGTCGGCGGAGTGAGAAGTGCGGCACAGCCGGAGGTTGCGGCCAGGGCTATGCCCAGGGCGACCGCTTTGCCGAGATCCGTGTTTCCGAGTCGGTTGATAGCTTGCCACCTGAGCTGTGTCTCAGACCTGGGCATGGGGGTTTTCTCACTCCTTGGCGGTCCCTTCGCCCACTCTCTACCCACCTGATCCGTCCTCTGATCCCCCGGCCCAAGCCTCCGGACCTTCCGGGGCCGCAGGGGCGCCTGCATTGGAGTCCTCACCTCGAGGGGCCCGAGCCTTGGCCTCGGCCCGTTTCTCGGCCCACCAATCCAACCGTTTCCGGATGGTGGCCTCATGTCCGAAGGGGCCCGGCTCAAAAAACGACCTTCCTTCCAGCTCATGGGGCAGATAGCTCTGAGGTGCCACGCCATGCACCTCGTCATGATCGTATCGGTAGCCATCCCCGTACCCCCACTCCTTCATCAACCCTGTCGGAGCGTTGCGGATGTGCAGGGGAACCGCGGCTCCGCGCGTCGTCCGGGCCGCCTCCCGAGCTTTGCCCCACCCGAGGTAGATACGATTCGACTTGGGAGCGGTCGCCAGGTACACCGTGGCCTCGGCCAGGGCCAACTCGCCCTCGGGAGAGCCCAGGAAGTGGAAGGCATCCCTGGCGGCCACGGCGATCTGAAGGGCCGAGGGGTCGGAGAGACCGATGTCCTCCGTGGCCATCCGTATCAACCGCCTGGCCAGATAGAGGGGGTCTTCTCCCCCTTCCAGCATTCGGGCCAGCCAGTAGAGGGCGGCATCCGGGTCGCTGCCCCGCACCGCCTTGTGCAGGGCCGAGATCAGGTTGAAGTGTTCCTCGCCCGCCTTGTCATAGACGGCAAAACGCAGCTGGGCGGCCTCCGTCACGAGCTCCGGCGTCAACGTTCCACCTCTTCCCGCCAGGTTGGCCGCTCCCTCCAGGGTCCCCAGGGCCCGTCGTGCGTCCCCGTCCGACTCCCTGGCAAGGAAAGAGAGAACGCCCTCATCCCAAAGGAGCTCTTCCTGCCCCAGCCCCCGCTCTTGGTCCTGGAGGGCGAGGCGGAGAATGGACACCAGGTCTTCTTCCGAGAGGGGCTCCAGAAGAAAGACGGGAGCTCGCGAGAGAAGGGGCCGGACTACCTCGAACGAGGGGTTCTCCGTGGTGGCCCCCATGAGGATGATGGTGCCGTCCTCCACGCATGGGAGGAAAGCATCCTGTTGGGCTTTGTTGAACCGGTGGATCTCATCACAAAAGAGAATCGTTTTCCGGCCCGTTCCCCTCAGCCGTGCCTTGGCTTGGCCGATGATTTCACGTACCCTGGCGACTCCTTCAGTTACGGCGGAAAAAGCTTCGAACCGGGCGTCGGTTCCCTCTGCCAAGAGCCTTGCAAGGGTGGTCTTTCCGGACCCCGGGGGGCCCCAGAAGATCATGCTTCCGATCTCCCCCCGGTCCATCATGGCTTGGAGGACCCGGCCTGGTCCGAGGAGGTGTCTCTGGCCCTGGAACTCCGCCAAAGTCCGAGGCCGCATGCGGGCGGCCAGGGGTCGATCCCCGGTCTCCGGCTCACCGGGGACTTCACCGGAGCGCTCCTGCCTGGATTCTCCCACCCCACCGTGTCCGGTAAAGAGCTCCAAGGGGTCGGCGGAATCGACCGTCACGGACCTTCCTCCTTCCCGGCTCGAGCCTCTCTCACCAATTCCACGAGCTGCTCCTTGGTGTTGAGAGAAGGATCCTCCAACACCCGCTCCATGAGGCCGTCCAGGATCTCGCCAAAGCGAGGGCCCGGCTTGAAGCCCATTGCGATGAGGTCCCTTCCATCGAGGGCGAGATCCGTGATCCGGAGGGGAGTTCCGGACCTTTTCTCCCTACGGAACGCTTTCACGAGCCTCACCACCGGCCAGGGGTCCCTTCCGGCCGACCGGAGATCCAACCTCGCCTTTGCCAGCCAGATCCTCCCGAAGCTCCGAAGGTGATCCGGATCCGACCGATGGAGCCACTGCCGCAGGAGCGAAGGGGACGAGAGGGTAAGTGGCGGCTCCAGACCCATACCGATCAACTCCGTGACGTCTTTGATCTCCTGGTTGGAGTAGCGGCCGCGAATGAGCAGGGCCGCGGCCCTCTCCCTTCCGCGGGTGGCCACTTCCTCCCAATCCACTGGCTCGCCGGGCACTCCCACTCCATGGAGGAGAGCGGCCAGACGGAGGATGATGCGTCTGGGTGAGAGAAGGTCGACCAGTGCCAGGGTATGGGCCCAGAGATCCTCCTCCCCACCAGGCCGAGAGCATCCCTTCATGGCGGCGACCTCCGGGTACAGGGCCGCCAGAACACCGGCCTTGTCATAGAGAGACAATGCCTCGGAGGGTGCTTGGTCCTCGCCCAGAACCTTCAGTAGTTCCTCCCGGGTTCTCTCCGGCGAGAGAACCTGCAAGCGATCCACGCAGGAACAGAGAGCCTTCCAGGTCGCCCTCTCGACGTGGAGCTTGAAGCGACCGGAGAATCGAAGAGCCCTAAGGACCCTCAGGTAGTCTTCGGAAAACCGCGCCTCCGAATCCCCTACCGTCCGGAGGACCTTGGCGTCCAGATCTGCTCTTCCGGAGAAAGGATCGCAGAACTCTTTCCGAAGAGGATGCCAGGCAACAGCGTTCACCGTGAAGTCTCTTCGGGCCAGGTCCTCCTGGAGCGTCTCCGCGAATTCCACCACGGCATGACGGCCCGTGGTTTCGACGTCTTTTCGGAACGTGGTTACTTCCAGGAGAAGGCCCTGCCTGGTCAGGACCCCTACCGTCCCATGCTCCACCCCCACCGGCACCGTCCTTGGAAAGAGCCGTTGGACCACCGGAGGTGGGGCCCGAGTAGTCAGGTCCCAGTCTCCTGCCGGAAGGCCCAGGAGGGTGTTTCTGATCGCCCCACCCACCGACCAGGTTTCGTAGCCCGCCTCCTCCAAGGTTCTGACAACCCAGAGCACGTACCCGGGAGGCTTCGGCTGAGGAGTCATCATCCCACCAGAACGGCGCCTCCGTTGACGTTTACGATCTCCCCTGTGATATGGCGGGCGAGGTTGGAACAGAGGAAGACGATGGGCCCGGCCACATCCTGGGCTGGTGGAATCCTCCCGATGGGGATGGTTCGGGCGATGGCTTCCTTCCCTCCCTCGCCGTAGGCCGGCTCCGCCATCTCAGTGTCGACCCAACCAGGCGCCACGCAGTTCACCGTAATGCCACGGGGACCCAGTTCCACACAGAGACCCTTCACCATGGAGATGATGGCCCCCTTGCTAGCGGCGTAGTCGACGTGAAAGGCCTCTCCCCGCTGTCCGGCAGTGGAGCTTACGAGAACGATCCTGCCGTCATCCCGGAGCCTTTTGGCTGCCTCCCGGGTGGTGAAAAAGACGGAATCGAGGTTGGCTTGTATGGTCCTCCGCCAGTGGGCATCGGTCATTTCCGAGATCGGAATGTCATCCGGCGGCCAGATCCCGGCGTTGCCCACGAAGAAGTCCAGGCCGTCGAACTCCTCGTCGGCCCGCTCGAAGAGCCTGCCGGCATCTTCGGGCTTGGCCAGATCCCCGGATTCAGCCCATGCGTGGACTCCCAGCCCCAGAAGAGTCTCCACAGTCTCCTGGGCTTCCCGCAGTCGGCTCCGGTACCCGACACCGACCGAGGCGCCGGCTTGGGCCAGAAGGACCGCGGTTGCCCTGCCCACCCCCCTGGATCCACCGGTCACAACAGCGTTCTTTCCCTTGAGGTCCAAGAGATCGTTCATTCGTCAGCCTCCAGAAAACGAGTCTCGGCCAACTGGCAGATGATGTGGCCGCAGGCCAGTTGTAGCTCCTGGGCGTGGGCAGTGGAATCGGTGGGAATCACGACGCACCGGTCCACCATAGATGCCAAGCGCCCACCCCCCTTCGCAAGGAAGGCGATGGTTTGGATTCCCAGAGAGGGCGCCACCTCCGCCGCGCGAACAAGATTCTCCGATTCTCCGCTGGTGGAATGGAGAAAGAGAAGGTCGCCTTCCCGCCCCAGCGCCTCGATCTGCCTGGCGAACACCGACTGAAACCCCAAATCGTTGGCCGCCGCCGTCAGGAGGGATGTGTCGGTGGTGAGAGCCAGAGCCGGAAGGGGCCGGCGATCGTGCCGAAAGCGAACTACATATTCTGTGGCCAGATGTTGGGCGTCGGCTGCAGAGCCACCATTTCCGCAAAAGAGGAGCTTGCCCCCGTTTTGCAGCGTGCGATATACCTCCTCAGCGACGGCCTCCAGATCGGCCGCCATGTGATTGGCGACCTCGGCAGCCAGCTCCGACAACTTGCGCAGATAATCCTGAGCGAGTCCACCGTCGGTCATGATCCATCAACCTCCCCGCTTGCCTTTGAACACCAGTCGAATCCGATCCCAAACCCCCGGCTTCATGATGAAAGGGGGAACCGGGATCGGATCATCTCCCTGCAGAATCCGGGCAGGGTTCTCCCTGGCCAGGAGGCCAAACTGAGCGCCCCCGCCCCAAGCGGCGAAGGCCTGCCTAGCCTCCAGGAGTGAGGGCGACAGATGGGCACGACCGTGGAAGTCCGTGGCCATGAGGTCCACCCACCCCCTCTCCAGGAATGTGAAGGCCCACTGTTGAGGCTGCTTTCCATACCGACCAACCAGGGAACCATAGTTGGTCTGGAGGAGAGCACCCCGCTCCTTCCACTCTCCAGGCACGTACCCTTCGGGATCAAGGCCCCGGTACCGTTCGGGATGGGCAATGATCGGCTTGACCCCTGCCTCCACAAGCCTCTCCAGCACCGGAAGGGTTTGGGGCGGAACCCTCAGCCCCGGCCACTCCACCAGCATGTAGGGCGTATCGGCAAGGCTCAGGCGGGGATCGGAGAGGTCCGGATCGGGAATGTCCAGCATGACTTCGTGGCCCTGATGAAGGACGAGACCCGGAAACTCCTCTCGCACCATCCTCGAGAGGGCCACCCACCCTTCGTCCAGCTCCTGAAGCCTTTCGGCAAGCCTGCCCTTGTCCCGAGTCAGGCTGCCGTCGAAGTGGGGGGTTGTAACGATGGTTCCGATCCCAGCATGGATCATCTTCTTGAGACCGACCCGGGCCTCGTCCAGGTTCCTGGAGCCATCGTCCACCCCGGGCACCAGATGGTTGTGAAGGTCGGTGAATCCAACCGGGTTTACCGGCATCAGCTGAACCGCTCCCCGACACGTTCCAGGAGTGCCTTCAAACCTGTCTGCACATCGCTTCCCTCCACAATTGCCTCACAGGCATAGGTGAGGAAGGCGTCCGCCGCCAGGAGATGGAAAGCCGCAGGCCTGTTTCGCCCCGGTTGTGCCAGGGTCCGCTGCAAAGCCTGTTCCCCCAACCCCGCCAGATCCGCGGCCCCCGCCGGGGAGGAG
>JASFVN010000406.1:0-3981 GCA_050049805.1 Gemmatimonadota bacterium
AACCGTCTTGATCCTGGCCAGCCGCAGGCTCACTTCGAGCCCCTCCCATGGCCTCGGGCAGGCATCCAGCACTTTTGGATCCGGGGTCCCTCCGGCCGTGGCCATGATGATCTCCACGGCGCGGCGCACCGCCAGCTCCATCCCCTCCGGATCCACACCCCGCTCGAAGCGATAGCTCGCGTCGGTGGACATCTCCAGCGCCTTCCGGGTCGCCCGGACCGACTTCGGATCAAAGAGGGCGCATTCCAGAAGAATGTCGGTGGTCTCTTCCGAAACCTCCGAGTCGGCCCCTCCCATGACCCCGGCGATAGCCACCGGCATACTCTGGTCACAGATGGCCAGCATCCCTTCCTTCAGCCTTCGGTCTTCCCCATCGAGGGTGCGGATCAACTCCCCATCCCTGGCCCTCCGGACTACGATGGCGGATCCGCCCAGCTTGTTCAGGTCGAAGGCATGAAGAGGCTGGCCAAGCTCCAGGAGGACGTAGTTGGTGGCATCCACCACGTTGTTGATGGGTCGGGACCCTGCCGCCCTGATCCGAGCCGCCAACCACGGGGGGGAGGGCCCCACCCGAACCCCCCTGACCACCGCCCCCAGGTACCGGGAACAGAGGTCCGGGTCCTCCACCCGCACGGAGACGCCCTCGGCCTCGACCTCCTCCGATCCCGTGTCCAGAGGCACGGAATCCTCGGTCCCCCAGGGAGGGCTTGAGGAGCCGGGAATCGACGGCAAACGAACGCCTGTTGCCCCGGACGACGCCAGTTCCCGGGTGATCCCGACGTGGGACAAGAGGTCTCCCCGATTGGAGGTCACCTCGACATCCATCTGCCAATCGTCCAGGCCCAGGGCCTCCACCAGCAGGGTCCCGGGGTGGAAATCACCTTCCAGGGCCATGATCCCGTCGGCATCCGGTCCCAGCTCCAACTCCGCCTCGGAGCAAAGCATTCCGTCGGATTCCACGCCCCGAATGGCGACGGCTTCGATCTCCATTCCGTTGGGAAGGGTGGACCCGGCAGCCACATACGGATAGTACCCGCCGGCCTGGACGTTGGGGGCCCCGCACACCACCTGAACGACGCCAGCCCCGGCATCCACCTGACATACGGTGAGGCGGTCGGCATCAGGATGGGGCTCCACAGACTCCACCCGGGCCACCACCAGGCCGTCCAACCCCGGAGCGAGATGGATCAACTCCTCCAGGGGAGCGCCCCTCAGTGCCAGGATCTCGCCGACCTCATCAGGGGAAGCCGACAGCTCCGGAAGAAGGGCTTTGAGCCACCGATAGGATACGTTCATGGCTGTGCGAACTGGTTCAGGAACCGGATGTCGTTCTCGAAGAAGACGCGGATGTCTGGAATTCCGTATTTGAGGGCCGCAATGCGAGCGGGGCCCATCCCGAACGCGAAGCCAGTGTAGCGTTCCGGGTCGTAGCCCACATTTTCCAGGACTGCCGGATCCACCATCCCGGCGCCCATGATCTCGATCCAGTCCGTCTCCTCCTCGGTCCCATCGGGCCTGATGATGACCCGCTTTACGTCCACTTCGGCGCTAGGCTCCGTGAAGGGGAAGAAGGAGGGCCGAAATCTGACCTGGGTGCCGGGACCCCAGAATCGACGAGCGAATTCCTCCAGAGTCGCCTTGAAGTCGATGAAGGTGATCCCCTCGTCCACCACCAGCCCCTCCAACTGCAGGAAACCCGGGGTGTGAGTCGCGTCCGGGGTATCCCTTCGGTAGACCATTCCAGGGGCGATGATCCGGATGGGGGGCTCGTATTTCTCCATGGTCCGAACCTGGACAGGAGACGTGTGGGCCCTCAGAAGTAGCCCGTTCTTCAGGTAGAGGGTGTCCTGCTCATCCGCTGCCGGATGGTCCAGGGGAGTATTCAACGCCACGAAGTTGTACCAGTCCGTCTCCACCTCGGGCCCTCGGGCCCGGGTGAACCCCATGCCCCGGAAAATGGACCAGAGTTCGTCGATGACCTGGGTCACGGGGTGACGCCCCCCACGCCAGGAGGTAAAGCCGGGCATGGAGAGGTCGATTTCGGGGAGGCACTCGCCGTCTCCGCCTTTCCCTGGGGAAGCCCACCCATCCAGTGCAGCCTGGACAGCGGATTTCACCCGATTGGCCTCCGCCCCGACCGCCGGGCGGTCTTCGGCGTCCAGGCCACCGAGGCCTCGGAGAATCCCGGAGATCCGACCCTCCTTCCGGCCCAGGTACTTGATGCGCAAAGCCTCCATGGCATCGCGGTCCGATGCTACTGTGATCGCCTCCAAGGCCTCTTTTTCCAGACTCTGGAGGGCTTCGATCAGGGGTTCTTTTCCACTCATGGGATCTCGGGATGTTTCCCTGGTGAACGATCGACAAACCTAAGGCAAAGGGCTCCACGACGGAATCGCCGTGAAGCCCTCCTGCCGAACCGGGCAACGGGAGAGGTCAGCTGGCCTTCGCCAGGCCCTCCTTGGCCCGTTCGGCCAAGTGGGTAAACGCGCCAGGGTCCCTCACCGCCAGATCAGCCAGGGCTTTCCTGTCCAGATCGATACCGGAAAGCTTGAGGCCATTCATGAAGCGGGAATAGGAGAGATCGTTCTCCCGAGCCGCGGCGTTGATTCTGGTGATCCAGAGACGCCTGAAGTTCCTTTTCTTCTTCTTCCGGTCCCGATAGGCGTGCTCCCAGCCCTTCTCCACCGCGTCCTTGGCGGTGCGGTAGAGGTTCTTTCGCCCTCCGAAGTACCCTTTGGCCGCTTTGAATATCTTCTTCTTGCGCTTTTTACGAGCGGCGGCGTGCGTGACACGAGGCATGATTCAGCTCCTCTCTTCTTTACGACGCCAGCAGGCGCCGAGCCCGCTTCTCGTCTGCTTTGGCGACCAGAGTCGAAGTGCGCAGGCGCCTCTTCCGCTTCCGATCCTTCTTTGTCAGGATGTGGCTCTTGTTCGCCCGCATGCGCCGGATCTTTCCGGTGCCCGTCTTTCGCAGGCGCTTCGCCGCACCTCGGTTGCTTTTCATCTTCGGCATAAAAAACTCCTTTGGGGGCATCCCCCATGTGCTTGGAGTGGCCCGAAAGCCTCTCCCATGAGAGGCCCCTCAGAGGCTTCGCGTGATCCTCAGGTCCCTTTTGACGGGGCCATGACCATGAACATGACCCTTCCTTCGAAGCTGGGCGGGGACTCCACCTTCCCAACGTCCGACAGGTCCTCCTTCAATCTCTCCAGAACCTCCAGCCCCAGCTCCGAATGGGTGATCTGGCGGCCCCTGAACATCATGGTGAGACGGACCTTGTTGCCCTCCTCCAGGAACCGGCGAGCATGGCGAGTCTTGAACTCGTAATCGTGCTCCTCGATACCCGGGCGAAACTTGACCTCTTTTACCTGGATTGTGTGTTGCTTCTTCCTGGCTTCCCGTGCAGCGCGGGCCTGCTCGTACTTGAACTTCCCGTGGTCCATCAGTTTGACCACGGGTGGCCGTGCGTCCGGGGCAACCTCAACCAGGTCCAACCCCACTTCTTCGGCCCGTTCCCGGGCCTCCTCGATGCTGACGATGCCGACCTGCTCGCCGTCTTCCGAGATCAAACGAATGGGGCTGATCCGGATCTGGTCGTTGACTCGGACCTTTTGTTCTTTGATGGGTCAGAACCTCCGCTCTGGGTGTCGTCGGACTTCCGGTCCAAAGCCGGGCCTTCCACAACGAAAAAAGCCCGGGTTTTCCCGGGCCAGGAGAGAATCGGAGAGGCCTGCGGCCCTCCGATCTTCGCTGAAACCCGGCGGCGCCCTTGTGTTGCCGGGGCCGAAAGGTGGGGGGAGTCCTTCCCCCGCTTCAAATTGTGCCTTCAAAGATACCGGGAACCCCCGATAGGTCAAGGTATTATGAGTCCTGCGGGAGGGGGCGGATTCCTATCCGACTCCCTCCCCTCCCCTGTCCTCTCCCAACGCTCGGTTCGCCACCTCCTCCTGGAGGAGTCGCACGAAATCCTCTCTGGGCATGAT
>JASFVN010000118.1:0-12412 GCA_050049805.1 Gemmatimonadota bacterium
CGATCTCGTCATCCACCCACAGAATGCGCTTGGCTCTTCGGATCATGGGGTTGAAGCTAAAGCTGCCTGTTCCCAGATGCTACACGCCCGAAGGGGAGACGGATTCACCCCGGCCTCTCCCCTGATCCCGTCCCACCTGCTACCATGGCAGGGTTCCCCGGCCGGGCCCGGAAGGAAAATGCCCGTTCGGGAAGGCTTGTGCCCCGCCACGGAGAAACGGAAGACCCAAGGAAAACGGGGATCTTTTTGACCACGACCATCCTCACCGCGGTCCTTCTCGGGACTTTCGCAGGGCTGGCGCCCGGTCCCTATACGACCATGGTGGCCGGAACCGCACTGGAGAAGGGCTTCAAGGCCGGGTTCATCCTCGCCTTGACGCCACTGGTCACGGATGTGATCCCCATGCTCTTCTCAGCCCTCCTTCTGGATCGACTGGGTGAGCTGGCTCTGACCATGTTGGGAATCACCGGTGGTGCCATCGTTTTCGTGGTGGGCATACGCTTCCTACGGGAGCACTCCAAAGAGGAACAGCTCCCCGTTTCCCATGGACCAAACAGCGAGGCAGCTCCGGGCACCGGCGGAAATGAGGCCACGGGCGCGAGGCCGGGGAACCGACGGCAAAGCGCCTTGGCAGGTCACGTCATCGCCAGCACGCTCCTCAACCCGTCCCCGTGGCTCTTCTGGCTCATCATCGCCTCCCCCCTTCTCCTTCGAGCATGGAATCGGAGCCCTGGAGAAGGTGTGTTGTTTGCCGGCCTGATCTTCCTGACCAACATCTCCACCGCAAGCACCCTGGCCTGGGTCGCATCTCACAGCCGTCGGTTTCTGAACCCGGACTGGCAACGCCGAAGCTTGAAGCTGGTGGGAATCACCCTGATCCTGGCCGGTTCCTTCCTCTGTTGGCAGGCCACTGTGGGAAATTTCCAGAACCTCATCGAACAGCAGGAGGCCATCCGTTCGGCGGTGGAGGAGGGAATCACTGGATCGGGATCTTCCCGATAGGCGGGGGTTCCAGGCTCGATGCTGATTCTCAGACTCCTCCGCCTGACCCTTTTTCCCAAGTGGCCCACGGGACCCCGCAACGGCAGGAGACTGGGGCTTCTCCTATTGCTCACCCCCCTGTTCCTGGGTCTCCAGATGATCCATTGGGTGGGCTTCCTCCTGGACGATATCCTGTTTCGGGGTTACCGAAAGGTCGAGATCCGGGAACCCCTTCACATCGTGGGGCTTCCAAGAAGCGGCACCACTTTCCTCCATCGGGTCTTCTCCCGGGACACAGCTCGGTTCACCACCACACGGCTTTGGGAGCTTCTTTTCGCTCCTTCGGTCAGCGAAAGGCGATTCTGGTTGGCCCTGGGAGCCGTGAATCGTTCCCTGGGCAAGCCCTTCACTCGCCTGGGCCGTTGGGGAGAGCGCGTCGGCCTGGGGTGGCTCGAGGTTATCCACGAAGTATCCCTGGATGACCCGGAGGAAGACTACTTCCTCCTGCTCCCGGTCTTCGCGTGTTTCCTACTGGTCGTGCCTTATCCATATCACGAGGGAATCTGGAAGCTGTCACGATTCGACCAATTGCCCGATGAAGAGCGCCTTCCTGTCATGGACTTCTACAAATCGGCGCTGCGACGCCATCTCTATGTAGCGGGCTCGGAAAAGCAGCTCCTCTCCAAAAACCCTTCGTTCACACCCTTTATCCGCTCTCTCAGAGAGGCCTTTCCGGACGGGAAGGTGCTCTGTTGTGTCAGAGACCCCGTAGACGTCGTGCCATCCCTCTTGAGTTCCATAAGAACGGGAGCAAACCTCTTCGGTTACGAGGTTACGGCACCGAGAGTCAAGGAACAGTTTGTTTCCATGCTGGAGTTTTTCGCCCGGCATGCCCTGGACTCTCTGGACAGCATCCCTGAGGAACAGCAGGCCTTCGTGCCATTGGGGGAGATGAGAAAGGACGTGAAGGAGTTCGTCCTGGGGATCTACGACCGCTTCGGTTGGCAAGCCGATCCGGCCTTCCAGGAAGGGCTCGAAGAAGACAGCCATCGCGGCAAAGGATATCAGAGCCGTCATTCCTACTCGCTGGAGGAGTTCGGCCTGGATGCAGGGGATATCCGAAAGCGGTTTCCTGAACTCAACGCACGATTCGGGTTCGGGGAGGAGGACCGGGGCTCGTGACGGACGCCATCGTGTCGGTCCACGACGTGATGCCGAGCACGTTCTCCAGGGTCCAGCGGATACTGGACCTTCTCGACGCAGCCGAGGTGTCGCCACCCACCCTTCTGATTGTCCCTGGAAAGGAGTGGACGCCGGGACTCCTCGAGTCCCTTCGTGACCTGGCGAATAGGGGCTATCCCCTGGCGGGGCACGGTTGGATCCATAAGGCCCCCTCGGGCCCCAGGACCCTCTTCCACCGGGGTCACGCTCTCCTCATTTCAAGGAACGAGGCCGAGCACCTCTCCCGCTCCCCGGACGAGCTGGCCCACATGATCCGACGGTGCCACGAGTGGTTTGGAACTGTGGGTCTCCCCACCCCGGAGCTCTATGTCCCCCCTGCCTGGGCCCTCGGCCGTCTCACCTTCCGGGACCTGCGATCCCTTCCGTTCCGCTGGTACGAGATTCTGCGGGGACTCGTGGAAGCTCGAACCGGCCGGGTTCGGTGGCTGCCCTTGGCGGGTTTCGAGGCCGACACCACCTTCCGGGAGGTCAGCCTCCGATTCTGGAACGGATTGAACGCGGTTTTGGCCAAAACGTGGAAGAGCCCTTTGCGAATCTCCATTCATCCCGGAGACCTCGATCTGCTTTTGGCAAAGGACGTCGAAAGGATGGTACGCAAACCCTGGCGTTTTTTACGGGAAGCTGACGTGATGTCGCCTTCGCAAGAGATCGAGAAGCGATGAAGATCGCTTTTTTCACCGATACCTTCCTCCCATTCATCACCGGGGTGTCCGTGGCGGTTTGGGACCTGGCCCGGACCGTGGCGGATCGGGGCCACGAGATCCACGTCATTGCGCCCATCCCCAGGGGATATGGGTATGAGCATCCCAATGTTCATTTCGTTCAGGTCCGCTCCATCTCCGCCGGATGGATCTACCCCGGCTTTCGGTTCGCCAGCCCGTACAACGGGAGGGTGCACCGGCACGTAAGGGAGGAGGGAATCGATATCATCCACTACCACACTCCCCTCTTCCTGGGCCGCCTGGCCATGGCCACCGCCCGGCGTCAGAACCTTCCCTTGGTGGGTACCTACCACACCTCGGTGGACTCCAGGGAATACCGTGCCCACTGGAGGATGCACCACCGCCTCTTCGACCGGGGCATGACCCACTACATCGACTTCTTTTATCGGCGATGTGACCTGGTGAGCGTGCCGACCTCGGCCTACGCCGAGGAGGTGGAGGCCCTTGGGCTCAAGTACCCGACCCGAGTCATCTCGAACGGCATCGACCTGAAGAAGTTCCCTGAGGTGGACGCGTCAGAGATTCGATCCCGGTACCCGGGCAAGATCGTGCTCTCCGTGGGGAGGCTCGCCCGGGAAAAGAATCTCTTCTTCCTCATGGACGCCTGGCCCCGTCTTCAGGAGGAGGCTCACCTCCTCGTCGTCGGAGGAGGGCCCATGGAGAGGGAACTCAGGGATCACGCCCGCAGGAAGGGCCTGCGAAACGTCCACTTCCTTGGGATGATCCCACACGAAGACCTGATCCTCTCCGGGTACCACAGGGCCGCAGACGTCTTCGTCATGACATCCCTGATCGAAACCCAGGGTCTCGCCCTCATGGAAGCCCAGGCAGCCGGCCTGCCATCGGTGGGAATCAATTCGGGGGGCACCAAAGACCTCATCATGGACGGTGAGAACGGGTTTCTCATCGAACCCGGAGACCAGAACGGCTTTGTGGAGGCGGTCCGAGGAATCCTCCGGGACGACCTGCTTCGGGACCGTATGCGAGACGCCACATTGAGGGAAATCCGGCGGCACGATCTCAGGAACGTGGCGAGGGAGTGGGAAGAGGTCTACGAGGAGTTGCTGGACCGTTAGCAGGGGGATAATGAAGTAGGCCCTGGGCTGGGCCGGTACCCTACCCGCTGATCGTGTAAGGGAACCAGGAGGCCACCGGTTCGTCGTTGCGTTTCGCCGGATGAAAAACCCACTCCGCCGCTTCCCGAATCAGCTGCCGGTTGAGACTCCCATCGGAGGTCGGTGGGTTCAGCCGCGTCGAATCGGGGACCACCCTGCCCGTTGCATCCACGAAGACCCAGACCTCCACCTGCTTGCCCCGGAGGTTCTTGTTCGCCGGGGGAATGATCATGCCCCGAGGCGAGGGAGGTATCACCCGGAAGAAGCCCTGCTCTGCCGTTCCCCCGTCTCCCCTACCCCTGCCACCCTCGATTCCGGGAGGCCCCTCACCCATCCCCGGGGCGTCCCCCATGGCGGCGGCAAGGTCAAGCTGGGGCTCAAAGTCGATCTCCACCGGGATGTCTTCCAAGCTGATCAACGGCACCCGGGGCGTAACGATGGGGCGGGAAGGAGGCACACGGATGTTCATGGCCTGCATGCCGCCCCCTGCGGCGAAGAAGTCACCGGCCCTCGGCCCTGCAGCGGAAAAGGGGGAGGGGGGAATCGGCACGACCCGCCAGAAAAAGAAAAGGACGACGTGAAAGAGCAGGGACAGGCCCAGAGCGTTACGGAACACCCGGTCCTGCGATGCCCGTCGCTCGCTTACGGAAGGTCTGTCGTCGAGAGTCATGATCGAATAGCCCCGGAGCCGTCTCCACTGGTCCACGCCCCACACCCGGGGGGCTCCCTACCATGAATATACTGGAATCACCCCCCCAGGGTTTCCATTTTTCTCGCTTGCCAGAGGCCTGGCCGCCGAACAAGTTCATCTTGATGCTGTCGTGAAGGGCCGTGGAAAAAGCCACTTCGCCACTGGGAAAACCCATTTCCGACGCCTGTTCCGTGCCTCAAAGCCAGACCACCGATCCGCCGGACTCCCGGGGGAGCCGCACCCTCATGGAACGAGCTTCACGGCTGGCGGTCTTCTATGAGCTCACCAAACCCGGCATCGCCGGCTATGTCATGGTCACAGCCGGGGTGGGGTATTTGGTGGCCTCTGCGGGAGAGGCCAATTTCCTTCCCGTGATCTGGACTCTCCTGGGAACGGTGCTCTCAACAGGGGGGGCCCTGGCTTTGAACCAGTTCGTGGAGTGGGAGCTGGATGCCCTGATGGAGCGGACCCGCTCTCGCCCCATCCCATCCGGCCGACTGGGGCCCAAGGAGGCTTTCCTTTTCGGGAATCTCCTGACCTTGGGAGGGATCGGGCTCCTCTTCCTGACGGTAGGTTGGATGCCCGCCGCTCTCACAGCCCTCTCCGCCCTCACCTACAACCTGGTCTACACCCCCCTCAAGAAGGTGTCCTACATCTCGACCCTGGCCGGCGCCTTCCCTGGGGCCATGCCTACCCTCATCGGGTGGAGCGCAGCCGCCGGCACCCTCAGCCTCCAGGCGGGAACGATCTTTGCTATCGCCTATCTTTGGCAGCTCCCCCATGTCCTGTCCTTGGGCTGGATTCTGAGAAAAGACTATGCCCGGGCAGGTTTCTACCTGATCCCCGGATCGGATCCCGAAGGGCGACGGATCGCTTGGCACATCACGGCCTTCTCCGCCACCCTGGCCGTGGTGGGATTGGCGCCGACCTGGCTGGGCGTGACCGGGACCCTTTATCTGGTGGGGATGGCGGTCCTCGGCGCAGGTCTTTTGGGACTGGCCGTGGGGACCTTGAAGGAGAAACGACTTACCTCCACCGCCGCCAGGCGGGTATTCCTGGGGTCCCTCCTCTACCACCCCCTCTTCCTTGTCCTCCTGCTCGTGGACACCATACGGCTCTGAGCTGGAAAGGACGATTCATCCATGGGTCAGAGAGCCCGGACCATCCAAACCAACCCGAGAACGAACCCATGCTCGCCAACGTCATCGAAATACGGCTACTCACCCGACCGATCCTGGTCCTCATCTTTCTCTCCAGTGTTCCTTCCCTCCTCATGAGCCAGGAAATGGAACGGCCCCGGGCCCGGGATATCGGGATCGAGGTGGGCGTCTTCACGCCGGGAGTGGAAAACGCCATTACCGACGTTGCCGGAGTGCTGGTGGGCCAGGTCACAGTCTGGGAAGGAGAGGACGTCAGGACCGGGGTCACGGCCATCCTACCCCATGGAGGAAACATCTTTCGGGAGAAGGTGCCAGCGGCCGTGGTGGTGGGAAACGGTTTCGGGAAGCTGGCGGGGGTGACCCAGGTCAGGGAGCTGGGTGAAATCGAAACCCCCATCCTTCTCACCTGCACCCTCTGCGTCTGGCGAGCAGCCGACGCCATGGTGGAATGGCTCCTGGAGCAGGAAGGAATGGAGAACGTCCGATCCATCAATCCAGTGGTGGGAGAGACCAACGACGGCGGATTGAACGACATCCGAAGCCGGCCCATTCGACCCGAACATGTGCGGCAGGCGTTGGAGACGGCGGCGGCGGGGCCTGTGGAAGAAGGTGCAGTGGGGGCCGGAACCGGGACCCAGGCTTTCGGTTGGAAGGGGGGAATCGGAACCAGCAGCCGTGTTCTGCCGGAATCCCGGGGTGGTTACACCGTGGGGGTCCTTGTGCAATCCAACTACGGGGGTGTCTTGTCCATGGGCGGGGCGCCCATAGGGAAGGAGCTGGGTCAGTACGCCTACCAGAGGGATCAAGAGGAGACCGCCGCTGACAGGAGCCCCAGCACCGGCGGATCCACCGGAGGCGACTCCTCGGCACCGATGGACGACGGCCGAGGCACCCCTGACCTGGATGGTGGATCCATCATGATGGTGGTGGCCACCGATGCACCCCTCAACCCTTTGAATCTGGAGCGCCTGGCCCGTAGGGCCCTGATGGGCCTGGCCCGGACCGGATCCTCGGGCAGCAACGGATCCGGAGACTACGTCCTGGCATTCAGTGCCAGCCCGGATGTGAGGAGGGATTCCTCCCGGGGCCCCCGTCGGCTCATGGACCTCCCCAACGACGAGATGTCCGGACTCTTCCAGGCAACCATCGAAGCCACGGAAGAGGCCATCTACAACTCTCTCTTGAAGGCCACCGATGTCACGGGAAGGGATGGCCGTACTTCAAGAGCCCTTCCGCTGGATCAGGTCCTGGAGATTCTCAGGAGGTACCGGGTGATCGAGGGGTAGCTTTCCTGGGAGGGACCGCTCGGATCTCTGGCCGCGCCAAGCGCCTTCCTGGCCGCGCCCCCGCGGCGGCCCCGCCGCACCCTAGCCGCGCCAGGTGTCCTTCCAACGGACGTAGTGGACAGTCTGGACCCCACCGGCCCGGAGGACGTCGAGACCGTCCGCTTTCCGGTAGGGATTGCGGTAGAAGACGTGCTTCACGTTGGCCTGTATGAGGAGTTTCGCGCACATGACGCAGGGGCTGGCCGTGACAAAAGCCACCTTCTCCCTCAAATGGCCATCGGCCTTCACCACAGCGTTCTGTTCTGAGTGAATACACCCGCAGGCCCCGGGTGTCTCGGAGTCGCAGCGGTTCGGAAAGCCCCGGGCATTGCCGTTGTACCCCAGACCCACAACGTGCTCCAGGGCCGCATCGGTTATAACCGTCCCCACCTGAAGGCGGGCACAGGTACTCCGCTTCGCCAGCTCCTCGGCCATCCGCATGTAAACCTCGTACAGCGGGATTCTTTCCACCTCGTAGCTGGCGACCTCCGATGCGGAAGCGTCCCGAACCAGGTTGAGGTAGTGGGTGTTCTCGGGAACACCGTCTTTGAAAAGGATCGGCATGCCAGGACTCCTATGGCCTCTGTTGGCCTCATTGGGTTCCAAGACAGTCTGGCAAACCGGGTCTGGCGGGGAAAGGGTAGCGCGGACGGAAATCAAGGCAGCTCATGCGACGGTACGGCACCCCAATTCCGGGAGCCAGCTATCGAGGCGGGTTCAGATCGGGCAGGCTCCCGGAGTCTGGGAATGGGCCTTGGGCTTCTCCTTTCATAACAAAATGGACGGCAACGCAAAGCACCGGCACTGTCTCTTCAGGCAACATAGGAGTCTGAACATGACTACCTCCTTTCGGGAATCCCGCCTTTTCTGCCGCCCGGGCTCCCCCATCCGGAGGGTCCGGGCGGCCCAATGGAACGGCGTCTTCAGGCCAGGTGAGAGGAAGCCTCGACGACCGGGTACATGAGAAGGGCGAAAACACCGAAGTAGGCCAGGACGATTCCCACGGCGCCAAGGGCCCATCTGGTTTTCTCTCCGAGGTCGGGGCGGTCGGCTTTCTTCATGATGTCCTCCTTTTTTGGCGGCTGATGAGCCGATGGGTGACGAAGCAGGATCAGACCCGTCTCAAGCGAGACCCCCATACATGCGTCCGATGAACAGGAGAAGGAGCGTGACGGCCCCGATGGTACTGGGCAGGCCGATGGCTTCTCTGAGGCCTCGCCACGTCCTGTCGCTCAGGTTGATCATGGATCTCTCCTCTCGCCGAGGGACGTGTTGTCCCGTGAACCTGCCACCACGATAAGGCGGAGGAGTCAGAGGCTACTCAGATGTGAATCAGTTGGTGGGGGCCAGATCAGCCCGGTATCAGGGGGATCCGACCACAGCCGGGATCCGGCCAAGAATCTCTTTCAGGGTAGTCCTGCCACGGTCCCGGGCGAACCACGCCCGAATCCTCGGAAACCGCTCCTCCTTGGGCAGAGGCTTGATCTCCCGGAGGAAGAGTTCCTGAAGGGGCACGGGGCGGGGGCCCCACCAACCGACTTCATTGAAATCTCCGTCCAGTATGATCACTACTGGAATCGATCGGGTGCCGGCGGTGAGGTGTGCGTCCATGAGGTCGGAGTTCTCGTCTCGAGACAGGATCCGTACCTCGAAAGCCGGAGAGGCCTCCTCGAGCCGAGCCAGGTACGGCAGAACATGTACGGCATCCCCACACCAATCCTCTGCCAGGACCAGGAGATGCCACCGGCCTCGGACGGCCTCCGCGATTTTCCGGATCTCGGGGGAGAGCTGTGCGCGCTCGTGGATCTGGTGCCAGAGTGCCTCGTGGGACTGAACCGTAGCGAGGAAGTCCCTGAAGGTTTCGGCGTTCTGGAAGCGTTCTTTCATCCCTCTTGCCATCCTTTTCGTTATCGACCAAAAAAGTTGAGATCCAGAAAAGGGTTTCATATCAAAAAATTCTTCGCTAACGTAAGTTACCCTTCGCCCTTCCAGGAAACTCCATGCCAGGTCATTCCATTCGTCCGACGTTCGCCATCCCGCTTAAGCCAGCGGCCGACGAAGCCATGGATATTTTCCGGGGACGTCTGAAGGACACCCGCCACGAGGAATGCACCCGGTCGAAGGGGCGGTGCGCCTACTTCTTCGTGGAAGAAGGGGAGCGAAGGGTCTGGTCTCCCCACCTGTCGATCCAGGTCGAGGCGAGAGATCAGGGGTCTCTCCTTCGGGGGCGCTTCGGACCCCACCCGGAGCTCTGGACCCTCTTCATCTTCCTCTACACGGCGGTTGGATTCCTGGCCGTCATGGGATTGATGCTGGGGTTCGTCCAGTGGCAGTCGGAGCTGGATACCTGGGGATTCTGGGGAGTCTGGATCGGCCTGCCGGGCCTGGCGATCCTCTACGGGATCTCGGTCACGGGTCAACGGCTGAGTGCACACCAGATGGAGGAACTGAAGGCCCGGATCGACCACCTGGTGGTGGGGCTCGAGGCGAGTCCTGACGTGGCGGTGGAGTCTCACGAAATGGGGATCGCCGTTCAGCAACCCAACACATAGGCAAAGACCAGAGGGGCCACGATGGTGGCGTCGGACTTCACCAGGAACTTCGGGGTCCCGGCATCCAGCTTACCCCAGGTAATCTTCTCGTTGGGCACGGCACCGGAGTACCCTCCGTACGAAACCTCCGCGTCGGTGATCTGACAGAAGTAGCCCCAGAACGGGGCCTCCTGCCTCAAATCCTGAATGATGCTAGGGACGGCACAGATGGCGAAGTCACCGGCGATCCCGCCTCCGATCTGAAAGAACCCCACCGACGGTTTCCCTTCCGCCTCACCGCTGTTCGCCAGGTACCAGTCCATGAGGTTGTGGAACTGCTCCGTGCCCGTCTTCACGCATTGGTGGTGGGGGAGTCTTCCCTTCTTCACGTTGGCGCTGAAGATGTTGCCCAGGGTGGAGTCCTCCCAACCTGGTGAATAGATGGGAATTCCCTTCTCTTTCGCGGCCAAGACCCAGGATCGGGCGGGATCGACCTGGAAGAGAGGCTCCAGCTCGGGATCATCCAGTACCTGATAAACAAACTCGTAGGGGAACAGCCTTCTCCCGTCCTGGCACGCTGCCCCCCAGGCCGCCAACATCCTCTCCTCCAGGTGCCGCATGACGGTCTCCGGAATGCAGGTGTCGGTCACCCGGTTCATGCCTCTCTCATAGAGGTCCTTCTCGTCAGAGGCAGAGAGGGCTCGCCAATCCGGAACGACCTCGTACTCGTCATGAGCCAGGAGGTTGAACAGGTCCTCCTCGAGGTTCGCCCCGGTGCAGGAGATGGCATGGACCTTTCCCTCTCTGATCATCCGACCCAGGCTGATGCCCAGCTCGGCAGTGGACATGGCCCCGGCCAGGGACACCATCATCTTTCCCCCGGCCTCGATGTGGGCTTCGTAGGCCCGGGCCGCTTCCACTGCTTCCCGGGCATTGAAATGCAGAAAGTGCTCGTCCATGAACCGGCGTACGGCACCCATGGGCTCCTCCAGTCTTGGCATAATTCCCCTTCCCCCCGCCACCCTAATCGATCTTCTTCCGGAGGACCTTTCCTGCCAGCACCCCGGTGAATTCCCGGTCTCGAATGGCCCCTTGCCCATTCACAAAGACGTGGACCATGCCCTGCGAGAGTTGGTGGGGCTCGGTGAAGGTGGCCAGGTCCCGCAGGTCGTCCAGGTCGAAGACGACCACGTCGGCCGCCATGCCCTCCCGGATGATTCCCCGATCTGGAATGCGGTAGACCTGGGCAGGAAGGGAGGTCATGCTCCGGATGGCAAAGGGAAGGTCGATGACACCCTCGTCCAGCACATAGTGCCTGAGCTTCCTGGAGAAGGCTCCATAGGCCCTGGGGTGAGGCACGCCCTCCATCCAGGGAACCAGGTCGCCGTCGGAAGAAGTCATGGTCCAGGGCTGGCGCATGAGGGTTTCAATGTCCTTCTCGTGCATGTTGAAGGATACGATGGAGGGTGACGCCACCTTGAAGAATTCGATGGCCAGATCCATGGGATCCATCCCCCGTTCCGCCGCCACTTCGCTCAGAAGTCTTCCCTCGATGGAAGGATCCTGCCGGTAGCGCCGGAACTGAATTCTGTCAGCGCCACCCCGGCGGGCCAGGTTCTCCACCATCTCCTCCCTGATGCGGGCCAGCGTAGGCGGGTCGGACAATCTTGCCCGTAGGGAATCCTGACCACCTCCCTGAGCCCAGCGGGGAAGGAGGGCCGCCGATAGGCCGGTGGCGGAGGCAGGGTAGGGGTACTGGTCCGCCCAGACCTCCACCCCCTCGGCCCGTGCCTTTTCCACCCGATGAACGATGGCCTGGGAAAACCCCCAGACGTTGGGACCGAGGACCTTGGCGTGGGTGATAACGCCGGGGATTCCAGCCTCCCTGGCCACGGTGATCAACTCCTCGACGGCTGCGATTACCCCCACCGTGTAATCCGCCTCATCCCGAATATGGCTCTGATAGGGAACCCCGAACTCCGCCGCCACCTTCCCCAGCTCCACATGCTCGTTCGTGTCGGAGTAGAAGCCCGGAGTGTAGAAGGGCCCCGCTGAGAAACCCCAGGCTCCCTCGTCCAGGCCGGCCCGAAGGAGCGCTTTCATCTCCTCCAGCTCTTCCGGGGTGGCCAAGCGGTCCTCCATTCCGATGACGGCCTGCCTGAGAGACCCATGCCCCACCATCTGGCCGACGTTCACCCCAAGGCCGTCCCGAAGGAGATCCTCTCGCTGGGCGGCGAGGTCCAAGGGACTCCGTCCGTCGGGATTCACCAGGATCATGGTTTGCCCCTGGGCGAGAAGGGGCCGGGCATGGCTCAACTCGGCGGTTGCCAAACCGCCGCCGGCGTGGGTGTGGGTGTCGATGAACCCAGGAGACACGTAGAGTCCCGTGGCATCGATCTCCTCCCGTCCTACCGCATTCTCCAGGTCCCCCACCGCCGCGATACGGTCCCCGAGGAGGGCCACGTCAACCCGGGACCAGGGATTCCCCATCCCATCCAGAACCTTCCCGTTACGGATGATGACGTCGTAGGTCGGGGTCTCCTGGGCCTGGATCTCGTGCGACATTTTGGGAAGCCCCGAATAGATCAAAACGAAGAAAGCGAGGCAGACGGCTCTTGAGCTCCGCGCACTGGCCTTACGCATTC
>JASFVN010000407.1:0-3957 GCA_050049805.1 Gemmatimonadota bacterium
CGCCCCCGAGGGGGCGTCCAGTTATCACCGGGTTCGGGGGAGGGGCAGAGCCACCGAGAGACCGAGGTTTGTCACTTCCCACCAGGATGACCCACCCGTTCTCACGAGCATGACCCACCCCCGTTGGGGCATCGGGTGAGTATTCGTTCTTGGGTCGGTTTTCGCTACTTCCTCCGTTTTCGGGGTGGGGGTGGGGAGTGGAGGCCGGGGCGCTGCCGGCTCCGGTAGCTGTCGCCCTCCATGACGATCTGGTAGGCGTTGTGGGCGAGGCGGTCCAGGGCGCTCTGGGCGAGGATGGGATCGTCGAACAGAGGGATCCACTCCTCGATGGCGCGGTTGGAGGTAACGATGGTGGAGCTTCGCCGGTGGCGTTCGATGATGACCTCGTAGAAGTCACTGGACTGCTGGGCGCTGAGGCGGCGGAGCCCGAAGTCATCAATGAGGAGGAGGTCGGGGGCCAGGAGGCTCCGGAGCACCTTCTCGGTGGAGTTATCGGCCCTGGACTGGTGGATGAGCTTGAGGAGGGCATCGCTTCTGAGGAAGAGAACCCGCCGTCCTGCCCGGCAGGCGGCATGCCCAAGCGCACAGGCCAGGAAGGTCTTTCCGACACCGACGGGACCGAGGAAGAGGACATCTTCGTGGCGTTGGAGGAAGCCGAGGTTGAAGAGGTCGCGGACACGGTCCCGGTCGAAGGTGACAGGGGCGTCCCAATCGAAGTCCTCGAAGGTGTGGGCCTCCTCGAAGCCGGCCCGGTCGAGGCGTGTGGCGAGGCTCTTGTTCTCGCGGCGGTCGATCTCGTCCTGGAGGCTGAGTTCGAGGAAGTCCAGGGGGCCGAGGGAAGCCTTGGTGGCATAGGCGGCCCGGTCGGGTAGGGTGGGGACCATGCCGCCGAGCTTGAGGCGTTTGAGGACGGTTTTAAGGCTGGGTTTGACTTCGGTCATCGTTGGTCTCCTTGGGCTGGGGGTGAGTGAAGCTGCCCTGAGGGCGCTGGAACCGGGGCTGGATGGGGATGATCTTGGTCTCGGGGTCGGCTTGGAGGGGCAGGGTGAGCTGGTCCAGGTCCTGAAGCAGGATGGACTCGACGCGGTGGACGTTGATGAGGTCGAAGGCCAGGGCCCGGCGGCAGGCGTTGTCGAGGCGGTGCCATCCGTACTTGGAGCCGAGGCGAAGGAGCTTTTGGGCCTGACGGAGCTTGGCCCAGGGGACGGTTCCGGAGAGGAGCTCGGTCATGAAGTGGCCCAGGTGGGTTCCCTGACGTTGGGCCTGGCGGATCATGCGCTCCGGATCGCGGAGGGTGTAGGGCGTGAGCTCGGCGGGGTAGTCGTCGTGGTCCGTGGACCGGCCGCCGGGAGGCATGCGGGGATGGGTCTTGACCAGAGCACCATCCACGTAGATCCGCACGAGCTTGGAGTCGCCCCGGACCCAGGCTGTACGGCCGAGGTAGGCGTGAGGCACGGAGTACAGCGCCTTCTGGAAGTTGATGTGGTGGTCGGGGTGGACCTTGTACTGGCCCCAGTGCGGCGGGTCGAAGCGTTCGCCCTCGAAGGGAAGAAGGTGCTCCTTCTCGACGTTCTCGAAGACGGCCAAGGGCCGCTGGCGTGTGGTGCCGTGGATGCGGGTACCGGCGGTCTCGAGACACCAGCGCAGCACGTCACGCTGGACATGCTCCAGGTTCAGCCAGTCCTCGCCCCGGAAGAAGCTCTCTCGGATATAGGGTATCCCTCGCTCGACGTGGGGCTTTCCGGTGGGATCCCTGGATCGGGTCGCGTCGATGACGAAGCCCCGATGACGGGCGTACTCCTCGAAGGTCCGTTGGACGATGGGATCGTAGCGGTCCGCCTTGGTGATGGCTGCCTTCAGGTTGTCCAGGACGACCCGCCTGGTCACCCCGCCAAACCAGGTCCAGGCATCCTCCAACCCACCGATGAGGTCGGGGAGCTTCTGGGAGAAGGTGATGTGGACGTACTGGTGACGGCTATGGACCAGGATCACCGACAGGGCCCAGGCCACGCGCTTGCGGCCCGTCTCCGGGTCGGGAACCAGGCCCAGTTTACCGAAGTCCACTTCGGCCAACTCCCCAGGCTCACACTCCGCCATCCGGACCGTGGCTCGACCGCTCTTGCCGAAGTCACAGTGCTGGACGGCGAAGCGGTGCAGCGAACTGTAGGCGACGTGCACCCCTCGGCGTTGGAGCAGTTGACGGACCCTGGTGAGCCGCAGCCCCCGCTTCCTGCCGGCCGCAGGCGTCAGCCAGCCCCGGATCTTCTCCAGGTGGGGAAGCAACTCCTCCTCAGCCTCTCCCGGTCCTCGGCTTCCCGTCGGCCGGTGACGGAGGAAGACCTCCGCCGCCAGGGCTTCGGTGGGCGGATCCGTTCCTGGCTTCCAGCCCAGACTCTCGGCCGTTCGCACATACCGGCGGATCGTCTTCCTCGTATGCCCGGTCGCCCGGGCCACCGACGCCTGGGTCTCCCCACGTCCAAATCGCTCCAAAACTGCCAGAATCTCCCACATGGCCACCTCTCGATAGGCCATCCGCGCACCTCCCGGTTAGAGTCGGGCGCTAAGATGGCTCCGATGGCCCCGCAGGGGGTGGGTCAAGCTCGTGAGAAACTCGGCCTACAGGTGGGTCATGCTCGTGGGAAACTCAGCTCTCAGGTGGGTCATGCTCGTGGGAATTGACACCCAACGCCGTCGCAGACCCCCGCAGCCGCTTGCGGATAACTTGGGCGGAGGGGTATGGTGGAGGGGCAGAAATGGCAGTTGGAAAGCCGAATCAGGATCCGAGTTCTGGCAGGATTGCGAGGAGAACACTCTGGACACCCAGTGCATCAGCCTCTACCCCAACCATATGACTTCCCTTCACCACCGGACTGGGCGTAGAGGATAGTCTCGCGGGGATCTCCACGAATCCGTGGAGTTTTCCATCCGAGTCCAAGAGGGCATTGAGCGTGCTCCGTCTATCGCCCGGGGTTGCCAGCGAAACCCAAACCCAGTCGTTGTCATCCACGACCAGATTCTGGATGGGTGGCTTCTGGTTTCGTATCCGCCGATCATCCACATGCCCCCCGAGCTCCACAAACCTCCGGAGACCCTCCAATGCAGTTGCTCGCTCCTGATCGATGACTGGAACGGCATTGTCTGGGAGCCTCGCTAATTCTTCTAGCCCACCGTGTTTGTCTTGTCTCAATACCCGGGCCTCATCGGTTCATGCGTAGACAAACCGAGCTTGTGAATCGATGCGCCAGACCAACCGAGGGCTGAACGGAATCCGAGCCCGCATTGGACTGCCTCGACGCGTTGTCCCCTCGAAATACTCACCCGGAGCCGGTGCCCTTGGGGGAGTGAATACTGCCGTCGGTTTGAGATCTCGTCCATACAACACCATGTCGAAACCGTACTGATTCCCGGGTGCTTCCCTGTAGTGCATCAGCATGCCATCGGACAAGAACCGACCTGGCCATGGAGAGAGGGAGAAGCCGGCAGGAAGGGAGTGGATGGCCTGGAGGGTCCCCGCCTCGTCAATCACTGTGGCCCTCTGGGCATCCGGATCGATGACCCAGATCTCTCCTGAAGGAGGGATGGTAAGGTCCACCGGTGCCCGAAATTCACCAGGCCCCCCCCATCCCCACCGAAGCTCCAAACATGGACCCCGCTGTGGTCAAAGGCACGGAGCTCCTTTTCCATACCATCCAGAACGAAAACCAGTCCACTGGGAGACAGTTCGACGGCTTCCACCTGACCAAGAACCTCAGGACCAGATCCACCTTCCGATCCAATCCAAGTGAGAATAGTGGCGTGAAGGGTATCCTGTGTGGTGGAAGAGCCAATGAGCCCCGTGGCGACAGAGATCTGCGGGATGAAACAGGTGGAGGAATTGACGCCGGACTGGAAATAGGCCCTACGGATGGAATATTAGGCCTATGGACCAGAGTATTCAGTTATGAGAAATGGGCACGG
>JASFVN010000408.1:0-3951 GCA_050049805.1 Gemmatimonadota bacterium
GGCCTACCGAGCCTCCTACGAGAACGGGGAGATCCGAGTCGCTGGAGGCGTTTCGGAGATGATGGGTGGCCTTCTCAGCTTCTGTCGCGATCCTCCCAGCGGAATCGGAGGCTTCTCTGGCGATCTCGGCGGCGGCCGTGTTCAGGCGAAAGACGCTCTCCTCGAGCCCATGGCTCCTCAACCGGAAGGGGTTCCCGCCGAATGAGTTGGTGAGGATGATGTCCGATCCGGCCTTGATGTAGGCTTCATGGATGGCTCGCACCGCTTCTGGATGGGAGTCATTCCATTCCTCCGGGGGCGCCCCTGACCGGAGCCCTGCCTCCATCATGAGGGTGCCCATAGCGCCGTCCAAGAGCAGGACCGGTTTTCGGCTCAAGAGTCTGCTGAGCAGGTTCATTTCGTGTTCCTCCATCGGCCTCAACTTTTCCTGAGGGAAGGGCCGCTGCAAGTGGAGGGGGCAATACCGGGAACGCGGACCCGGGTCTGCTTGCGACCCCCTTGGGCTGCCGGCATTTTGCCAACCGTCCGCTAGCCCTTCTTTCCGGCCTCCTGGGCCCTATCGACGGCCATGCTCCCTTTCCGAATCGGCATCGACAGCTACTGCCTGAACCCGCTCCGTTGGGGTCCTTTCGCGATTCTGGAGAAGGTGGCGAAGTGGGGCGGGGAAGGGGTCCAGTTCTCGGAGGTCCACCTTCCTCCAGGCAGATCGGTGGATAGGGGGCTCCTGGAAGAGTTGGCGGAGGAAGCCCGGGGGAAGGACATGTACCTGGAGTGGGGGGGCGGCCAGCATGTCCCCTTCGATACCGCGACCTGGGATTCCAAGGATCTGACTTCCGGGAACCGGAAGGCCGCAGAGGAGGCCAACATCCTCGGAACGCAAGTGGTGCGCTCCTGTTCCGGCGGGTTCTTCCGCTGGGGCGACGCGGCGCCTCCCACCGAAGAACTCCTCGATGCCATGGTCCGGGCCCTTCGGCCACAGCGCGCCTTCCTGGAAGACCTCGGGGTGACCCTGGCCATCGAGCTTCACTTCGAGTTCACCACCTTCGAGCTGTTTCGCCTGTTCGAGCGATTGGATGCCGAGCCAGGTGGGTGGTTGGGGGTCTGCCTGGACACCTTCAACATGCTTCCCATGCTCGAGGATCCGGAGCTGGGAGCCGGGCGAATCCTGCCCTGGGTGGTTTCCACCCACGTCAAGGACGGGGCGATTGCCCTGGAAGGGGAGGGGTTGAGGTCCTTTCCCACAGGAGTGGGGGAGGGGCTCATCGACTTCCCGGCGATCCTGAATCTCCTCCTCTCCGCAGGGCGGTCGGTCAATCTCTCGGTGGAAGACCACGGGGGCAGCTTCATGACGGATATCTCCGACGAGGAGTTCCTGGCCCGTTTCCCGGACCGGGCCCCGCAGGAGCTTGGGAGGCTCATGGAGATGGCCCGGAAGGGAAAAAAGGACCTGGAGGAGGGGAGGCTGGCGGTGACGGATCGGGAGGACTGGCCGGCCATCTGCCAAAGGCGGACCCAGATGGGGATTGGGAGCCTTCGGTCGATTGTCGGTGGGATCCGGGGGGATGGAGGGGGCGCCCCGTGAGCGACCCGGATCGGGGTATCCATAGACGTTTCACCTACCGGGATCCGGGGGCCCTCCGGCAGGATATCGAGGCCCTGGGCCTGTCCATTCCCTGGTCCGACGATCCCCGGCCCCTTCTGGAGCCGGTGCGGCTAGGCAGCCGCATCCTCCCGAACCGCCTTGCGGTGCACCCCATGGAGGGTTTCGACGGGGATCTCGGGGGCAACCCTTCCGAGCTGACCTCACGGAGGTACAGGCGTTTTGCCGGAGGAGGATGCGGCCTCATCTGGTTCGAAGCGACGGCCGTCGTGGAGGAAGGCCGCTCGAACCCCCATCAGCTCTGCCTGACCCCGGGGACGGCAGCGGGATTCACCCGCCTCGTGGCCGAGACCCGGCGGTGTGCCTCGGAGGCCTTGGGACCTGATCATGACCCCCTCCTGGTGCTGCAACTGACCCACTCCGGTCGGTGGTCGAAGCCGGATGGGAGCCGGCGCCCCGTCATCGCCCGTCACTTCGACGTCCTGGACGAGATGGTGGACATCGACGAGGATTACCCCGTGGTCACCGACGAAGAGCTCGACCGCCTTCAGGAGGTGTTCGTCTCTGCGGCCCGGCTGGCGTCGGAGGTCGGGTTCGACGGCGTGGACGTGAAGGCGTGTCATGGCTATCTGGTGTCCGAGCTGCTGGGGTCCTTCACCCGGAAGGGGCGCTACGGAGGGAGCCTGGAGAACCGAACCCGGTTCCTTCTGGAGACGATCCGACGCATCCGGAGCGAAGTCCAGGGAATCTTTGTGACCAGTCGCCTGAACGCTTTCGACGGGCTCCCCTTTCCTTTCGGGTTCGGTGTCTCCAGGAAGAACCCGGATGAACCCGATCTCGGCGAGCCCATGGAGGTCCTGGGCAAGGCGAGAGCCCTCGGTGCGCCCATGGTCAACATCACCATGGGAGTGCCCTACTGTAAGCCCCATCTGGGGCGCCCGTTCAACCGGGCTGTGCCGGGTTCCCCCTCGGCCCCTGAACACCCCCTGGTGGGAATCTCCCGGTTCCAGACCATCACCCAGGCGTTGCAGAGGGCTCACCCGGATCTGCCTCTGATAGGCACGGGGTACAGCTGGCTTCGGCACTTCTTCCCCTACGTCGCGGCCGGCGCCGTTGCGGAGGGAGGAGTGAGCCTGGTGGGCCTGGGACGTATGGCCTTCGCCTACCCCGATTTTGCCCGGGATCTGGCGGAGCTCGGGGAACTCGATCCGAGGAAGGTGTGTGTCGGATGCAGCGGGTGCAGCGAGTTGATGAGGGCCGGAGGGCCGTCGGGGTGTGTGGTCCGGGACGGTGACCTTTTCCAGCTGCCGGGATCGAGGGCAAGGAGAGGGGGAGGGCCGTGAGGGGCGAAGGGCGAACGAACGGGTGGACGGCCTCCTTCGGGGGCTACCGGATTCCGGTTCACTCCTTCAACACCCTGGTGGTGGGAAGTGGAGCCGCCGCCCGAAATGCCGCTCTTCAACTTCTTCGCCTGGGCGTCACCGACATCGCTGTCGTCACGGAAAGATGGAATGCCGGGACCTCCTACAACGCCGGCTCCGACAAGCAGACCTATTACAAGCTGGCCTTAGCGGGCGAAGCGGACTCGGCTGGGGAACTGGCCCGGGACCTATGGTCCGGCGGGTGCATGCACGGAGACATCGCACTCTGCGAGGCCCAGGGGTCGGCCCGGGCCTTCTTCAATCTGGTGGAGCTCGGCGTCCCCTTTCCCCACGACCGATACGGTGGGTTCCCAGGGTACCGGACCGACAACGACCGACGGGGCCGCGCAACCTCGGCCGGCCCTCTCACCTCGCGATTCATGTGCCAGCGCCTCGGTGAAGAGCTGGAGGCCAGGGGGCTCGAGGTGTTCGATGGGCACCAGGCGGTACGGCTCCTCACCAGGCCGGTGGATCCTTCCAGGCCGGTCGGTCCTTCCTCGCCGGTCGATCCTTCCGAGCCGGGAGGTGACCAGAGCCCAGGGACGGAGGATGGCTCTGCCGGAGGTCCCGGCGGGAAAGACCTGGCCGTCTGTGGCGCCCTCGCCCTGGCAAAGGACGGGAGGGAGGAGGAGGGATTCGGGTTGGTCCTGTTCAATGCCCGGAACGTGGTCCTCGCCACCGGTGGCCCCGGGGGCATGTACCGGGATTCGGTCTATCCTCAGAGCCAGCGAGGATCCACCGGTATGGCGCTGAGGATCGGGGCCGTAGCCCAAAACCTCACCGAATCCCAGTTCGGCATGGCGTCGTTGGGGTTCCGTTGGAACCTGTCGGGGAGTTATCAGCAGGTCGTTCCCCGGTACCTTTCTACGGACCCGGACGGCGGCGGGGAGCGGGAGTTCTTGAACGATCACTTTCCCGGCATGGAGACCC
>JASFVN010000409.1:0-3949 GCA_050049805.1 Gemmatimonadota bacterium
CTCGGGTTCAATCCCGCAGGCGTCCAGGTCCTGAACGTGGATCTTTCCCTCCTCCGCTATTCTGAAGAAGAAGCAGTGGTATTCATGGACAATCTCAGGGAGCGGGCTACGGTCATTCCCGGCGTGGAGGCGGTCGGCTATTCCCAGACCCTGCCTTTGGGGGGAACCACCATGACAACGGCGGTGGAGGTTCCGGGCAGCGACTTCGGTCCAGGAGGGGAAGGGTTGGAAGCCGACTTGGCTTTCGTGACACCTGGCTTCTTCCGTGCCTTGGGAATCGGATTCCTGGAAGGAAGATCGTTCCAAGGAACGGGATCGGAGGGTGGGCAGGAGGTCGTGGTCAACCGGATAGCCGCCGCCCGGATCTGGCCAGGGCAGGGGGCCGTTGGGAAGACCCTCCGGGTTGCGGGGGAAGCGAGGACGGTGAGCGGGGTTGTAGTGGATGGGAAGGTGAGAGCTATCGGCGAAGCCCCTCGGTTCGTGGTGTACCTGCCCCTCGGACCGCAGGCTTCCAGAGACATATTCCTGGTGGCCCGCGCCCGTCCGTCGACAACCGGGATCGGACGGGAATTGCGACGTGTCGTCGCGGAGTTGGATCCCAGGATCCCGGTTCAAACGAACCAACCGTTCGAGGCGGTTATCGGACAGTCTCTTCTCCCCAACCGGGTGGCCGCGGGCTTGGCGGGCTCTCTCGGGCTGGCGGGGCTCCTTCTCACCATCATCGGTCTGTACGGCGTCCTCAGCCACAATGTCGCACACCGAACACGTGAGATTGGGGTCCGTATGGCGCTGGGGGCCGACGCCCGGAGAATCCAAGGGAGCGTCGTGGGAGGCGGGATTCGACTCGTCGCCTTGGGTGGCGGGGTGGGCCTCCCCTTCGCCATCGCCATTTCCTGGGCCCTCCGATCGAGGCTCTACGGCCTCAGTCCTGCAGATCCGCTCATTCTGCTGGCCACTACGGTCCTTTTGAGTGCGGTGGCCGCGTTTTCCAGTTTTCTCCCCGCTCGACGGGCAACGGCGGTAGATCCCTCCATTGCTCTGAGGGAGGAAAGGTGATGTTCAAGAAATGGAGGGTGGAAGAGCGCAGGATCTTCAGGGAGCCGACGGGGAGCCGGGTTTTCCTTTTCAATGCCAGGGGATCCCTACCGACTCGATTTTCCTCGATATACACGGCCCTTGCACTCTTGATTCTCGGGCCCTGGTCCATCAACCCGGAAGCATCGGGTCAGACCATGGAACTCCTGGATCCAGTCGACTGTGACCTGAAGGTTGTGGACATGGAGGTGGCTTCCAGGATCTCCCTGGATGAAGGTGGGGAAATTGCTCCCACCGGACGAACTCGGAGGCTGATGCTCTTTCATTTGAAGGGAGTCTGCGCGATGGGCGGATGTCTGCCCCTCCATCCCTCGGGGTTCGGAGTACACTACGCCGGGGAGGAGGCTCCGGCTTTCAGTCCCGCGCTCGCCGTAGGAGTAAGGGGCGAGACCCCGACAGGGAGACGCTACGAGGCATGGTACCGGGATCCGCATGACGAAACGATGCTGTCGGTAGAATCCGCCGGAGAGGAGATTAGCGTCTGGTTCGCCGTTGAGATCCCGGAGTCGGTCACGGCGGTGAGGATCAGGATCCCCGCTCTCCTAGACGGTTCTGTGCCGGTCCGCCTCCAGCCCTCCACCTCGACGCCGGGCGGCTTCCCACCAGGTGTACTTCCGTAGGTTCGCGATGGCTCAATCCTGGAAACTCGGCCAAGAGGAGCGAGTGTTGGTGCAGGGCTGCAGATGCGCGGTGCTCTTACGCTTCGGTTCTCCGACAGCACAGTGGAGGCGGGAAAGATGAGCGAGGGAAAGGACTGCGAAGGCCATTGTCGCCGTGAAAGACGCTCTGGGCTTGAGTGATGTGACCCCTTGAGAAGAGACCACATCCAGTCTCAAGGGTTCGGGTGGTACTCAACGACGGGGTCTTCGGCCAGGTCGGCAGTCCTGGGTGGGGCAAACCGGGAAGAGCACATCGCAGTGCCCTTAACCAGTGGCTGAGAGAAGCGATGTGGATGAAGCCGATCCAAGTCCCTCACGGTGGTCCCGACCCAGCCTGACCCCTCCCCCAGATCACCCCGCCCTTGTCGGCACAACCGTCCCTATATAAGTTCTCACTACCTATTGTTATGCTTTTGGTGGTGATGGGTTTGGAGGTGAATTGGGTGTCGTGTTTTCTGCTCTAGGGAGTTCCGTCACACACGACCTGGTCTGACACCTATCATGAACAGCATGCCAAAACAGATGCTACTGCGTGTGAGTTTCCTCATCCTCCCCACGGTGCTTCTGGGAACGTGCTCCGACGATCCCGTTTCTCCCATCACCATTCAAGAGGCAGATCCGATTACCGACATCGACGGCAATGCCTACCCGACGATCCAGATCGGTGACGATATCTGGATGGCGGAGAACCTCACGGTGAGCCATTTCCGCAACGGGGATCTGATCCTGGAGGCAAGGACCGTGGAGGAGTGGATCGCAGCCGGCGAGGCGGGAATCCCCGCATGGTGCTATTACGAAAATGATCCCGATCATGGTGCGGAATACGGACGTTTGTACAACTGGTACGCGGTTGTTGATCCCCGGGGGTTGGAACCCCAGGGTTGGCGGGTGCCCGGGTACACCCAATGGGAGGACGTCATCGGCAATCTGGGTGGAGGGGCGACCGCCGGTAAGAGGATGAAATCGACCACCGGCTGGAATGGGGGCCAGGGTGGCAACAATACCTCTCACTTCTCCGCTCTTCCGGGCGGAGGTCGCGCTTCCGATGGCAGCTTCGTCGATCTCGGTACGGCGGGCGTCTGGTGGAGTCGATCCGAAGAGTCTGCCATTTCCGCAGCTGCCTACAGCATTGTGGGGAGTTCAGGTGGAATCACCAGGGGATCTTTCGACAAAACGACCGGCCTGTCGGTCCGGGCGGTCTACTGTCCCTCCTGTACCTCAGACACGACGCAGCCGCAGACGCTTCCGGAACGCCTTCAGGAAGTGCTGGATTCCTCGCTGGAAACGGGTGCCGGAATTGGCCTGTCGGCGGCAGTGATCCTGCCGGACGGAGAGATCTGGCGGGGGACGAGCGGCATCTCTCATGGCACGACAGAGATAGCTCCGGACATGCGGTTTGCCGCTGGAAGCATCGGCAAGATGTTCACGGCGGCGGCCATTCTCCAACTCGCCGAAGAGGGCAGCCTGACCCTGGACGATTCTCTGAACGAATGGTTGCCCGACTATCCCCATATCGACAACACGATCACCATCAGGCAGCTTCTGAACCACACGGGCGGCATCAATGATTTCGTCGATCATCCGGCATACTGGGATTCCATTTTCGCGGCTCCCTCGCGGGTTTGGACACCGGCCGAGATCGTCACGACCTTCGCGGGGGAGCCTCTCTACCCCAAGGGAACGGCCTGGAATTATTCCACCACCGGCTACAACCTGTTACGGATCATTATCATGCAGGTCACCGGCTCCGCCCTACCCGAGGTGTATCAGGAGCGTTTCTGGGATCCCCT
Source organism: Gemmatimonadota bacterium (assembly GCA_050049805.1). Lineage (GTDB taxonomy): Bacteria > Gemmatimonadota > Gemmatimonadetes > Longimicrobiales > Gaopeijiaceae > JABDNZ01. The sequence goes on from JASFVN010000409.1 coordinate 3,545, forward strand.
CGGATTGACGCATAGCCTTGCGTCACTGGGCGATGATCTACCAACTGACCTCGCCCATGGTTGGTATGATCTGCACGGCGCCGGCTACGAGGATTTTTCATCCTGGCCCCGAGTAGCTTTCGCCTCCGGAATTGGCGGCGAGGTCTGGACGACGGCGGAAGATCTGGCCCTTTGGAGCAAGGCCTTGCTGATCGACAAGACTGTCGTTGGTCAGGTACTGTACGACCAGATGCTGACGCTCTTTTCCCCCTGCACGGGAGAGGAGTTCTTCTGTGCCGGGTTTGGCCTGGGAGTGGCCCTCTTCAATCCCGATCTGGTCTACCGAAAGGTGGCCTACGGACACAGCGGGAACGCGCCGGGATATGCAGCGGTCAGTCTCTGTTTGCCCGATCTGGACGTTTGCAT
>JASFVN010000119.1:0-12365 GCA_050049805.1 Gemmatimonadota bacterium
AATAGAGAGACTCCTCCGTGACTTCCAGGAGCTTTCTGGTGGCGTCGTCCACTCGTCCAACCGGGAAGGTTCGAGCCGAATCGGTAAACCACCCCTCCAACTTCACGCCCACATCGATGGAGATGATGTCCCCCTCCCGCAGCTTTCTCCGAAAACTGGGGATTCCGTGGACCACCTCTTCGTTGACGGAGGTGCAGACGCTTCCAGGGAAGCCGTACAACCCTTTGAAAGCCGGCGCGGCCCCATCATGGGAACAGATGAACTCATCGGCAAATTGATTCAGCTGACCGGTGCTCACCCCCGGCTCGATCCTGCCTCTCATCTCTCTGAAGAGATCAGCGATGATGGCCCCGCCACGGGCTATGATCTCGATCTCACGATCGGTCTTGAGCTGAATCATTGGAGCTCGACACTACCCATGACAAAGAGACCGAGAGGGCCCCTGGCCAACTCTAAATAGCCGCCAGGATCCCATTTTGAATCTCCTCTACAGAGCCCACACCGGGAATCTTCAACATCACGCCTTCCCGGCTCTCATAGAACCGAATCAGGGGCTCGGTCTGCTCGGCATAGACCGTCAGACGATTCTGGACCGTTTCCGGATTGTCGTCCGGGCGGTGAACCAGATTCGCTCCGCACTTATCGCAGATACCCTCCTCGGCCGACGGGTTCATGTAGACGTTGAATACGCTACCGCAATCCGGGCAGCTGCGGCGACCGGAAAGCCGTTTGATGAGGACCTCGTCGTCAGCTTCCAGGACGACGACGCGATCCACCTTTCGGTTCAGATCTTCCAGAGCACCGTCCAGGGCCTCGGCTTGGGGAACGGTCCGGGGGAATCCGTCGAACAGTACCCCCTGATCCGCTGGAAGAGCAGCCAATGTGTCTTTGACCATGGCCACGATGAGTTCATCGGGCACGAGCTCCCCGGCGTCCATGTACTTCTGAGCTTCCTGCCCCAGGGCTGTCCCCTCCCGTCGGTTGGCCCGGAGGATATCTCCCGTGGACAGGTGCTTCCAGCTCTTTCCCTCTGCCAAAAGGACCCCCTGGGTGCCTTTTCCCACCCCGGGAGGGCCCAAAAGAATCACGTTCATGCCGTTCTCCATGATATTCTGCGGTGTGTCCGGTTCAGGTAAGCCAATGGGCCCGAAGCGGCTCTGCCGCCCCGGGACAACCGGCGAGGTTTACATGTACCGGCCTCGGCCCCGCATTTTCACTCGCCCTTTTTTCATGAACCCGTCGTAGTGTCGCAGCATCAGGTGCTGCTGGGCTTGCTGGACCGTATCCAGGGCCACACCCACCACGATCAGGAGTCCCGTGCCACCGAAGAAGAAGGTCTGGATGCCGAAGGCTCGGATGATCCAGAAGGGGACCAGAGCGATGAGGGCCAGGTAGATGGAGCCAGGGAGGGTGACTCGGGTCAGAACCCGATCGATGTACTCCGCCGTCCGGGCCCCCGGCTTCACCCCTGGTATGAACCCGCCCTGCTTCTTCAGGTTTTCAGCCAGATCGACGGGGTTGAAAATGATGGCCGTGTAGAAGTAGGTGAAGAAGACGATGAGGAGCCCGTACGTCAGGAAGTAGACGTTCGTCGTAGGCTGGAACATGTCCGCCAGGGTCCTCAAGAAGGGGATACTCGAGAAAGCCGCCAAAGTCCCCGGAACCACGACGAAGGCCTGGGCGAAGATAATGGGCATCACCCCGGCAGAGTTGATCCTGAGCGGGATGAAGCTCTTCTGGCCTTCCTGGATTCGGCCGCGGCCCACCACTTTTCGAGGGATCTGAACCGGGATCTTACGGGCCCCCATGGTCATGGCCACCACACCGGCCGTGATTCCGACCAAGACCGCCAAAAGAACCACCAGTTCTGCAGGCCCGATCTCACCGATACGAAGGGATTCGAAGGTCGCGAAAGTGGCTCGGGGGAAGCCCTCGATGATCCCGAAGAAGATCAGGAGGCTCATGCCGTTCCCGATACCCCGCTCCGTGATCTGTTCACCCAGCCACATGATGAAGATGGCCCCAACCGTCAGAGCCAGTACGGTGGTGAAAACGAACCCGAAGCCGGGCGTCCGGACGGCACCCGGAAGGCTCCCCAGGAAGACCGAGTATCCATAGGCCTGGATGGCGCTGAGAAGGACCGTGGTATAGCGGGTCCACTGGGTGATCTTCTTCCGCCCCTCTTCCCCTTCCTTCTGAAGCTTCTCGATGGTGGGGAAGACGGCCGCCAGGAGCTGGAACATGATGGAGGCGGAGATATAGGGCATGATACCCAGGGCGAAGATGGTCGCCCGGGAAAGCCCCCCGCCCACGAACATGTCGTAGATCCCCAGGAACGTGTCCTGGAGCTGCCCGAACTGCTCCCTGAGGGCCCCGACGTCAAGCCCCGGGACCGTGATGTGGGCCCCGAACCTGTAGATCAGGAGCATCAGGAGGGTGAAGAGGATCTTGTCTTTGAGCTCTGGCACCCGCCAGAGATTCGAAATCGGATTGGCCATGGTTGCCCCGGTCAGGCCTTCTCGTCCTCAGCCTCCGACGCCTCGGGCCCCTGGGGGACAGGCGTCTCTTCGTCTACGGCAGCTTGTCCAAGAACCGTCACACTGCCTCCCGCACCCTCGATCTTGCTCCGAGCGGTTGCGCTGAAGGCGTGGGCGGAAACCTGGAATGCGCTCTCGACCTCGCCAGTGCCCAGAATCTTCACGGGCTTCTTCAGGGAGCGAATGATCCCGTTGGCCTTGAGGACTTCGGGGGTCACTTCGCCGCCATCCAACCGACCCAGGTCGCGAACGTTCACCGCCTGGTATTCTATCCGGTTGAAGTTCTTGAATCCCCGCTTGGGAATCCGACGCTGGAGGGGCATCTGTCCGCCCTCGAACCAGGCGGGAACACTTCCACCCGACCGGGATCCCTGTCCATCCTGACCGCGACCGGCTCTTTTTCCCTTCCCGGAACCCCGGCCCCGGCCCACCCGCTTCTTCTTGGGGTTCGATCCTGGAGAGGGGCTCAAATCATGCAACTCAGGCATGCCATCGTATCCTTATTCTTCGATTTCCGAGACTTCTACCAGATGAGAGATCCGGTTGATCATCCCCCGAATGGCCGGCGTGTCGTCGTGAATCACCGTTTGCTGATGCTTCTTGATCCCCAAGGCTTCCAGTGTCCGGCGGTGTTTCGTCGGACGCCCGATACCGCTTCGAACCTGCTTGATGGCGATCTTTCCAACTTCAGCTGTCTTCTTCTTAGCCACGGTGTACCCCTCCCAGAGCTTCCACTGGAATTCCCCGCTCCCGGGCTACCTGTTCGGCCGTCACCATGCGCTCCAGGCCGTCGACTGTGGCCCTGACTACGTTGATGGGGTTGTTCGTGCCGAGACTCTTGGTGAGCACATCCCGAACCCCTGCAGCCTCCAGTACCGCCCGGACAGGCCCGCCGGCGATTACGCCCGTTCCCGGGGCGGCCGGTCGAAGCACGACCCGTCCGGCTCCCCAACGGCCCACTATATCATGGGGAAGGGTCCCGTTCTCGATAGGCACGGTGAAAGTTTCCTTCTTGGCCCGCTCGAATGCCTTTCGGATGGCCTCGGCCACCTCGTTGGCCTTGGCAAGACCGATTCCTACGGTCCCCGCCTGATCACCCACCGCCACCAGGGCCGTGAAGGAAAACCGCCGCCCACCTTTCACCACCTTCGCTACACGGTTGATGTGGATGACGTTCTCCACCATGTCCGTTTCGCGAGGGCGAGACTGCTTTTTCTCTCGATCCCTGGCCATCAGAACTCCAATCCGCCCTTCCGGGCGCCTTCTGCAAAGGCCTTCACTCGGCCATGGTACTTGTATCCGGCCCGGTCGAAGACCACCGATTCCACGCCAGCGGCTTTGGCCTTGTCGGCCAGGAGCTTCCCGGCCTCAAAGGCCACCTCGACCTTCGGCATCTGCGACTCGCCCTTGAAGTCCCTGAGTTCCTCGGCCAGGGTGCTCACACCCACCAAGGTTCGGGAGGAATCGTCATCGACGATCTGCCCTTCGATATTCCTCAAGGACCGGAAGACCACCAAACGCGGACGCTCGGCCGTTCCCTGGATCTTCTTTCGGATCCTGCGGTGGCGCCGGGCCCGCTGGGCCCGCCTGCTCTTTTTGGTGTTTCCTATCTTAGCCATGGATTACGCCCCCGCCGTCTTTCCGGCTTTTCTGCGGACATACTCACCCTGATACCGGATGCCTTTCCCCTTGTAGGGTTCCGGCGGCCGGAACGCCCGGATCTCCGCAGCGGCCTGCCCCACCTTTTGCTTGTCGGCACCTGAGACCACGATGGTGGTCTGGTTCGGGCACTCCAGGGTGACGCCATCCGGGGCCGGGAAATCGATAGGATGGGAGTACCCCACCTGGATCTTGATCCCATTTCCGGCCGGGTCGGCCCGGTACCCGACCCCCACGATCTCCAAGGTCTTGGAAAAGCCCTCGCTCACACCAATGACCGTGTTGGCCAAAAGGGAGCGAACCAATCCGTGGAGGGCTTTGTGCCTGGGCTGATCCGAAGGTCTCTTCACTTCGATGGTGGTCCCGTCGATCTCGACCTCGATTTCCGGATGGACATCGAGTGAGAGATTCCCTTTGGGTCCTTTTGCGGAGAAGGTCCTGCCTTTGAGGGCAACCTCCACCCCCTTTGGGACCTCCACCGGCATCTTTCCAATCCGCGACATGGCCTTGCTTGCTTGTTGGTTACCAGACCAGAGCCATCAGCTCCCCACCCACTCCCTGCTGCCGGGCGACCTTGTCGGACACCACGCCGTTGGAGGTGGAGAGGATGGCCATCCCCAGGCCGTTCCGAACCCGGGGAATCTCGTTCACGCCCACGTAGTGCCGCCGTCCCGGCGTGGAGACGCGCTCCAGGTGCCGGATGACGGGGGACCCGTCGGCATACTTCAGGTAGATTCGGAGCAGCCCGTGAGCGCCGTCGTCCAGAACCTTGTAGTCGAAAACGAAGGCATTCTCCTTGAGAAGCCGGGCGATCTCGACCTTCAACTTCGAGACAGGCATGTCCACCCAGCGGTGTCCGGCAGTGCCGGCATTCCGGAGGCGGGTCAGCATGTCCGCGATGGGATCCGTCATCATTTCCGTATCGATCCTTTTTACCAACTGGACTTCCGCACGCCTGGAATCTCCCCGCGGAGAGACATTTCCCGGAAACAGATCCTGCAGATTCCGAACTTTCGCAGGAACCCACGGGGTCGGCCGCACCGGGAGCATCGGTTCCGCACCCGGACACCGAACTTCGGCTTGCGCTTGCTTTTCTCGATGAGGGCTTTCCTCGCCATCTATTCCTCGACTCTCGTTTGGCCTAAGCCGCCGGCATTCCGATTTGCACGGGCTTCTCTTCCCCACGGAAGGGGAAACCCATCTCCCGCAGGAGGGCAAAAGCTTCGTCATCTTTGTTGGTGGAGGTCACTATGGTGATATCCATTCCGTGCACCTGCTGCACCCGGTCGTAGTTGATCTCCGGGAAGATGATCTGCTCTTTCACACCCATGGTGTAGTTGCCACGGCCGTCGAACGACCGTGAGGGCAAGCCACGAAAATCCCGGACCCTGGGAATGGCCGCCGTCACCAGTCGGTCCAGGAAGTCGTACATCCTCTGCTTCCGAAGGGTCACACTCACCCCCACCGGCATGCCTTCCCTGAGAGAGAAGTTCGAGATGGACTTCCTCGCCCGGTTGATGACCGGCCGCTGGCCTGTGATGATGGAAAGCTCCTCCACCACACTGTCCAGAAGCTTCTGTTCCTTGGGCGCTTCTCCCACTCCCACGTTCACCACCACCTTCTCGATCCTCGGGATCTGGTGGGGGTTTTCGAAGCCGAACCTTTCCTTCAGCGCACCGAGAACATGGTCCCTGTAGTGCCTCTGAAGCCGAGGCTCTTTCCTGTCTGTCATGGGCTTGGGCTGGTCTGCCACTGCCTTGCTTTCCTTCTTCTTTGCCATCGTCGTGCCGTTCCTGTTACGGCTTGGGAATCGGGTTCCCGCTCTTCACGGAAATCCGTTCCTTGGTTCCATCTGCCTCCACCCTGATTCTGACCCGGCCGGCCTCTCCTCCTGCCGGGTCCACCAACATGACGTTGGAAATGTGGATGGGGGCCTCGAACGTTATGATTCCGCCCTCCGGGTTGTCCTGAGTGGGGCGCTCATGCCGCTTCCGCATGTTCACTCCCTCCACGACAACCTGGTCACTGTCCGGAAGGAGCCGCAGGACAGTCCCTTCGGAATCGCGGAAGTTCCCACGAATGACCTTGACCCGGTCGCCTTTCACCACCCGGTGCTTAGAGCGGTTCCTGGACCTGGCGTTCTTTCTGGCCATCAGAGCACCTCCGGGGCCAACGATACGATCCTCATGTACCTCTTCTCCCGCAGTTCACGGCCCACCGGGCCAAAAATGCGCGTTCCCCTGGGTTCTCCCTGGGGGTTGATGAGGACGGCAGCGTTGTCTTCGAAACGGATGTAGGTGCCGTCTTTCCGACGCATCTCCTTGTTGGTACGCACAACCACCGCCTGTACCACCTCACCCTTCTTCACCGGGGCATTGGGTATAGCGTCCTTGACCGTGGCCACTACCACGTCCCCAACCCGGGCATACCGCCTGCGGGATCCACCCAGGACCCGAATTACCAGGGCTTTCTTCGCCCCGGTGTTGTCGGCAATCCTGAGAACTGACTCCTGCTGAATCATCGCTCTGAGCTCCGATGGTTCGGTCCGGCGCTACTCGGGCCGCTCGATCAACTCGGCAACCCGCCACCTCTTCGTCTTCGAGAGGGGGCGAGTCTCGACCATTCGTACCGTGTCGCCCACCCTGAACTCGTTGTGTTCATCGTGGGCCAGGTACTTCTTCGTCTTCGCTACCTGTTTCCCGTAGAGGGGATGGGCGAAGCGCCGCGAAACCTGGACCGTCACGGTCTTGTCAGCCTTGTCGCTGACCACGACCCCGATCCGGGTCTTCCGGCTTTTTCGTTCCGCCCGCTCCTGCGGGATCTCACTCTGGGTCTCAGCCATGTCTCACCTGAAAGTAGTTCTACAGCTCCGCCGGCAAGTCTTCCAACGAACCTTGCTGGGCAAGCTCACGTTCCCGGAGAATCGTCTTCATCCGGGCAATGTCCCGCCGGATTTCCGTAAGAAGCTTCGGATTCTCGAGCTCCATGGTGGCGCTCCGGAACCGGAGTCGGAATCGCTCCTCGTGCAGCTCCTGGATCCGCTCCTGGATCTCGTCGTCCGTCAGCTCCCGAATGTCCTGAGGCTTCATCGATCTTTCCCCAAATGCGCCCGCTCGTGGACGCGGCTACAGCCCGCGCCCGTTGACGCGGGCGCGGTGTCTAACCCAACTGGCTCTCACGAACCACGAAGCGCGTCTTGATGGGCAGCTTCGCTGCAGCCAAATCCATGGCTCTCTGGGCGATGTCTTCCGGGACGCCCTCGAGCTCGAACATGATCCGGCCAGGCTTCACCACTGCCACCCAACCCTCGGGATTGCCCTTCCCCTTCCCCATCCGGGTTTCGGCCGGCTTCTGGGTTATGGGCTTGTCGGGGAAGATGCGAATCCAGACCTTCCCACCTCTCTTGATGTGCCGAGTCATTGCGACACGAGCGGCTTCGATCTGGCGGTTCGTGATCCAGGACGCCTCCTGGGCTTGAAGGCCATATTCCCCGAAAGACACACGGTTACCCCGTGTGGCCTTCCCCCTCATCTTGCCCTTGTGCGTCTTCCGGTGTTTGACCCGTTTCGGCGCTAGCATCGTCTATCGGTCCCCGTTGGTGCACCTAGCTGAGTGATTCTCACGACCTGGTTCTCGTACTACTTGGCCCCGCCTGCCGAATACGTCCTTCCGGACCGGTCTTCCACGACCTCGCCCTTGAAAATCCAGCACTTCACGCCCACGGTGCCGTACGTGGTGATGGCCGGAAGGGACGCAAAGTCGATGTCCGCCCTGAGGGTGTGGAGAGGAACGCGCCCCTCGTTGTAGCCCTCTGTACGAGCGATCTCGGCACCCCCCAACCGCCCGGCGCATTGGATCTTGATCCCCTCTGCACCAGTCCTGATGGCCGATTGCACAGCCCGTTTCATGGCCCGCCGGAAGGAGATACGCTGCCGGATCTGATGAGCGACGTTCTCGGCAACCAGCCGGGCATCGATCTCGGGGCGTTTGATCTCCTCCACGTTCACACTGACTTCGGCTTTGGTCAGGACCGCCAGCTCGTCTCGGAGCTTGTCCACTTCGGCCCCCCGCTTCCCAATAACCACGCCGGGCCGCGCCGTGTGAAGGGTGACCACAATTTTCGAGGGTTTCCGCTCGATCTCCACCTTCGACAAAGCCGCGTGGTTCAACCTGCGGTGCAGATATTTCCGAATCGTCTCGTCCTCTTTGAGGAGCCGGGGAAAATCCCGCTCGGCGTACCAGCGCGACTTCCAGTCCTTGACGATTCCCAGGCGGAATCCGTGTGGGTGCGTCTTCTGTCCCATCCAGGGTTACTCCTTGGTATCCACGACCACGGTGATGTGGCTCGTGCGCTTTCGAATCGGTGAGGCCCTGCCCATGGCCCGGGCCCTCCACCTTCGAAGAGTGGCCCCCTCGTCCACGAAGGCTTCTCGAACCAGGAGGGTGTCCACATCCAGGACATCCCCTTCTTCCTGGGCCTTGTACTGGGCGTTCGCCACCGCGGACCGGAGTGTCTTGGACACCGGGTCGGCGGCAGCCTTCTTCGAATACTGAAGGATGGCGTAGGCCTCGTTCACCGAGCGGCCCCTGATCTGGTCCACCACCAGGCGGACCTTCCTGGGGCTCATGCTGATGTCCTTCGCGATCGCCTTGGCTTCCATCATCGGCTCTCCCAACCCCGTTTACCTGGCAGAGGACCGTTTGTCGGCCAGCTTGCCCCCGTGACCCCTGAAGAGTCTCGTGGGTGCGAACTCGCCCAACTTGTGGCCCACCATGTTTTCCGTGATATAAACGGGGATGAACTTGTTCCCGTTGTGGACGGCCACCGTGTGCCCGACAAAATCCGGAGAGATGGTAGACCGACGAGACCAGGTCTTGATGACCTTTTTCTCGTTCCGGGCGTTCATCTCCTCGACTCGTTTCATGAGCGCAGGCTCGATGTAGGGGCCCTTCTTTACGCTACGCGGCATGACTTCTGACCTCTCTATCCAATCGGCGACGTTCCACCCGCTTACGACCGGGTGGCCTTGCCCCGCTTCCGTCCACGGACGATGTACTTACTCGATTCCTTCTTCTTGTTTCGGGTCTTCTTTCCTTCCCGCTTACCCCAGGGAGAAACAGCGGGACGGCCCCCGGACGCCCGGCCTTCGCCACCACCAAGGGGGTGGTCCACCGGGTTCATGGCCACACCCCGCACCTTCGGCCGCTTACCTCGCCACCGGTTCGCTCCCGCCTTTCCGATGGACTGGAGGTTGTGGTCGATGTTTCCCACCTGCCCGATGGTGGCGATGCACTCTTTCCGTACCCTTCGCACTTCCGTGGAGGGCAACCGGAGCGTGACAAAATCTCCCTCTTTCGCCACCAGCTGGACCCCTGCCCCGGCCGAGCGGGCCATCTGGCCACCCTTTCCCGGCTTCAGCTCCACGTTGTGGATCACCGTGCCCAGGGGAATCCTCTCCATCGGCATGCAGTTGCCCACTCGGATCTCGGCCTTGGGACCGGACTGAATCGCATCTCCGACCTGTAGGCCCCGGGGATGGAGGATGTACCGTTTCTCCCCATCCTCGTAGACGACTAGGGCGATGTTGGCTGACCGGTTCGGATCGTATTCGATCTCGGTCACCCTGCCGTTCATCCCGACTTTGTCCCGCTTGAAGTCGATCAAGCGATAGCGGCGCTTATGACCCCCACCCCTACGGCGGGAGGTGATCCGGCCGTGGTGGTTCCGGCCACCAGAGCCGGAGAGGGCTTCGGTCAAAGACTTCTCCGGTCCCTTCCGGGTGATCGCCTCGCCGGCGGTCACGGACCGGAATCGGGATCCGGGAGTCACGGGTTTGAATTTCTTCAAAGGCATGGCGCTTTCCTCAACCGACCTCGTAGAACTCGATGTGATCGCCTTCGGCCAATTGGACCACCGCCTTCTTGAACGATGGCCTACGGCCCAGGTCCCAGCTCTTATGAATGCGCCCGAGGATCGACCGCTTCGCCTTGCCGGCGTAGCGCATGGTCCTCACGTCCACGACGGTCACGTCCCAAGCTTTCTCGACTGCCCGGGCGATCTCGTGTTTGTTGGCGTTCTTGTTCACGATGAACGTGTAGACGTTCTCGTTCTCGATCTGCTCTGTAGTCTTTTCCGTCACCACAGGTCTGACGAGGACGTCGGCCATATCACGCATCGGACCCCTCCTCCTTCTCCTCGACGCTACCCGGGGCGTCGACGTTCTCCAGGGCGCTCCGCTCGATGACCACCGTGCTCGCCCAGAGAATGTCGTAGACTGACTCCTCGCCGAAGGGACGAACCTCTACATTCGGAAGGTTTCGGGACGAGAGGTAGACGTTGTGTTTCTTGCCCTCCGTCAGGATAAGAACCTTCCCCTGGAGCTCGATGGACCCGAGATAGTCCCGGAGCTGGGCGGTCTTCGGAGCCTCGAAAGCCAGGGGATCCACCAAAACCACCCGATCCTCCTCCGCCCGGGCATTGAAGGCCGATCGGCGGGCAAGGCCTTTGACTTTCCTCGGCACCTTCATGTTCCAGCCGTGGGGAATCGGTGGGAACGCCACGCCACCCCCCTCCCACTGGGCGGCTCGGATCGTTCCCTGCCGTGCCCGACCGGTTCCCTTCTGCCTCCAGGGCTTTCGGCCTCCGCCTCGGACAGCCGAACGATTCTTCGCCGCGGCCGTCCCCTGGCGCTGGTTGGCGAGGTAGGCCTTCACGACCTGGTGGAGAGCCCCCTCATTCACGACACCGTCAAAGAGCCAGTCCGGGAGCGCCCGGGCCCTGCCCTTCTTGCCGTCAGCCTTGTAATAGGTCGCCTTGTACATGCGTCACTTCGTGATCAGAACGTAGCTGTTGCGGGAACCGGGGAGACCACCCTTCAGGAAGAGGAGGTTTCTCTCCGGATCCACTTTGACCACCTCGATGTTCCGGATGGTTCTACGGACGTTCCCCATCTGGCCGGGGAGCTTCTTTCCTTTGATGACCCTGGAAGGGTCCGTACCGGGTCCCATGGAGCCGGGAGTTCTCGACATCGGGTGTCCGTGAGTCGCTGGGCGCCCGCTGAAGCCGTGTCGCTTCACACCGCCCTGGAACCCCCTGCCTTTCGTGGTCCCGGTGACCTTGACCGAATCTCCCGCCTCGAAAAGCTCTACTGTCAACTCCTGGCCCAGCTCATAGGCCTCGCCCGGATCCGGCGGGAACTCCCGGAGGATCGCCGGGGCCGTCTCCAGCCCCGCCTTGGCCACGTGCCCGAGGCGGGCCTTCTTGGCCCGCTTCGGCTTCCGGGAGCCGAAACCCACCTGAATGGCATCGTAGCCGTCGGTCTCCGGGGTTTTTACCTGCACCACCGGACAGGGACCAGCCTCCACCACTGTTGCCGGGACCGCCACGCCTTCTTCGGTGAAGATCCGTGTCATCCCGATCTTCTTTCCAATCAAACCAGCCATGGCTCAGTCCACCTTGATCTCGACATCCACGCCCGCCGGCAGATCAAGCTTGGTCAGGGCGTCGATGGTTTGGGGACGACTGTCCAGAATGTCGATGAGCCGTTTGTGAGTACGGAGCTCAAACTGCTCCCGGCTCTTCTTGTCGATATGGGGCGACCGGAGCACGGTCCATCGCTGCCGACGGGTGGGAAGCGGGATTGGGCCACGAACCGACGCCCCTGTCTTCTGTGCCGTCCGGACGATGTCCGCCGCCGTCTGATCCACTACCCAGTGATCAAAGGCCTTGAGTCGAATTCGAATCCTGCCAGCCATTCGGTTTCCTCGTTTTTACGCCTGTCTCGGGTCATCGCCTCGAGACCGCGCTTCGCTACGAACGCTTCGCGTTCGATGGTCTCTCAGCGAAAGACCCGGACGCGGCGCATACCTTCGCGCTCTTTTCCTCTTACTTGTCTATCCCCGTGGGCCTCGACTCGTCCTCGAGAAGACCCCAGGGGTTTCGGCCTCCGGGTCCGGGCTTCTGCGAGAGAGCCTCGCATCCGCAGGATGCGGAGCGAAGCGCGCCCTCGAGTGGAAGACCCTGGACCCGGAAGCCTCCCCAATTACTCGATGATCTCGGTGACGACGCCGGCGCCCACCGTCCGTCCACCCTCCCGGATGGCGAACCGCAGCTCCGGATCCATGGCGATGGGGCCGATCAGCTCCACTTCCATCTGGACGTTGTCCCCG
>JASFVN010000410.1:0-3933 GCA_050049805.1 Gemmatimonadota bacterium
TTGGGCCTCCTGTCAACGCTTTTTTCGGAAGCGTTACCACTTTGGGTCCGGGAGGCTCCCTGGCCCCTCCAAAGAGCCGCCGATGGCCCCCTCTCAGTATTGAAAGTGCTTGATGGTCTCACCCTTCTGATCGATCTCCGAAAGGGACGTGATCCCGAGCTCCAGGTGAACGTCGGTCCAATCCCGGGTGACCTGCCGGTCACTCTCTTCGGTCTTCACACCTTCCGGCGTCATGGGAAGGTCGGAGACCAGCAGGAGGGCGCCCCTGGCAATCTGATTCTTGTGGCCCGCCACGAAGATGGTGGCCGTCTCCATGTCGATGGCGATAGCCGTCATCTCCTTCAGCTGGTTCCTGAACCCGTCGTCATGCTCCCACACCCGCCGGTTCGTTGTGTAGACCACACCGGTCCGATATTCAAGCCCCCGCTCCACCAACTTCTCCGACACGAACTTGTGGAGCTTGAAGGAAGGGAGAGCCGGCACCATGGGGTGAAGGTAGTCGTTGGAGGTCCCCTCCCCCCGGATGGCCGCGATGGGTAGGATGAACTGGCCAATCTCCGTGGAGTGTTTCAGCCCGCCGCACTTCCCAAGGAAGAGCACGCCCTTCGGATGCCGGGCGGTGAGAAGATCCATGATGGTGGCGGCATTGGGGGATCCGATTCCGAACGTCACCATGGTGAGCCCGTCGGAGTTCGTCGCAGCCTGCATGGGGCGCCCGGCCCCGTACACCTCGCAGTCGAACCGCGTTACGAACCGGATGAAGTAGTTCTCGAAGTTGGTGAGGAGGACCCAGTCGCCAAACGAATCTATGGGCATGCCCGTGTAACGAGGCAGCCACTCTTTGGCCAAATCGAGCTTCTCGACCATTCCACCATCCCCAGAAAGGACTCGCCCCAGGCCCTGTGCCCGGGAGCAGTAGAGAAGACTAGCGAGGGTAATGTGGGTTTGGAAGCGGGGGCCAAGTGAACACCACCGAGGCAAGAACGCCGACGATGAGAATCAAGGGAAAGATCCGGAGCTGCGAAACCCCCGGTCCCGCGAAGACGGGACCGGGGGTCTGGGGACCCGACTTTTCAGGAGGCTCTAGAATATGATCGTCGCAGGTGCCGAACAGTTGTCAGGGTTGCCGGCCTGGCACACCCAGTACCAATAGGTGCCCTTCGGCCTTACTGAGTCCGTGTAGTGGCCTCCATCAACCCCATATCCCACCACGATAGTGGTCGAGGGATCCCCTAGAAGCGTCCGCCATATATCCACCGTCATCTCAACGGGAACCCAATCCAGGATCACTTTGTTTCTCTTGTATCTTTCTGCGGTCAAGACCGGAACCGGGAGTGGAGCGGATGTAACCGTCACGGCCTTGGTGACGGCGTCCGTCGCACCATCATCGTCGGTAACGGTCAACGTCACCGAATAGGTCCCGGCCGCCGCATACGTGTAGATCGGGTTTTGTTCCGTCGACGTCCCGGACTCATCGCCGAAGTCCCAACTCCGGGCGACCACCGATCCGTCACTGTCCGAGCTCGCGTCGGTGAAGGTCACCTCCAGACCGCTGATGGCGAAAGTGAAATCCGCCGTCGGTCGGAGATTGGCCGGAACCTCGCTGAACCTGGAGTGGAGAAGATGGTTGTTCGCCGAAGCTGCATTCTGGACCACGCCGGTCGACAACGCGTTCTCCAGAGCCTGGGTCACCTGGGCGGGCGTCGCGTTTCTATTGGTCTCGAGATAGAGGGCAGCCACACCGGCCGTATGTGGTGCTGCCATGGAGGTCCCACTTGCGGTGGCTGATGCGGTTGTGCTGGTATGATAAGCTGAGAGAATGCTCACGCCTGGAGCGAACCAGTCGACACAGGATCCCCAGTTGGAGAAGGAGGCTCGGGAATCGCTCTGATCCGTGGCTCCCACGGTCATGCCCTCAGGCGTCCGGGCCGGTGTATAGAGGCAGGCGTCGTCGTTGTCGTTGGAGGCCGCCAGAGCATAGGACACGCCGGACGCAATGGAGTTCTTCACGGCTACATCTATGGGAGAGTCTATTCCCAACATTCCCCAGAGCCAGTAGCCGGACAAAGACATGTTGGCCACGGCCGGAGATTCATGATTCCCCGTCACCCAGTCGATTCCCGCCACAATCGTGCTGGACAGTCCGCTTCCGGAGCAATCCAGGACCCTGACCGCATGGAGCTGGACCTCCTTGGCCACTCCGTATTCGATCCCACCTATCGTTCCTGCCACGTGGGTACCGTGTCCATTGCAGTCGACGCCGTTCTGCCCGTCGCCGACGGCATCGAACGCGATGTGGGCTCTCCCTCCGAACTGGACGTGGTCGGTCCGGATGCCCGTATCCAGGATGTAGGCGTGAACGTCGAGGCCGGTGGCGTCATAGGTATAGAACCCGTCAGTGGAGGTCTCCTGGTCAATTCTGTCCAACCCCCAGAGCACGGTGGGTTCGGATACAGTTCCGACGGCGTGAACCATGATGTCGGGATCGACGCTGACCACGTTCGGGTTACGGCGAAGGGCTTCCACGGCCTGGGGCGGGAATGTAGCTGCGAAGCCATGAAACGCATGCCTGTACACATGGTGGAGGACCGCTCCTCCCGAGGCAGTTACACTGCGGGCGAACTCCTCGACGTTACCAACCTGCTCCGCCAAACGAATGATGTAGCGATCCGGGACCACTTCTTGACCGGATTCGAGACTCTGGAATGACGGCTCGAGGGGAGGATCGGCGACATCCGGCGCAGTCGAGTCCTCACAGGCTGCAGATAAGGAGACGAGGGCTAAAAGGGCGACGAGACGCTTCATTGGGTCCTCCTGGGAAGAGGGCACCTTCTGGGGCGGTAGGAATTACCTATACATCAAATGCTCACTCTACCCCCTCGGCACGCCACCCTTTTTTCGACGGTCCTCCCAGGTGAGCCATTGCCGACTCCCTCCAAGGCCGTCGAGCCGCTGAAATCGTCAAAAACGTTTCAGCTGAAACGTCCTTGCCAAGATCTCAGATACGGCCCTGCCCCAAAACCCTGATCCAGCTCAATCAGGTGCCTTCGACGGCTTGCTCAGGACAAAGTAGGCCCCGTAAGCCATGACGACCGCAGTCAGGACAGTGACCCAGACGGGCACCCTGGCCCCGAAGACCATGTAGGCGAGAGCACCTGCCATGGCCACAAGGGAAAAGGCCTTCATCGGGAAGGAGATGACCTGGTGCTGCTCCCACTTCTGCAGCGGGGGCCCGAAGAGAGGGTGATTGTACAGCCAATCATGGAAACGCTTCGAGCTCCTGGAAAACGCCCAGAGCGCCAGAAGCATGAATGGCGTGGTGGGCAAACCCGGCACCACGACGCCGACTGCACCGACGCCAAAAAAACACCACCCGAGAATGAAAAGAAGAGGCTTCAAATCTCGTTACCCATTGAGCTCAAAATGGATTCCGACTCGAGTGTACCCGGCAAGAGGCCGGATCGGTCCCGATCCGGTGGAGTAATCATCTCTGGCTTGAATCGCATGTTTTCAAGAGGCCAGCGTCCTTACCGCGGAGCAGCTGCCTTTTCTGACTGCCCACTCCTGCATAATCGACACCTATACGGAGGTTGTGACGCGCATCTCCGTCTCCATCCTCACCGTTTTGAGTCTCGTTGGTCTTCTTCAAGGCAGGATCTCCGGGCAGGTCGTGCGCGGGCGGGTTCTGGCGTCGGGTTCAGAAGTCAATCGTCCCAAGAACTCGAGTTGGGATCAAAGCAGGTCCTCGTATACGATTTCATCTCGCCCGTCCAGCCCATTGAGTTGAAGGGAATCACAGCTTCGGGGACCGGAAGATGCAACACTCCGAGAGCAGTCGGAGAGGCGACCTCCATTCTATGGGAAGAGGTCCGGAAAGTCCTATCAATCTCCGAATGGGTAAGGAATGATGCGGGGCTTCCATTCCAGGCTCAG
>JASFVN010000411.1:0-3929 GCA_050049805.1 Gemmatimonadota bacterium
CTTCTCATAAAGCGCCTGCGCACGCTGATTCACTTTGAGGACCTGCAGCGTGACAGGCAGCTGCCGCTTCGAGGCCTCTTTGATGATGTCGCCAATCACTGCAGACCCAAAACCACGACCCTGGTGCTCCGGAAGAAAATAGATCCCCGCCAAGAAGAACTCGTCGCCCCGTCTTTCCAATTCCAGCCATCCCACCTCCTCCCCCAGGTAGGAGATAATCCTGATGGCTGGCGGATTGTACTCTTTCAAATGAAAGTCACGTTGGAACTTCTCATCCCATCCCCAGATTCGGCGAATATACTCTCCGAGGGCTGCCTTCTTCACCTGAAAGACGAACTCTGAATCGTGAGGCGTCGCTTGTCGAAGAACGGGTTGCATTTCCTTGCCTGATCGAAACTGATGCGCCCGCCGTTCCCTTGCATCGACGATTGCTGCCCCTGGCTATCAGGGGCTAGTTCTTGGGCTTCGCCCTCAAGGAAGCGTGAGTCTGCTGCGGCGTCGGTCGGCATCGTTGTCTGAATCTCGATTATACTGCCCACCGGACCTTCCTGTAACGTTCTTAGGGTGCCAACGTGGCCCCACCACACATCCGTTCCCGGCATCCATTTGCCCGGCTACATCAGTACTGCACCGGCGATCCATACGCTCCAGGGCCATGGTTCACTGGAGCGAGCAAAGCGAGCGGAAGCGGCGCCCGTGTGTTATGTGCAGGCCCAACACCATCTCGAAGTCTCCGACGCAAGAAATCCAAGGCCAGCATGAATGACTCCTTGTCGGATTTCGCGGAGTAGACGGGCAACCACGGCAGGTTAAACCCATGGTCATCTTCCGGGAAGAGGTGCATCTCAACCTGTCCTTCGGCCTCAAGCACGGCGTGATGCAGATCCTCCGCGAGCGAGACAGTGACGACCGAGTCATTTCCTCCGTGCAAGATGAGCAGGGGCGGCAATCCCCGGACCTCCGCTTCCAAGGGAAGAGTGCCCCCGCCCCCTCCACCGTAGAAATCGACGACCGCCTTGACCTCGGGCACTGACGCAGCCACCGACACGGCCAAGAATGCGCCTCTCGAATATCCGACCAGCGCGATGCGATCTCTCGCCACTGACGGAATGCCTTGGAGATAATGCACAGCCGATCGGATGGCTTGGCGCCAGGATTCCCATTTCTGGAGCTTCTCTTCCGATCCAATCGCGGCACCACCGGTCTCTGCGTAATAGTCCAAGACCAACACAGTGAACCCCGCATCGGAGAATCGGTCTGCCATGTCGAGGTATTCAGGTCGCCAACCCGAGGAGGCGTGTAGTAGGATGATTGCCGGGTGCTGACCAGAGTCTTCCGGAACCTTCAGGGCGCCCCATACCGGTGGTCCGGATTCGGAGCGTGCGAGGAGCACTGGATCTTGTCCCCGGGCAGGTACAGGGAACACCACGACGAAGAGGACGCAGACGGCAGCCCTGATTTGCCATCTCCACTCACGGCGCGTGATCGTCGTCCTGCGGCATGGTGTTACACATCTATGTTCCATGCGGCCTTCTTGTGCGAGGAGCTGGTTGGGACGAAAGCCGCCGCAGGCGGCGGAAGCCAGCAACCCTTTGTTATTTGCTGCTGAATACCGTAGGGCGGTCTCACCACCCTCCTTGACTCCACAATTTCTAGTCATTATAGTCTTTTTAACTATAACGACCCAGGGACTCTCATGTCAAAGAGCCGATCCGTCTCCGAAGTAAAGGCTAAACTCAGCGAATACATCCGCGACGCCCAAAGCGGTGATCCCGTTGTGATCACCCGCCACGGCCAAGCGATCGCTGCCCTCGTGGCCTTCGAGGAACTCGAAACCCTTGAGCGACTCCGGGCCGCCGGTCCCGAGGGAGGGCTCGCAAGCGTTGCCGGTGGCTGGGAGGACTCAGAAGACCTTGTGCGCATCCTTGAGACCTCCTCTCGTATGGAGAGCCGCTCCACTCCGGTCCTCGACTGATTGCCATGGCCTTTCTCTTCGATACCGATGCCATCTCAGAGTTGCTGCGCCCCCGCCCCCTTCAACCCTATGTCCAGTGGCTCAAGACAATCCCACGAGACGCCCAGTTCACCAGTGCAGTGACCGTCGGTGAACTCTTCAAGGGCGCGTTCCGCTCTGCTGCAAAGGAGCACCACGTTCTCAACATCGAGGAACGTGTTCTTCCGGCAGTCACGATCCTCCCCTTCGATCTTTCCACCGCCCGTGTCTTCGGCATGATCCGCGCGGAGTTGGAGATGAGCGGCAACATCCTCCCTGATGCCGACCTTCAAATCGCTGCCACTGCCATCTACCACAACCTGGAACTCGTTACCGGAAACATCCGGCATTTCCAACGGATCCCAAGCCTCCGACTGAACCGCATCCTTGCCGACGCCCGAACGGCCCATTGATTCCCGGCTTCCGCAATCCTCCCGTTCCCTCAGTAGCAGATAACGAACCATTCGGTTCAAGACCGGAGCCGGGCATCCGTGTGTCCGCTCCCAGCCTGTTCCGAACATCCGGCGAGATCCCGGAGGGCCGCGCCGAAGCTCCTTCAATAGGCTTTTTAGCCTACCCGCGTATGCGGATCTAAGGCGCAAGCTTGAAACGGGCGTTAGAAGAAAGCCGAACCTGCCCTGGTCGAGGCCGATATCCGTCGAATGGTTTGACTTCGAGCGCTTCGGGTATGCCCTATCCCCGTTTCGGCCGAATCACGGTCTCAATGGAAAGAGTCCGTCGAGAGCTTTGGTCAGGCACCCCCACATCTTCATCGTTCCGGAGTTCAGCAGCTACGTCCCCGTTGACTCGTATGCGGACCCAGGACACAACGCCCGCTCTTTGGTCCGGGGTTGCGGAAAAGGAAGGTGATGATGACCAGCGGCACGACCACGACCGACTGGGCAGGGAGAAAGTGCCCCACCACGCCACGGACCACGATCCTGATGGGCACGCCGCGAGGAAGGGTGTCGACCTGGACCGAGGTTGCCGTCTCTCGCCACGCAGCGGGGAGTGTCTCCGGGATCTCCGAGGACCCGGAAAGGGCGGTCTCATCCACCCGAACACGACTGGCTACGCCCTCGGCGAGAGCACCGAGCAGTCGATCAAGTCCCTCGTAATCCACATCCGGTTCCGACATTCGACTATCCATGACTTCGCTGGTCCTTCCGCATGAGAGCGCCTCCCCTCATTGCCGACTTGGCCCGGTGTAGATGCACCCTGACCGTTTCAGGAGAGACCTCCAGCATCTCGCCGACTTCCACGGCGCTGAAACCCTGCAATTCGACGAGATCCAGGACGGCCCGTTGTTGTGGCGGCGGGGCGGTCATGAACCGCTCGAGCTCGTCCACCGCGCTCAATAGCTCGAGCGTGTCAGGGCGATCAGAGAGCCAGGCTGCCATGCCTTCGCGTGTGATCTTGTCAATGCGATCCCGGTCTCGTTGTTCGGTCCTTGCCGCATCCGCCACGACATTTCGCGTGATCCGATACGCCCAAGCGGTAAGCTTGCCTGAGGGCGTGTAGCTCTCAAGCGAACCGTGGATGCGGACCAGGACCGCCTGAGCCACATCCTCAGCCTTATCTAGACTCCCGGTCAGGACGACGGCCCATCGCGCGACGACAGGTCGCACTGCTTCGAGGAACCGATCCATGTCACGCCGACTTCCGGAACGCGCAGCGTTCGCCAGCTCGTCCAGTGTCGGTTTGCCATAGCTGCACCTAAGCTGTCCCGCAGGAAATGCGCCTCTCTCTCATGAGTATAAACGCCGCCGGTCCCAGCAGCGTTTACATCCGGGTAGTGAATTGAGTGGATTGCCTCTTCCCGTAACGTTCTTAGGGTGCCGACATGGCCCAACCACACGTCCGTTCCCGGTACCCCCGTGCGCGCCTACATCGGTACTGCCCAGGCGACCCATACGCTACGGGGCCATGTGTCACT
>JASFVN010000412.1:0-3908 GCA_050049805.1 Gemmatimonadota bacterium
CCAACATACTCCTTCATGACGGCCAGCCCATGGTGGCGGATTTCGGCATCGCTCTGGCGGTGAGGGCGGCGGGAGGGGAACGCCTGACGGAGACGGGCCTGAGCCTCGGCACCCCCCACTACATGAGCCCGGAACAGGCCGCAGGGGACCGGGAGGTGGACGGCAGAAGCGACCTCTACTCCCTGGGATGCGTCCTGTACGAGATGCTGGCCGGGGACCCTCCCCACGCCGGATCCACCGTGCAAGCCGTCATCAGCTCCACCCTGAGCGAGGATCCGAAGCCCATCACCCAGGCCAGGCGCACCGTCCCACCTCAAGTGGCTTCGGCTCTGCATCACGCATTGGAGAAGGTCCCGGGGGATCGGTTCGACACGGCCCACCAGCTCGCCGAAGCACTGGGGTCCCGGGCCGAAGGCATGGTCCCCAGCGTCCCGTTGGTTTCTTCGAACAGAGTCCGGATTCTGCCCCTCGTACCCTGGTTGACGGTGGCCGCGCTGGCGGTGGCCCTGGCGGTCCAGCTCCTGCCGCGTAGTGGCGGCCCGGCCCGGCCCGGGGCAGAGCAGCCTTTGATCACCTCCATCTCACCACCACCTGGCCATCGGTTCTTGTCCAAGGTCTCCTTCGCCCTATCCCCCGACGGAACCAGACTCGCTTTCGCCGCGGTGTCGGCAGAGGGAAGGCGGCGGCTCTGGATCCGGCCCCTGGACACCCTGTACGCCTCACCCCTGGTGGAAGTGGATGGCGAGGCCTGGCCCTTCTTCTCGCCGGATGGGGGGTCTCTGGGCTTCTTCTCCCACGGGTATGTCAGGACCCTCGATATCCACGGTGGGGCAGGAGGGGTCCTTTGTGAGGCCACCGGCTTCAGAGGTGGCGCCTGGGGTTCCGGGGATGTCATCGTCTTCGCGGCGGAAGGGGGCATCTTCCGCACAACCACCTCCGGTGGGGAGTGTGAGCTGCTGATTCCCGACACGCTCAGCCCAACGGGAGGTCGCCCCTCCTTCCTCCCGGATGGCAACCGGTTTCTTCACACGGATCCCTTCAACCGGACCCTCGAGGTCGGAGACCTCCGGTCCGGTGACAACCAGGTGGTGGCTTCCTGGGACCCCATTCTCAGCGGCGGTAGCCCGTTCACCTGGGCCCAATCGGCGGGGCAGGGTTACCTGGTCTTCGGCGCTCATCAGTCTGGAAGCTCCGGGGAGGAGGATCCCTTCCTGATGGCGGCGAGAATGGACCCGAACGACGGCTCGATCCTAGGGAATCCTGTGGAGATCGTGTCCACGGTCCGTGCCTCCGCCGGCATCCACTCCTACTCCGTCTCCAATACGGGTCTGCTGGCCTACATGCCCAAACAACCCGACCTATCGCCTGTCGCCTTCCATCGGGACGGGGCACGGCTCCCAAACCAGATCGAAGGTATTCCTAGCCGATGGACCTTCGCCGTCAGCCCCGCCACTCAGAGGCTCTTCCTGGGCGGGGATACGGATATCTGGAGCTACGATCCCGCCTCGGACGGTGAGGCCAAGTTGTTCACAGGCCAAGGCTCCTCACCGGTACCCGGGCCCGGCGATACCCTGGTGGCCTATCTGTACTGGCATCTTCAGGAGGGATGCGAGATCCGCCTTTTCGACGTCAACCAGGACGAGGACCGGGGACTCTTTTCCGGGCCTTGCCTTTCAATCACCGACTGGTCGAACGATGGCCAGCATCTCTTGTTGGAGAACGCCTTCGACTGGCTTCCGGACCCCCTGCCGAACACACGGATCTGGAGATACTCCTTCGCCGACGATTCCCTGTATTCCTTCGTAGTCCGGGACGGGGACACTCGAGACGGGGAGTTTTCGCCGGATGGTCGTTGGGTGGCCTTCAGCAGCGACGTTACCGGCACCCCGGAGATCTATATCAGGCGCTTCGAGTCCCGGGACCCAGGCATTCGCATCTCCCGATCCGGCGGCCGCTGGCCCCGGTGGCACGAGGACGGCCGGGAGCTCTACTTCCTCGCTCCCAACGGCGGCGTGTACGCTGCCGACCTCACCCCCGTCCTGTCGGGGCAGGCCCAAGGAGCACCCGAGCCGCGGCTCCTCTTTCTGGATCCCGCCGGCCAGAACGTGAGCTTCCTGGACAACGGAACCGGCTTCGGGGCTTCCCCCGACGGAGAAACCTTCTTCCTGAGACCCCGAACGGAGGACCAGAACATCGCCCTGGTTCAGAACTGGCCGGCGCTGATGGATCGGCGGTGAGTCGGGTTGCCGCGGAGAGACTCGCGGGGATTCCGATTGTCTCTGGGATACGGGCGTCTTCGGATAGCCACGGATCACTGCAGTAGCGGAAGGGCCCCTTCGTAGTCCCCACTTCTTCTCAGGGTGAGGCCCAAATTGTTAAATGCCGAGGTAACGAGCGTATCCTCAGGCCCCAGGAGATCGCGCTTCATCTCCAAGGGCTGGCGATGAAGGTTCATGGCCGACTCGAACAGCCCAAGACCCCAGCACACGTCTCCCATGGTTTGAAGGAGTTGGGATCGAACCTCGGGGTGATCCTGCAATTCCGTATCGATCCTCTCCGATCCCCGATCCAGGAATGGGAAAGGATAATTCAATGCGACCCCCGTGCACTTTTCACCCTTGCCTTCACCTTGGGCACGTTTCATGATTCTAGTCTGGCGGTTGAGTGGGGTGGGGCGGGTAGATTACCCTCTCCGGTGAGCTACTCCGGAACGATTTGAGGATCCAGTGAGGTATACGGCGTTAGTTCTTTGCATCACTTTGGCTGTAGCAGTCCCCGTGGCCAGCCTGACGGCCCAAACCGCAAGCCAATCCTCTTTCAGCCCCGTGAGCTGGCCACAGGAGTTTCCCGAAGAAGCCAGCTCCGGGCCGGGTCTGTGGTCCCGTATAGGGTCAGCCGTCGGTGGCGCCGTTCTCGGTGCGGGCCTGGGGTTCTTGGCCTCGCAGCTGGTGCAAGGAGATTGGGATGACCAGGCGGGCCGCCGCCAGATAGACCGATCACGCTGGGCCGCCATCGGAGGGTCTTTGGGGTTCGGCGTAGCATTCTCCTTTCCTGTCTCCTTCGAGGGAAGTCATGGTCCTGGAGGATTGCCGTCGGGAAGACACCACATTGGGGCGGGTGAACTCCTTGCCATTGGTGTGACGAATGCCTACGAGGCAGTGACCTTGTTGCGTCCGGAATGGACCCAGATCCGCGGCGTGCAAAGCCTGGCGCAGGGGCTCGATCCGGTCGTGATTGAGGGGAGGGGTGAGATTGTCAGCGGTACGCCTCTGCCCAGTGAGGCATCGACGATTCAAGTCTATGTTGACGACCTCAACATCGGAGGGATCGAAGAACTTCGGACCGTCGAGGTGGGTCTCATTCGAGACATCTATTTCTTTGACGCCGTCAAGGCGACCGCCCGCTGGGGAGGGAGGAATCCCCACGGCGCAATTTTGATCGTCATGTGAACTGGGGGGGCTTTTTCCTCCGTCCGTTGGGCCGGGTGCCCTCGCCGAGTCTTTCTGACCCTGATCACCCGTACATGCTTTTCGTAACCACTCTGGCATTGGCAGCCGAGGGGAAGACGGCTGAGAGCCGGACCTGTTTTGCCGGGCTGTTTGAAATCCCGGGAGTGATCGAGTCTATGCGGCCGACCCCATCGGCGTGATCTGGGGAACTGATGGTGCAGGTGAAGAAGGACTGGGAAGAGTTCGAGGTCTAACCCATCTCCCCTTGGAGGCAGGAGGGAGAGTGGCCTGGCTGTGGACCAGGCTACGGATTCTATCACCCCCTCCCCTCCCATCCCGGATTGTTTTCTAGAGAAGCGCCTCACCAGAACAAGGAGGAATCTATGCCTGCGTTGACCAGCTCCGACGAGCAGAGCATCCGCCACCTCTTGGAAGACGTGTGGACGGACTGCTGTTTGC
>JASFVN010000413.1:0-3900 GCA_050049805.1 Gemmatimonadota bacterium
CGGTGCTCTACGAGATGCTAACGGGAGAGCCGCCCCATGGCGGCCCAACGGTGCAGTCCATCATCGCCAAGCTTCTCACGGACAAGCCCAGGCCAGTGACGGAGCTGAGGGAGACGGTGCCGACCCATGTCGCTGCCACGGTCCAAAAGGCCCTGGCCAAGCTTCCGGCGGATCGGTTCGGGGGGGCGGAAGAATTCAGCAGGGCGTTGGCCTCTACGGGTACGGTTATTCAGGACGGCGCCACCCACGGGCATCCCGACCCGGTTCAGGTCCACATCGGAGCAATGATAAGAAAACCGGCGGCGTGGGGGGCAGTGGCTCTGGCATTGATGGTGGGTATTGTGGTTGGGCGGATGCTGAGACCGTCGGTCATGCCTGATGGCCCGAACGTGCGGTTCTCGATACCGGCCGAGCCACGTGTGGATGCGTGGGAGTCTGGCACTAAGCTGGCGGTGTCGCCTGATGGCCAGGTCATCGTTTACGTGGGCGATTACGGGACGATCAGGGCGTCCGCGTTCAATCCTGCTCGCAGACTCTACCGACGAGTTCTCGGCTCCCTCGAGATCGAGCCTCTGGAAAACACAGAGGGCGCAAGCTTTCCCTGCTTCTCGCCTGATGGCCAGTGGATCGCGTTCCTCAGGGGGGATGACCTGGTGAAGATCGCGGTAGATGGGGGCCCGGATTTCCTCCTGGCCGACATAGGGGCCCGAGGGCTCCGAGGAATGAGTTGGGGCAAGGATGATGTGCTGGTGTACGCCGCGGACGGTCTTTCTGGTCTGGTTCGAGTCGATTCGAACGGACAGGTGATTGATACGGTAGGAACCCGTGGCTCGGGGACGGCGGAAGGTGCCTTCAGGTGGCCGCAGGCTCTCCCCAGCGGGCGGGGCGCCCTGGTGACGGTTTGGGGCGACGATCCTGATCAGACCTCTGTGGGTGTGTTGGACTTCGATTCCGGCGAGTTCAGGGAGATCGGGACAGGGGTTCGTGCATCCTTGCTTGGCGAGCACCATTTGATGTACTCCCGCCAGGATGGCACCCTGCTTGCCGCCTCCTTCGACCAGGAAACCCTGGAAGTGGGGCAGTCGGTGCCTATGCTCAAGGACGTGATGTCCTATCTCGGTGGTGCCTCCCAGTTCGCGGTTTCCCCGACAGGCACCCTCGTCTACCAGGCTATACAGACCTGGTATAAAGCCCTGGCTCTGGTGGATCGGGAGGGGCGGGCGGACACGCTCCCGGAGGTTCGAGACTTCGCCTGGGCCGAGCCACCCAGAGTATCACCCACCGGCAACCACATCGCGTTGCCCATCACGGATGGCAATGATGTCGACATATGGCTCTATGACGTACGAGATCGCTCCATCTCGGTGTTGGCCACGGAAGGCTCGAACCGATTCCCAAACTGGACACCGGACGAGACCCGGCTGACCTTCGCTTCCACCCGGGACGGGGTTCGAAACCTCTACTGGCAGCCGGTGGACGGAAACGGTCCCGCGGAACTCTTGGTGGGCGACTCGATGGTGCTCTGGAGCAGCGATTGGTCACCGGACGGGAACACGCTGATCTACCAGAGGCTCAGGCCATCTGGAACCGGGCACGACATTTTCACCCTCGATGTTTCCGACAACTCTGCCCCACGCCCGCTTTTCGCTGAAGAGCACGACGAGCGCCGTCCTCGAATTGACCCCTTTGGTCGCTGGGTTGCCTACGTATCCAACGAGACCGGGGTGGATGAGGTGTATGTCCGTCCCTTCCCTGGCGGCGGACCGAAAACCACGGTCTCCGCCGGCGGTGGAAACCTCCCCGTCTGGTCACCCAACGGAGAGGAGCTTTTCTACCGGAACGGCCCTGATCTGTGGGCAGCGCGTGTGTCTGGTGCGGATGAGTTCCGCGTTCTCGGCCGGACGCTCCTCTTCTCCGGAGATCGTGTGGCAGCTGGGTTCGACGTCATGCCCGACGGCGAACATTTTGTGATGTTCCTACCTGAACACGAGATGCCTTCCAAGCTCGTTGTGATTACCAACTTCCTGACCGAGGTCGAAGAACGGCTCCAGGCGTTGGCGGGGGCTTCATAGGGCTCTGGCCTCACAGTGCGCGGCTCGCAATCGCTTCCTCGACCAGATCAGATTTAGATCGCTTCGTCGACCAGGTCAGTTTTGGAAAGACGTAGGAGGAGGCAATGTAGCAGGGTGGAGTGCACTCACCATTTGCGGTATCTTACAATTAACATAAGAAAGCGCTAATCAGACGTGCGCTGCACAGAAGGGCAAAGCCCAGATGCCTGCCACAACCTTCAGCCGCCTATGGGACCGCCTCCTATCCGAGGGCATCGTCTCCATCACCGTCTCCGAACTGGCGAACCGAGCTGCCACGACCAGGGCGGCTACCTTCCGGGCCGTTCACGATGCCAAGAAAGCAGGCATCGTATTCAGTCCCGCCCGGGGCTTGTATGTGCTCGTTCCGCCGGAGTACCGTTCGTGGGGAACGGTCCCCGCCGATTGGTATTTGGAGGACATGATGCGGCATATGAGCAGGGAATACTACATCAGCTTCCTCACCGCGGCGGCGCGACACGGTGCAAGTCACCACGCCACGCAGGTATTTCAGGTGGTAGTAGACCGGACAGTGCGAGATCGAGACATCGGTGGGGTCCGGCTACGGTTCTACCAGGTCTCAGCGATCGGAGCCCGCGCGACCGAAGTGAGAACTTCCACGACCGGAGTCATCACCCTCGCAACGCCCGAGACTTGCCTTTTGGACCTGGCCGAAAGCCCGGATACGGGGGGTGGCTTGAACGTCATCCTCGAGATCTTGCCCGAGCTGGAAATCGACGCTGAAAAGATTGTCGAGGGTGCACGCACCCGGCCGAGGGCAGTGATACGACGATGTGGCTGGTTACTGTCGCGGACCCAGCCGGACCTCGAGGTAGGAGACCTGCGAAAGCTGGCTGCCCCGAGAGCGAGGAATCCGACTCCTCTTCTCCCTTCCGGTGATTCCGCTGGACCGGTGGACCATAATTGGGGCGTGGTTGTGAACACCCTGGTCACGGGGGCCGCGTGATCCCCCGCCCTGTACTCACGGCCTGGCGGAACCGGGCCCCGTGGCGGGAGGATCGGCAGGTTGCCCAAGATCTCATACTGTCTCTCATGGCGATACGGGTTGGCGCGCACCCTCTCCTCGGGGAGCACCTGGTCTGGCGAGGCGGGACCTGCCTACACAAGCTCCATTTGGAAAGGGCTCACCGGTACTCTGAAGACCTCGACTATGTGCTTGTTGGGGAAGTTGAGCACGCCGAAGTAAGCTCTGCCCTCGAGAGGTTGGTCGCCGGGCTCGGGATGGACATTCCGAAGAGCGAGATGTCTTCCGCTCGCGTGAATGTCTGGGGAGAAGTGGAGGTGCCAACGGCGGGCGCTTCGGTGAGGGTGAAGTTCGAGGTCAACTGCGCCGACCTCCCTCCCGTCTTCGAGATCAACCGGATCAGACATTCCGTGAGTACCAGAATCTGGAATGAGCAAGCGGATCTCCTGACGTTTCTTCCTTCGGAGCTCCTTGGCACCAAGTTCAGGGCCCTCGCCCAACGTCGAAAAGGCCGGGATCTGTGGGACCTTTGGCTGGCCCGCCGGGAGCTGGGGATACCGGACGACGAGTTGGCGGTTGCCGCCGACTGCTACCTGTCGGGCGCATCCGTCCATCCGGCAGTCTTCCGGGAACGGTTGGCCAAGCATGTATTAGACCCGGGTTTCTGCAGCGATCTTGATATTTTGACGCCCGCTTCATCTGAAGGCTTTCATCCGGAGGCAGCTTCGCGGGAGCTGATCCAATGGACAGACAGACATCTGGATCCCCTGGTCAATCAGCGTAGGAGTGCCAGCGCAGTCCACCGAGACCAGGAAAAATGGAGAA
>JASFVN010000414.1:0-3882 GCA_050049805.1 Gemmatimonadota bacterium
AGTCGGTTGGGAAAGGGGGGGGGTGGGTACGATGTAGCCCGCCCCCTCGACCTTTCCGTCAGGTTCTCGCGGATAACCTTGCTTTTTGGGGTGCCAGGGTAAAGGTTTCCGCTATCTCCGCCTGACTAACCCAGAAGGGGAAGCCGTAGGCCTGCGCGCCTCTGTATCGGCTCCCAGGCCTCCTATGCCTGCACAGCGGGCCTCGAGCCCGGGAGTCCGAGCCATGAAACGCGCACGGATCGTCGTCCTGTCCGTCCTCGCCGCCGTCGTCTTTTTTGCCTCGTGCAGCGACGAGCAAGCCCCCCTGGCTCCGGGAAGCGAAATAGGTCCTTCGCTGGCCATCGTGCAAGATGCGGCCACGCTCCGCATCAGCACGCTGATCGAGACCCTGTATCCCAAGCCTGGCCTCTACCGGCAGGCCGCGAACAGGTGGCAGGCTCTCCAGCGGACGCTGGACCGGGGGGACCTGGAGGACGCTCAGGACCAGGCCCGGGCCTTCGCGACCCAGGCCATCGTCTTTGTGCGACAGGGCCTCCTTCTAGCTCCGTCCGATTACCCTGGTTCCACGTACCCTGATCCCACCCTCCCGGACACCCCCGAGGAAGCCGTGGGGGAGATGGTGACTCGGCTCTATGTGTATTCGGACCTGGAGGCTTCGGAGGCCCAGGAGGAGAACCCGGACTATTTCCAGGAGGTGTTGGGGGAGGAAGACTCGGGGGTAGGCATCGTGGATCCGGACGATGTGGATCCGAACGATCCGGATCCCGAGGTGGTGATCATCACCCAGAATGAGTGGGCGGCGGTGGTGGTGGATCCCACGACCGTGACCCTGGAGGAGCCGTCTTATGTGACCGTCGACTTGCTCGACGAGGAAACGTGCAGTGAAACCGGGGATCTGAAGACAGCGCGGGGGTGCTGGGATATCAACAGCTATCCCGAGATCCAGGTGGAGGAGGGGGAGACGATGCGGATCGAGATCTGCGTGGCGGACAACGAGACGCTGACCGAAGAGGAATGGGCCCTGCTGCTGGTCCACGAGAAGGACAAGGATACCGGTGAGATTACCGCCCTACCCTATGTGGAACCGCAAAACATCGACTGCACGGGGTTCGACCCAACGGCTCCGCCGCCCGCCCCGTCCGGCGAGGGCGTCGTTGCGGAGGCCCTTCACTTTCTTGGCGAGGGACTTTCGGACCTGTTGTTGCCCGACCCGGTCGGGGCCGTCCTGAGGTCCAGGCCAGCCAGGGGCATCGGTGGCCTGAAGACCGACTTCTCCGAGTTCTTCGGTGCGGTGGCCGAGGCAGAGGATATGGCAGTGGGAACCGGGACGGCTGACACTTGGGAAATCACCGAGCCCTCGACGGAGACCCTGCTTTGTGCCGAGACGAACCCGGCCGACTGCCCCGTTTCGGCGGAGGCAACGGTGGAGATCTCCGCCGTGGCGTCCGGACCCTCCGGGACCTTCCTTCACCAGCCATGGGACCAGGTTTACTTCTACTATCAACCCCAAGACGGATCGGCCCCTCCCACCCTGATCGGCGGGGCATCGGCAGGGGGACCGGACGAGACTGTCAACGGCACCCGCTCATTCGAATGGACCGTGACGCTCTCCGGCACCGGACTCCCATACGGCCGTTTGGAGATCTTCGCCGTCGGAGCCGTGGATACCCTCAGCACTTACCGGACGGAATTCAACACGAACGTATCCGTCTACGCTGAGGTCGAGCCCATCCAGACCATCAGCACCATGGGTGCGGGGCAGGGCTTTTCCTGCGCCCTCCGCTCAGACGGGAAGGCCTTCTGTTGGGGCAGGAACTACTATGGCCAGCTGGGCGACGGAACCCGTACCGACAGCCCCACCCCCGTCGAGGTAAGGGGGGGGCACACCTTCGATCAAATCTTCGTGACGGATTATACGGCCTGCGCATTGACCTCTGCCGGGAGCGCCTATTGTTGGGGTAACAACCGAGATGGCATGCTCGGATCCGGCCAACCCATCACAACCGAGGACAACTTCAGCCTGGAACCGGTTCCCGTGTCCGGAGGACATAGCTTCGTCCAGCTCGACATGAGCTACAGCAACGTGTGCGGGATCGCCACCGACGGATTCACGTACTGCTGGGGACGGAACCAATATGGGGAGCTCGGAAACGGGGTGTGGGGAGCTGAATACGACAGCAATGTTCCCGTGCCCGTCAACAACAGCGAGGTCCTGAACTTCGCCACCGTGAGCGGCCCCTATCGGCAAGGATGCGCCTTGACCGGAAGCGGCGATGCCTACTGCTGGGGGATGGAGAGGTACTTCGGGAACGGTTATACAGGGGGCTTCACGGTCATTCCGACGCCGACGCCGGCCGTGTCCGGCATGCGGCTGAGCCAGATCGACGTGGGAACCGGATACACCTGCGCCATCGACGGAAACCATGACACCTACTGTTGGGGTCACTACGCCGATGTCGGATCCTTGGGGAACGGAACAGACGTGGACGTGTGGGATCCAACCCTGGTGGTGGGCGGTCACTCCTTCGAATTCGTGCGCACCAACGACACCAACACCTCTATAGGGTCAACCTGCGCCCTTACCGCAGGAGGGGAAGCGTGGTGCTGGGGGGCCAACCACTACGGCCAGCTCGGGGGGCCCTCCTCGGACTATTGCAGCCGTATAGAGGGGGATTGTGCCCTGAGTCCCATTGCCGTGAGCGGCGGAATCAGCTTTTCCGCCATCGACGTCGGCAGGTTTCACACCTGTGGGCTGGACCAAGGAGGCACGCTTTTTTGCTGGGGTGACAACCAGTACGGGCAGCTGGGTGACGGTACCGTCGACGACAGCCCTGAACCCTCCGTGGTTGGGCCCCTGGTCGAGGCCCCGGGTCCCGGCCCGATCCTCGTGACCCCGACCCGGCCGGTCATGAATCTCCTGGAGTCCACCCTCCAGTTGGAGGCAGTGGCCTACGACCGCACTACTGGCGATCCACTGCCCATCCAGCCGACCTTCTCCTGGACCAGCTCCGATCCCACGGTGGCAAGCGTGGATGCGTCGGGCCTGGTGACGGCCTGGGCGAACGGAACAGCTGTCATCGACGTAGCGGCCCCCAGCGGGGCCGAGGGCCGCACGACCATTGCCGTATCCTTGATCGATCCCGTGTCGGCCTTTCACAATGCCTTCGTCGGGAGCACCACCGGCGTGATCACGCTGAGCGGCCTCATCACCGACGAGTGGCTCAACTCCAGCACCTGGCTGCCCCTGGATGACGTCGATACCCGGTCAATCCCGGCCGACAACATCTACACCGACGGAGCCTTCGATCGAATGCAGAGGGCCAGGACCGGTCTGGAATGGGAAGTGTCCGTTCCCTCCTCCCCCCGCTATCCCAGCGGGCAGATGTATGCGCTCACGGGATTCGCCTACCTGGCCCTGGCGGAAAACTGGTGTTCCGGCGTTCCCGTCGATGATCCGGATGTGGGCCTCAGTACAACCGAGCTTCTGGACGAGGCCATCGCCAACTTTGAGGACGCCCTCACTTCCGGCGACATCCCCGGGGACTACGCCACGGCGGCCCGAGTAGGATTGGCTCGGACCTACCTTGAAGCCGGGGACTACACTCAAGCACTGGCACAGGCTCAGCAGGTCCCGACGGAATTCGTCTTCAACTATGACGATGTCTCGGGTTACGGCAACGGTGTCTACGAGTTCAACGTGGTCCAGGAACGGATCACCCTTTCGGACCAGGAGGGGACCAACGGTCTGCCGTTCCGGTCGGCCAACGATCCGAGAGTGCCCTGGGTCCAGACCGAGTCCGAAGCGGATCCAGAAGCCCCGGATCTGGGCTCGGACTGGGAGACCCCGCAGTTCGACCTTTTGAAGTACGATGGGCCCGCCAG
>JASFVN010000415.1:0-3868 GCA_050049805.1 Gemmatimonadota bacterium
TCGCAACTCCTCATGGGCGTTCTGGCACTGTTTGTTACCGTCGGATCGGGGAACCTCCTTCTCAGGATGAGGCTGTACGGAGAGGCCAGCGGGCTGGTGTGGATCGTGATCCCGCTTCTGCTGCTTGGCTTGGGTCTGGCCGCTGGGAAAATCCGCAGCCTTTACCGGGCCGGGCCCACGTGGAGCCCCAGCCTGGGACGGGGATTGTCTCGCCTATTGGGAATTGCCGCGGTGATCCTGGGCGTCACTGCCGCAGGTCTCTGGGTGGAGCTGTATCTGAGCGCTCTACGCATCAGAAGCGCTCCCGACGAGACGCTGATTCACCTGGTGGGCTGGTTGTACATGGCGTCGGCAACTCTTGTCATCGCCCTCTCCAGCGCCTTGGTCCTGGGGTTTCTGTGGTTCTTTCTTCAAGCCCGGGTCCGACAGCAGGAATTGGTGGCTGCGGCGAATCTTTTGGAGGTGGCACCATGAGTGTCCTGCCCCCATTCATAAGGCTATCCGGGCTCTTCGGACCCGCGCTCTTCATTCTCGGGTGCGTGGTCCTGGTGCTCTCGGCACGTGCCGTTTGGACGGCCGCCAAGACCAAAGACCGGGGCGGCCAGACGGTGCTGAACCAGGCCAACGCTATCCTCTTCTGGGGGGGTGCGTCGGCTGTCCTGGGGTTCCTGGGCCAGTGCCAGGGCACGTATCTGGCCCTCGGCGCCATCCTCTCAGCACCGGAAATCTCGCCTCAGGTCGTCGCCGAGGGGTTCGTCATTTCCTTCGTCCCTACTCTTTTCGGCCTGGGGATCCTGGGGTTTTCCCTGGTGGCGTGGGGCACCCTGAGGCTCGTCCCCAGAATGGGGTCCGGTGCGCTCCTGATTTTTCTTCTTGCGTTTTCGGGTGCGGGATGTGACTCCCGAGCGGAATCCCGAGCCGACTCCCGAACCGAATCCCAGGCCGACACCCCACCAACTCGCCTGACCGAGGGCGTGTGGGAGTTCCAGGGTGGGCCGACTCTTTTCCTCTGGGAGTTCATGGCTGACTCTTCCGGGAACTATTC
This sequence comes from Gemmatimonadota bacterium, assembly GCA_050049805.1. Classification (GTDB taxonomy): domain Bacteria; phylum Gemmatimonadota; class Gemmatimonadetes; order Longimicrobiales; family Gaopeijiaceae; genus JABDNZ01. The sequence goes on from JASFVN010000415.1 coordinate 1,046, forward strand.
CTGCCTGGTTCACGACTTCTACGGCGGGAGGAAGTACATGGAGACCCCCTGCGCTTCGGTTTCTCTCGACTGGGATTACCTGGAGCTCAGGATGTCCACCGGGACCCGGTATCAGGGTCGGGTGGAGCTGGAGCGGGGGAGGATCGATGGGCGCCTCCTCTACCCGGATGGCTCCAGCCTGGAAGCGCCGTTTTATTGGGCGCCTTTGGCTGATCACCCGGAATTGCTGGCCAGGCCGCCCGGGTCTGAAACCTACGCCTACTCGAGCCCCCGGGACCTGGACGATGGCTGGATCCTGGGGAACGCGGCGGACTACGGCGTAGACCCGGTAGCCATCGACGAGACCGTTCAGGCCATTCTCTCCGGGGGGGCTGGGGTCATCAAGTCTCTTCTGATCGCCCGGCGGGGAACGCTCCTGGCCGAGGAATACTTCTACGGCTACGGTCCGGACCACCTCTTTCCCATCGCCTCCTGCACCAAGAGCGTATCCTCGCTCCTGGTGGGACTCGCCGTCCAGGAGGGTCTGATCCCCGGTGTCGGGGAACCTCTCCTCAACTTCTTCCCCCAGGAGAGGGCAGCGGCGGCAGAGGGGTGGGAGGACCTCACCCTGGAGCAGCTTCTCACCATGTCCTTGGCTCTGAACTGGAGTCCAGAGGAAGCCGAGTCCGTTCACGGAACCGGCCCGGAGGCCTTTCGGCAGATCCTGGCTCGGACCGTGGCAGGAAGGCCTGGAGTGGATTGGGCCTACGTCAATATGAACGTGAATCTCCTGGCCGGGGTCCTTCGACAGGCCACGGGGGAACAGGCTGAAGCCTTCGCCGCCCGGACCCTCTTCGGGCCCCTGGGCATTACCGAATGGGACTGGGACCCCATGAAGACCGAGGGATTCAACCTCATGGATGGGAGCCTACGCCTTCGTGCCAGGGACATGGCCAGGATCGGGGTCATGGTTGCAAACGGTGGGGAGTGGCAGGGCCAAAGAATTGTGGCCGAGGATTGGATTCGGAATTCGATCCGCCCGCACCTATCGGCCGATGACCCCGACTGGCGGTACGGTTACCTCTGGTGGACCCGGGAGGTGCCGATTTCCGGAGGCGGATCGGTGCACGCCGTGATGGCCAATGGCTGGGGAAGCCAGTTCATCTTTCTCTTTCCTGAGCTGGACCTGGTCATCGTCACGACGGGCGGAAACCAGGAAAACGGAAAACACCTTGCCATTGGTGAGGTGCTGCTAAGGGAGCTCCTGCCCGGTGTCTCTCTGGCCGCCGACCTGGGCTCTCGAGACACCGATTATCCCAGCTGCGACCCAGCCAACTGAAGAAGACAACGGAAATACGGAAACAAGGAGGAGAAATCATGTTCGAGTTCATTCGTTCTTCCGGGCCCTGGGGAATCGTCCTGACGCTCCTCTTCCTTCTCAACATCGGGCTGGTGATTTGGAGCCTTGCCACCCTGGTGGGCCGGAACGGAAAGGTGGGACCGGCTCTCCGAAGCCGCATCAACTCCATCCTCTTCTGGGGCGTTTTTGGGGCGGCCATAGGCCTTCTCGGGCAGGCCACCGGCATCTATCTGGCCCTGCGGGCAGTCAGCGCCGCGCCGGAAATTTCGCCCCCGGTGGTCATGGAGGGGTTTGCCATCTCCTTCCTCACCACCATCGCCGGCCTCCTCCTGCTTCTCGGATCGGGCTTGGCCTGGATGGTGCTCCGTTCCATGTATGGGAAGAGAGTCCAGGCGATGCCGGCCTGATGGCCGAACCGCAGGCTAACGGCCCAGCCGATAGCTGAATCCCACCAAGGCAACGGGTCGGAGAGTCGGCTGGTCTACCGCCTCGTCGGCGTCGTTGTAGGTGTAGTCTTTCCTGGGATTGACGTCATCGCCGTCGGGGCTGTAGGAGGTGTCATGGCCGCTCAAACGGGAGGAAAAGAAGTACTCGGCTCCCCCTGAGATCAAGAGGCTCATCCTCTGGTTCATCGGGAACCTGTTTCCTATCAGGGGAAGGAAATGCCGGCCCTCCGAGAGGGGGGCCGGCAGGGGGATGCCACTGGAAAAAGTCGGGCTCAGATACTCCCGAACAGGCTCTTGCCGGAGCTGAGAAGGTCGTCACAGGCTTCGCAAACCCTGGCCGCCATATTCTCCTCGGCCTTCTTCAAATAACTCCTGGGGTCGTAGACTTTCTTGTTCCCGATCTCTCCATCCACCTTCAGGACCCCGTCGTAGTTCTGCATCATGTGAGCGGCGATGGGCCGGGTGAAGGCATACTGGGTGTCGGTGTCCACGTTCATCTTGATGACGCCGTAACTCAGGGTTTCCCGGATTTCTTCGAGGAGGCTTCCACTTCCTCCGTGAAAGACCAGATCCATCTCGGCGTCGGCCCCGTACCTCTCCATGACTGCGGCTTGGCCGTCCTTCAGGATTTCCGGCCGCAGTTTGACTGCCCCGGGTTTGTAATGCCCATGCACGTTCCCGAAGGTCGCCGCAAAGGTGAACCGCCCTATGGAGTGGAGAGATTCGTAGACGGCCAGCATGTCCTCCGGCGTGGTATAGAGTTTGTCTTCCGGAGTGTCCTCCGATCCTGCCGCACCGTCTTCTTCTCCTCCCACGACGCCGGCCTCGACTTCCAGGATGATCTCGTGCTCGGCGCAGAGCCGGAGATACTCCTGGGAGATCTTCATGTTCTCTTCCAACGGGAGAATGGAGGCATCCAGCATGTGGTTCTGGAACAGGTTGTTCTCACCCCGAACTCTCCGTTGGGCCGTGGCCTCGATGAGGGGTTTCAGGAAACCTTCCGCCTTGTCGGGCTGACAGTGGTCCGTGTTCAATGCA
>JASFVN010000416.1:0-3862 GCA_050049805.1 Gemmatimonadota bacterium
GGGTCCAAAAACCCACCAGAGGTCCGGCCCGGGGGCGTAGTCGGCACGGAATCTCCGCACCCAGAGGTTCCCCTCACCGTCTCCCCGGAGTTCGGAGAACACCGGCAACGAATCGGGCCAGATGTTGCTGTCGAACTGTTCCCTCGCACGGCGTACGAGCTCCGGATCATCAACTCGGAGGAGAGCGTGCTCGACCCACCTCCGGCGCATATCCTCAGTGAAAGGGATCGGAGCGGCATCGGCCCGGAGTATGGCAGTAAGGTTCCCGTCGAAATCATATCGCAAGATCTCGAACCGATCGGTTTCTCCCACAAATACCCCTGTACCAGAGGCCGCTGCTTCGACCGCTCTCCCCATGGCCAGCGGGCGTGCCCCCAGCTGACCCCGCCACTCCTCCACTTGGAGTTCCGCTCCTGCGAAGGTCCCTAGCAGGGACAACGGTTCCCCATCGGAAGAGTAAATGGAAAAGGTCACCTCGGACCGCTGGTACCCTTCCTCCGGAATCCCCGATGCGAATTCCCGTGACCCTTTCACGAGAAGAGACCCGTTCCCGAGGATTTGGTCCACCCAATAGCCGGACGCTCCTTCAGGCTGTTCAAGGCGGACCGAGCGCGCGAAATGACCATCGGGATCGAAGAAGGAGATGGTTCTCTCGAAGACATTCGTGGCGGCCAAAGAGTCACCGGGGACCTGGAAGAGGTTGCCGATGTAGGTGAACTCTCCTGGCCCTGAGCCTTTCCCGCCGGTGGTTAGCAGGTGCTCGCCTGCCGCCGTGAACAGCCGGATCTCGCTCGTTTGCCCATCAGCCACAGCGATCCGCCCGTCGGAGAGCCGAACAATTCCCAGGACACCTGAGAACAGGAAGGGCTCGGCCCCCTCCACCTCTCCCAGCCTGAGGACCGGTTCCTCCGACAGATGCCAGCCGCCGAGCACCGAATCGGGGAGCACGGAGTGTTGGATGATCCGAACCCCAGCGCTGTCGGTTTCGGTCGCAGCCGGTGGGGGGTGGCCGGAATTGCATGCGGCCAACAGGAAGGTCAGAGATAAGGACACAGCCAGCTCCGTCGGGCCGCAAGCTCGAAATCTAGTCATTCTTGGTATCCCCTACTGCACCTCAGGTAGCGAACTTTTCGAGCCTTCCGTACCCTTCTCAGAACGGAATCCGAAGTCCATCCTCAGCCATTCGAAGGCCAGGGTGCTGCTCGAGCACAGCGTGTCGCTCTTCCTCGGTGAATCCCGCAATCAGGTTTCCGCCCCTCCACCTATGGAAAGACATGTGGGTGAGGATGCATTCCGGACACGCAACCTCTTTCCAGATTTCAACGGCGCTCGCGATGTCCTGGCAGAGCCAATCCGCTTCATCCAACTCGTCGAGGGATGCTTCAATTATTAGGACGTCAATGCCCTTCAGGCGGTCCATGGTCTCGTCAGGGGGGCGGATCCCGTCCCCCATGTAGGCAACGGTTCGATTTCCCGTGAGGATGAACCCGAGGCTGTCCTCGGTGTGCTGGGATTTCACCGGAACGATTCGGGTGGATCCGATTTCGAACGGCTTGTTCGGCTCGACGAGGTGCGGTGCGAAACGCCGCTTCAAGTACTGCAACTCGGAGTTGAAATGGTCGATTCCGGATTGCGGAGTGAAAACGGGAATCAGGTCCCACCCCTCGCAGGATCCTGGTTCTCCGAACTCGGTCAACCCACCGATATGGTCATAGTGCCAATGGGTGAGGAGAACGTTGTCGATTCGGCGGATGCCTTCTCGCTCCAGTTGTTCCGCTATGTCCGGGCCCGAATCAATGATTGTTGTCTGATCTCCTAGGATCCCGATCGAAGCCCGAGTCCTTTCCGGGATCGCACCCGAGCGAGCCGACTCACATGTCGAGCAGGTGCAGTGAAAGGAGGGAAGCCGAAGGGCAGCTGCGGTCCCCAGGAATACTATCTCAGCCATGATAGACCTTCGATGCTTGAAGTCGAGTAGCGCCTTCGAGGTTCGGGTGATTTTGCACGGATAGGATGTGCTCGTAACGAACCATTCGGTTCAAGATCGGAGCCGGTCATCGGCATGACCAGGATTTCCCGCCAACTCCCGTCCGGCGAGATCCCGGAGGGCCGCGCCGGTGTTCCCCGATAGGCCAACAGGCTTCAGCTCCTATCTAAGGCGCGAGCTTGAAACGGGCTTACAGAGAAAAGTCGATCCGCAGGGTTCCTCGACCGTTCCCCATCCCAAGACCCACTATCGAAGTTCAAGGACGGCCCGTGCGTTTTCGATGGTCACTGAGGTTCCGTAAACCGCTGAGAGATCCCGAAAACGGATCAAGATTGACTCGGCTACGTCGCCCGTTGCCACCTCCGCCAACCCCCGGCGGGCGAGGAAGTCCAGATCGTCGAGCGCAGACCGGTAGGCCTCGCCCTCGTCCAGGTCCAAAGGGATAAAGTGGATTCTTTCGACGGCTCCGTCTCTGATGGACAGTTCAGCCAGAAGCCCTTCCCAGGGGCGGTGCTGATCGTAGTGGCCAATGACAGGCGACAGCCCCTGATAGGCCAACCCGCCTAGCTGCCGAATCAGCGGTTTCCCATCATAGATCTCGATGCCGTCGAAGGCGCGGTGCCCGTGGCCCAGGTACATTGATGCCCCAGCATCCAAGACCGCACGGGCGAACTCGGTCTGCCAACTTGGAACGTCTTCCACCCACCAATGCCCGTCAGCCGTGGAGTCTCCGGGGAGCAGGTCGACGAATTCATCTTCGTCAATCTGGAAATGGTGGTAGTAGATCACGAAATCCGAACGAGAAGAAGCGTCCCGGACCACCTCCAGGTTGCGGACCCAATCGTCTTCCCGCCCCGTCCACACCCCGTTCACCGCATGATGGATTAGACCCCGTTCATCGTGGCTCGTGGTCGCTGCCACCAGCGCAATCCTCACCCCTTCCACATCGAGGTAAGCCGGAGCCTTCGCCGAGGACAGGTCCGGGCCTGTACCAGCGAAGGTTACCCCAAGGGCCGCTGCCGCCTCCCGCGTCGCCGCGATCCCACAATCACCGAGGTCCCAGGCATGGTTGTTCGCCAGGGACATCAGGTCGAAGCCAAGGCCGGCAAGGAACTCCATTACCGAAGCATTCACAGCATGCGGTCCGCCCGTGTTCCCGGGGCGCTCCGCTTGGGATAGGGAAGGCTCACCCAATGAGGTCTCATAGTCTTCCGGAAGGCCGCATCGAGTCCCCTCTGGGGCCACGGCCATCTCGAAATTCGTGAATCCAACATCGGCCGCTTGGAGGATTGGCCTCAGCGAACCGAATGGATCCTCCCAATGAAGACGTGGGTCTTTCTTGATCAGGGCTTGCCCCCCGACCACCAGAGTGATCTCCGGTCCACCGTGAGTCGGGCCGCAACCCGCGGGAAACGCAGCGGCAAGGAAGATGAATACCGCCTTCCGGGATACCCTTCGCCTCATTGAGGCCCTCCAGCATACGTGCCGATGCATCCGCTCTCTCAGCAAACTCTGCACGCCCTCTGAGTCAGGACTGTTCTGGTTCACTGACTTTTCCTGTAACGAACCATTCGGTTCAAGATCGGAGCCGGGGATCCAGAAGACCAGGGGAATCCACCGCCCTATCCCCGGCGAGATCCCGGAGGGCCGGGCCGGTGCTCCTCGATAGGCCACTCAGCCCAACCGCCACTGCGGATCTGAGGCCCGAAGCAAGACCGATCCCATCGATGCCCGAAAGCTCGCCGATCTGGTCCGCTCCAACCTGCGCCCGACGTAACGGATATTGAGAGCACGCCCCTCGTGGGTACCATGGAGGCACGACCCAACCATGGTGGATCCCCACAAGGAGCGGCTCTCATGAAGAGGACAACCAAG
>JASFVN010000417.1:0-3861 GCA_050049805.1 Gemmatimonadota bacterium
CTCGAACCCACGACCTACGGATTAAAAGTCCGTTGCTCTTCCAACTGAGCTACCGGCTCGGATTTGCGGGAGAGGCGCCCCAAAAGACGTTTCAACTGAAACGTTGCGCCTGCGGCGGCCTCGGGTTTCCGCGGAAACGTTATTCCTCGGCCCTTGTGCCGCTCGGCTCCGCTGAAACGCTCTTCCCTGGCCCTCACCCCCCAACAACCAAACGATAACACCCCTGCCGGACCACTGGTACCGGTTCGATGGCGGATCCCTGTGAATGCGGCAACCGAGCGCCTTATCATTGCCCCAGCGCCTCTTCACTGCCCCAGCGGCTTCTCGCTACTCCAGCGCCTTCTCGATGCTCTCCAGGAGGACATCCCTCTGGATTGGCTTTCGTAGATAGTCCGCTACGCCCATCTCCCGTCCTCTGGCTTCCACGTCCGGCGACGGCTCTCCAGTGAGGAAGACGACGGGCGTATCGATGTTGTTTTGCTGCAGGATCTCCAGGAGTTTCAGGCCGTCCAGATTCGGCATATGGATGTCCGATAGGATGAGATCTACGGACCCGGCGCCCAGCTTGAGCAGGGCCTCCCCCCCGTCCTTCGCTTGGATGACCTTGTATCCCGCCTGCGAGAGAATCTGATCCAGGAGGAAGAGGGTTCCTTCTTCGTCCTCTGCCACCAGAATGCACGACTGTGTCAACTGTGTCATAAGTGAAACATATGTTTGCTCGTTGGATTCTTCCGACGTCTCTGCGGAAACGTCGAGGGGGCGTCGTTGCTCTTCCGCCTCCGATTCCCCCAACGGGTCCTCCGCGAAGAGGACAGCCTCCTCCAGGAGCACTTCCCGGTAGACGTCCGTCACCGGAAATTTCAGGTCGCGGATCTTCTGAATTGCGTGGGCACCGATCAGGAGGTCACCCCGGGCCTCGGCATACTCCCGGATCTCGGCGATGGGCCGCCCGGTGCCGATGACCTCAGCCATTTTCGGACCCACCCGGATGACTTCGAAGACCCCCTCCTGGCCCCGGTAGCCCGTACCCTTGCAGGCAGAGCACCCCTCCGGATGCCCCACGGCCTCCGGGAAATCGTTGGTGAAGGGCCGCAGGAGTTCTTTCTCCTCTGGTGTGATGGGTCGCACCTGTTTGCACTCGGGGCAAAGCCGTTTGAGAATCCGCTGCGCTACCACACCGATAAGGGCTTCTCCCAGGTCCTTCCGGTCCACTCCCAATTTCTCCAAACGGAAGACGGCGGTGGCGGCATTGGAGGAGTTCATGGACGAGAGGGTCTGGTGCCCCGCGTCGGTGAATTCGATGCAGGCTCTGGCCGTGACCAGGTCCCGGATCTCCCCCAGGAAGAGGACGTCCGGCTCTTCTTGAATGGCCCCTTGAAGTAGAGAACGGAAGCTTGCGCCCGAACCCCTCTGGACTTCCTGCTGAACGGCGAAAGGCACCCGGTGCTCCACGGGATCCTCTATGGTGATCAGAGACCGATCCTGGCTGGCCACCGAGGTCAGGAGGGAATAGATGGTCGTGGTCTTTCCCGATCCGAGAGGACCCACGAAAAGGACCAGCCCCTGTTCCCGTCCGGCGAGGTCCTTGAGAAGGTGGATTTGTTCGGGGGAGAGACCGAGGTCCACCAGAGGAGGCGCCTCGCTCGCGGGGTTCAGGACTCTGATTTTCAGGTTTTCGAAGGCGGCAGTAGGGGAAGTGGATAGGCGGAGCTTGATCAACTGGCCTTGGAGCAAAATGTCCATGCACCCGCTCTGCGGCGTACGCTTCTTCGCCACATCCAACCCCGCCAGGGCTTTGAACCGGGCCACCAACTTCCTCCCCGTGTCTGCCGGGAAGTCCGTCAGGTCGCGGATCTTGCCTCCGATGGCGGCCTTGGCAATCGCCCCTTCTCCCCGGGCCTCGATCATGAGGTCACTCGCCTCCTCCCCCACTGCCCTGAGCAGAAGAGCTATAGCCAGCTGAGCGATGGGATGCTCTTTGCCGGGATCCTGATCAGGATCGTAGGCCCGGTCCTCCCTTCGCCTGCCTTTTGGTGGTTCCTCTACGCCTTCATCCTCCGAACCGGGTGCCCCTTCTTCGGGTTCGTTCCGGGATTCCTCCGGATTCAGAACCGCGTTCAGGGTGGATGGGGACGCCAGGAGCATGGCCAGGTGGCGACGTCGGGGAATGGTGCGTTCCAGATCCTCCAGCAGCTCCCAATCAAAGGGGTTGCTCAAGACCACCGTTTGCCGAGACCCCGGACTCCGCACGGGAACGACCAGTTTCGCCTGACAGAACGGCTCGGGAAGGATCCTGCGATCTACATCATCGGCTTCGATTTGGACGACACGGGGAACACCCAGGAACTCACTCAGTGCCTTGGTCAGACCTTCTTCCGATAGATCGGCTTCTTTTACCCAGGCGAAGACCTCCTGCGGACCCGTCTTTTGAAGGGAGTCCCAGTCTCTCTCGGTCAGGCGCTCGCCCAGCCAAGACACGAACTTGGAGAAGGATGCGGTGGGCCTGCCTCTTATTCCCTGCTCACCCAGGGTGGCTTTCCGGTCCGCGCTCAAGAAAGCTCCTTTCCGGTCGACAGGTTGGCCTCGGATCGCCTGAATCCATTAATACTTTCGAGTCCCAGGCGTCCACAAGTAAAACCACCCTCGAATCACGGATACCGCCCCGGGGACGCTCCCCCGGCCCCGGGGCGGATCCGCCAGCAAGGAAGGCGGTACTCAACAACCTAACGGCATTACCTCCTCGTCATCCACCACTCGTCTTTGAGGATGGAGACGGTTCGGCTCATCTCCTGGCCGTCCACCGACATGACCACCGTGTACTCGCCGATGGGGGCAGGCTGACCCCGGGCGCCACGACCCTGGAACCTGGCCGCGCCCTGAGCCGCAGCGGGAGGCTGCCCCTGGGGCATCTTGTTCATGCCCCAGGCCACCATGTGCATCCCGGCTGCGCTGGGACCGGTCACGGTGGCGATCTCCATATTCCCCTGGTAGACGGTGAACGTCACATCACCGGCAGCGTCGCTCTGCAACCAGTAGTAGAAGGGGATGGCCAAGGGCTCGCTTTCCCCGTTGAAGTTGTCGGAGGCCACGTTGACCAGGTCGGCTCCGATCCAGCGTACCTTCGACTCCGGCTGGAAGAAGAAGGCCTCCTGACCCAGCGTCTCCAGGTTCACTTCGGCTAGAGGGCTGATGTCGGCGATATAGATCCCCCTTCCGTGGGTAGCCACGATGAGGTCGTTCTCTCGAGGATGGATCTTGATATCGTAGGCCGGGTTGGTGGGCATGTTGTTCTTCATGAGGGTCCAGCTCTGGCCTCCGTCCACCGAGACGTACACCGCGAAGTCCGTCCCGAGGAAGAGCAGGTTCGGGTTTTGATGGTGCTCCCGTATCACGTTTACCGGCTCTTCCGGCAGATTGGCCGAAATGTCCGTCCAGGTCTCCCCGAAATCCGTGGTCTTGTAGACGAAGGCCCGGAAGTCGTCTCGCCGCATACCGGTATACGAGATATAGGCCGTCCCGGGATCGTGATGGCCGGCTTCCACCCGGCTCACCCAGTACTCGGGGTTGTTGGGTACGTTGGCGTTCACCAGGGTCCAAGTAGCACCTCCGTCCCGGGTGACCTGAACGTTGCCGTCGTCGGTTCCCACCCAGATCAGGCCCTCCTGGAGGGTGGACTCGGAGATGGTTGTGATGGTGGCATACTGGATGTTCCCGTCACCCCCCTTCCCGGTGGGCAGAGTCGCAGGATCCGCTTTGGTCAGGTCGTCGCTGATGACCTCCCAGCTCTCACCCATGTTGGGCGATCGGAGAAGCTTGTTCGAGCCGTGGAAAACCACGTTGCAATCGTGGGGTGAGATGAGA
>JASFVN010000120.1:0-12024 GCA_050049805.1 Gemmatimonadota bacterium
GAGAACCAACGTACACCTTGCACGACAATGTCGCCGATCCGTTTCAGCTCGAGAATGTCGCGGCGGAAAATCCAGGTCTCGTCCAGGACCTCAGGGAGACGGAGCTGATCCCCTGGTTGGAGAAGACCGGAGACCCCTGGCTTTGAAGGCACCCCATGCCGCAGACCGCAAGCCCGCTACTTTGCATTCCGCAAGACACGCATAGAAACCTCTCTGGACCGGATTCATGATCGACCTTTTCACCGACCCCGCTTTTTGGGCCGCCCTTTTTTCGGTCACCCTTATCCAGGTGGCCCTCGGCGCCGACAACCTCATCATCATTACCGTTCTGGCCAACAAGCTCCCCGCCCACAAGCAGGGACTGGCCATCAAGGTGGGACTCGTTCTCGCCATGGTCTTCCGGATCATCCTCCTGGGTCTGGTGAGCTGGCTCCTGACGGTAGCCACCGAACCCTTCACGACCTTCGACGCCGAGATCCTGCCCAATCTCAGGATCGAGGCATCCCTCAGCGTGAAAGCCGTCGTCCTATTCCTCGGTGGACTGATCCTGATCTGGAAGGGCGTGAAGGAGCTCCGAATCAAGGCGAAAGGCGTCGAGGATGAGATCGCACAGACCGAGAGCTTTGTGGAGGTGGTTGCGGTCATCGTGGGGATGAACCTTCTCTTTTCCGTCGACTCCATTCTGACGGTCGTGGGAATGACAGACGTCTTCGCCGTAATGGTAGGATCCGTAGTGATCTCCGTGGCGTTGATGCTCATTTTCGCAAATCCACTGGCCCGCTTCCTGAATGAGAACCCGGATTTCGAAATTCTGGGACTCTTCGTGCTCCTTCTCGTGGGCTTCGTCCTCTTCCTGGAAGGAGGCCACGTGGCGAATCTGGCGGTAAACGCCAGTGAATTCCCCTACATACCGCAGTGGATCGTGATCTTCATCCTTCTCCTCATGTTCAGCGTGGATCTTTATCAGAATTGGTGGGAAGCGAAGGTCAGGGGCCGGGCCCGGGTACCCGTGGAACTGCGCAGGAGGAAGAAATGAAAGCAGGGTGTTTCGTTGGCGGCGAGGGGTTTCTTCGATCCACGTTCTGCGCCCTCCTATCGGCGGTGCTCGTACTGATGGCCCCCCACGGCGCATTGGAGGCACAGGGGGTCTGCACGGGCGAGTCCCGTCAGTTCGACTTCTGGATCGGCGAATGGGATGTGCTGAATCGAAATCGACCGTCGGACGACAGCCGGTGGTACGACACCGGAACCGCCACTGCCCGGGTATACCCTGTGGTGGCTGGATGCGGCATCGTCGAACACTGGCGGGGGGATGCATTCGGAGATTTCCTGGAGGGATTCAGCCTCCGGGCGTTCAACCCTGCCCGGGGTCAGTGGGATCTGGTCCTTCTGTGGCCGAACCAGGGGGATCCTCGATTCGGCGAGCTCGGAGGGGGGTTTCGGCACAACCGAGGGGAGTTCTACAGCCGGTCCTTGACCGAGGCCGGCGACACTTCTGTCACCCGCTTCACCTTCTCGGACATCACCTCCAACACCCTCCGCTGGCAGGACGGGATCTCCACCGATGCAGGAAGGACATGGACGTCCAGCTGGATCAGGGAGTATTCACGGCGGGAACCCCTTTACCAGGGCCCCCTCCTGAACGGGCCTGCCGTTACCACACTCCGGTGCCCGGATGCTCAGTACCGACCTCTGGACTTTCTCATCGGCGAATGGGTTGGGGCCGTGGAGGCCGACTCGGTAGAGGCCAACGGTATGACGGTCAGGTCCAACGTCACTCCCATCCTGGACGGATGCGGCGTCATGGAGCGGGTTTCCGCCATCGGCCAGAACTCGGCCTGGGAAGTCTTTCGTGTCTGGGCCTATGACCAAGGCGCGGATCGATGGGTGGAGTACCGGCTGGATACCCGGTGGCCGATCCTCCAAAGACTCGAAGCCGAAGTGCCGCCTGCCGGGGCTGAGTGGACCTTTCAGACCCCGAGGGCCGAGGCCATGGACGGGGACCTCCGGGTGACCGTGAGTCGAGGAGTAAACGGATCCGTCACCTGGGCGGAAGAGCGGTTCAACGGCGAGTCCGGCCAGTGGGAAGCCAAACCCATGGTGGCCTACACCGAGCGGCTGGGCGCTCCCTCCCAGGGGGGATAGGGCCGAATAAGAGCCAGATAAGGGTCAGAAAAGGGACTCGGTTTATCCGTTCCCCTCCGAACCTCACGGGCCCGTGGACAATCGTGATCCGCCGCCCGGAGGTCACTGGATCGGAAGGGGAGCAGCCGTGGACTCAGCCCTCCTGTTTGACGCCCTTTTGACGCCTCCGTGTAACACTTGGCAGGCGCACACGGGGGTTTTGGCCCCCGATTTCAACACAATGAATCCGGGACGTGTGGCCATGTTAGAAGCGTTCGTCGACGCTCCCTTGCGCCACGAAAGCCTTACCGTCTTTCCCGTCATCGCCCCTCATGGGCCGGTGCTCCCTTACCTCCTTTCCACCGAGGTCCGTGACTCCGGGGTCCTTTCGATTCGAGAAAGGGGCGATGCTCCCAATCCCGTCCTACTGGTCCGAAACAACAGCCTACACCCTCTCCTGATCCTCGCGGGAGAGCCACTGCCCCGGGAAAACCAGGGCCGATTGGTGGAACGGTCCATCCTCCTGGCAGGGAAAAGCGTCACGCAGATCCCGGCATCACCGGTGGAGCGTGGTGACTGGATTTCCTCCAGCCAGGAGCCTCTGATCACCGAATGGCTCGAGCATTTCCCGGAAACCAGGAGACAAGTGGGATTCCTGGTTTTTCAGGGCAGACAGATGATAGGGCTGGAGGCTCTGGGATCCCCCAACCTCTACGGACCCCTGCACAGGCGTCTCCTCGTCCGGTTCATCAAAAAGGCCTTGAGATACTCTCCCACCGAGGGAGGAGACCCAACGGAGCTGGAGGCGGAGGCCAACCGGATCGTAGGAGCCATCGCCGAGGCGGACCGGATCCCGAGGAACCGGGTCGGGGTCGGATCGTACTGCTCTCTGACCGGCCCGGTCAGGGGAGGAGATCTGACCCACCAGGGGCACCTGGTCCATCTGACCGTGACATCTGTGGACCGGGAGTGGACCAGTAACACCTCAAACCAGAGAGGTGTCCCATGCTCCTAGCGTTCGCCGAGGTACCGCAACGCCATGAGTGGCTTACGGTCTTCCCAATCGTGTCAGCGGACGAACCGGAGCTTTCCTACATCCTCATGGCCGAAGCGATCCGAAAGGGCGTGGTCACGCTGGAGGACAACGGAGGGGGCAACCCTCCCCATCTCCTGGCCAGGAACCTGGGACCGGACCCGGTCCTGCTCCTGGACTGCGAGACGCTCCTCGGAGTGCAGGAGAATCACTCGACGCACCAGAGCCTTCTCCTAGGTGCGGGAAGCACCACCAAGGTGCCCATCTCCTGCATGGACCCCGGAAAGTGGAGCTGCGAGGAGCTGGAAGAGCGTTTCATCGAGAGCCAGGCCAGCTTCCCTCTCGTGGAGCATCAGGTGGGGATCCTGGCTTTCCTGGGCCGAGACCTGCTGGGGTTGGACGCCCTGGGTTGCCCGGATCTCTACGCCAACCTCCACCGACGGTTGGTAACGGGGTACCTCATCACGGCCCTTGCGGCAAACGGCGGTTCCAGGCCGGGATCTCTAGCCGACTCGGAGGATCTCATGGCCCTGGCCTTTGCCCTGGAGATCGCCGAGAGGGTCGCAGCGCCGAGCGTGGGGCACGGCGAGTACTCGACTCTCAAAGGACCGATAACCGGGGGCGAGCTGCGCCACAACGGCCACCTGGTTCACCTGTCGGTTTTTCCGACGGGGGTGGAGGCCTAGGACGGGGCTGCCGTTGCCGCCATTCCGATCCGGCCTAGGACGAGGCCGACGCCGCCGTGGATGCCGCTACCGCGCCCATCAAAGCTACCTGGATCCCGGCCACCACCTCCTTCACGGCAGCTGCGGTGGCAACACCCTCCCCGATCCCCTCGATGCGCTTCTTCCGAGCTTTCAGCTCCTTCTTATCGAAGGCGTTCTTGAGCACACCAGCCTTGTCGGCAAGAGCCACCAGAATCGCCGTGGCCGGTGCTACCTCGTCGGAGTCGGTGAAGATCGCCTGCCGTAACCGTTCCACCAGCTCCCGCTCCGGACCCGGGTCCAGCTCGGGGTAGACCTTCTTCGAGAAGATCAGGAGAACGGACTTCTCGTCGGCCCTGAGAATACCTCGCCGGCAGAGTTGTTGAGCCGCCCGGTGTCTGAGCTTCTTGAGCCCGCCACACCGCGACACCCAGGTACTGAGGGTGGCTCTCCGCTTTGCGGCCGCGAGTTTCTTGAGGCACTCGTCGATGATGGGGTCCCCGGACAGTGCCGTGCTCTTGAGCCGCACCATCTTCTTTTTCTTGGCCGGTTCGAGGCTGATGACCTCCAGGAGAAGAAGCTCCGAGAGAATCGCCCCCCCGAGGGCGTAGGAGAAGCTCATGTCGTCCGCTGCGAAGGTGCCCTCCTTGTCCTGGAGAGCCAGGAGCATGAGCTCCTCATAGAGATGCAGTTCGTTCTTTCCACTCATGGTCAGTCACCTCCACCCCCGATACGGTTTCCGCGCCCATTTCCATTCCCGTTCTGCTCGACCATGGCCCGGTCCCGCTCCTTCTGGAGGAACGACCGCCCGGACTCCATCCACCTCGCGGCTGGTTTATCCCGGAGCCAATGGTCGTAGAACTGCCGCATCCTGATCTGAAAATCCCTCTGGTTCTCGTACACCCGCAGGTGATGGGGCTCGCCGGGATAGGACATGAGGATGACGTTCTCCTTCTCATGCCAGCGGAGGCCGTTGTAGAACTCCACAGCCTGTAGCCATTCCACGGATCCATCGGCCGTCCCGTGGAGGATGAGAAGGGGTGTGTTCATGTCCCCGGCGTTGGGGGTGGCGGACTGTTCCAGGAAGAGATCCAGGTCATCGTACGGACTGGTTCCGAAGCGGCCCTGGCCATAGGTGTCGTAACCGTGCTGGTTGGTACCGGAGCTTTTCCAGAGCTGATTGAAGTCACTGATGAGGTTGGTAGCCGCAGCTCCGGCCACGATGGCTGCGAAGCGATCGGAATGTGTAGCGATGTAGGCCGATCCCTGGCCGCTGAAGGAGTGGCCATGAAGTCCGATGCGCTCCGGGTCCACGTACCCCATCTCCTCCACCTGGTCGATGGCCAGGTTGATGCACTCCAGCATTTCACTGTGGGTTCGACCGATCCTGAAGTGGATATCCGGCTGCATGACCAGGTACCCCGCACTCACGTACTCCGCGAACATGGGGGTGTCCCGGGAGATGGGTGTCGGATAGGAGTGGAGGTTCTGGGAGTTCTTCTCGTAGTAGTTCACCAGCATGGGCCGCTTTTCGCCCTCTACATAGTCGTAGGGAATGGCCAGGGTCCCCTGTAGCCGGACCCCGTCGTGGGTCTCGTAGTCGAAGAGGATCCGCCGGCCCCAGTTGAACTCGGCCTGCTGCGGGTTCGCGTCGGTGATCTGGACCGGGTTCTGAAAATCCAGACCCGTGACGTGGTAATCCGGGAAGGTCTCGAAATCCTCCCGGGTGAAGAGGGCCACCTCCGCCGAGTCGGCCTTGGCCGGGCGCCCGAACCTGGCATCCTCCCAGACCAATTCCCGAAGGGTCGCATTGGCAGACCCCGGGTCCTCCAGGCGGAAGAACCCCGCTTTCTTCGTCCACTGCCCATAGCCCGTGAGAGTGAGGGGGCCGGACAGGTCTGTGAGTTCCTCCTCCGGGTCCAGATCGAGGATCCTGAACTGAACCTCGTCCCGGGCTCCCTGGCCGATGGTGAGGTTGACGGGCTCTCCGCCGTCCAACGGCTGCAGGTACAGGTCGTAGCGGTGCCGGAGCAGGACGGCCGTGGAATCCATGGTCCACCCTGCCACGCCGTGGGGAGGTTTCTCCCCCAGGTGATCGTACTCCTCGTTCACCAGCGAGACAGGGAATTCCTCAGTGAGATTCAGGTGTTCACTCGTTTCAGTCCGATAGCTCCAGACGTTCTCGTCTTTCCAGTAGAGATAGTGCTTGCCATCGGGGCTGAAGCCCAGGGTTCGGAGGTGCCCCTCCAACACGGGTGTACGCTGGCCGGTGTCCAGATCGACCAGGTAGTAGTCGGCGTAGCTGGGTTCCCAATCGGACCGGTAGGGCTTGTCGTTGCGACCCATGGCGAAGCGACCGTTGTCGCTGATCTGGATGGCCTCCATGGTCTCGTCCGTGAGCTGGACGAAACGGGCCGAAGCGTCCGACCCGGATCCCTCCAGGTGCACAACCGAGGTGTAGGTCTGGTTGCGATCCCGGCTCGCCCGGATCATCTGAACCGATTGGAGCCGCTCGTCGTTGACATGCCAGATGTCCACGTCCGCCATGAAGTCCGGGCAGATCCCGTCCATGACCTCTTCCGGCCCCAGAGGCCTTCCGTCCTCGGCGAAGCGGGACGCCATGGTGGAGATCTTGGGCTTGGCGTCGGCCGAGTCGTTCCCTGCGGAAGACGGGCCCTCTCCCGCGCTTGCCGAGTCACCACGGGCTCCCCTCCTCTGCCCGTTCTCGTCGGCTGCTTTGCAGAGGGTTTTGGGGGCCGGAAGTTGCGGGCGGGTTGCCACGAAGATGCGATCGGCGTCCTTGGCCCAGGTCATGGCCCCTTTTTCGCTCAGCACCCAACCTTCGGGGAAGGCGTCAGGGACCCGCTCCTGCAAATCGCTTGCGCCATCCCTATTGGAGTCGTTCCCCCCGGCCCCCTCCGATGAAGAGTCCGCCTCTTCTTCCACCGGCCTCGGGTCCAGCGCCACTGGAGTGGTGGATTCGGACACGGCGGGCCAGAGGAGGAGAGCGTTCACCGTCTCTACCAGGTCCTCGTCTTCTCCTCCCTTCAAGACCGCCAAGGCGTCCGCCGACGCGGACCGCTTCTCGTCTCCCCAGGTGAGGCGCGCGTATTTGACCTCCCGCTCGGCGTCCAACACCTGTCGTCCCCGGGTGCTCAGGTCGAGAAGGTGCACGCCGTTGGATTCGCCCTCGGGGGTGTCCAGGGTGTAAGCCAGCCACCTGCCGTTTTCGTCGAAGGCCCACTCGTCCACGTAGGCGATGAGTTCTTCTTCGCCCGAGGCGAGATATCGAAGCAGAAGATCCGTACCATCGTGTTCCGCGTCGGAGTCGGCCTTCCCCTTCTTGACCGCCAATGCGCTTCCGCTTTCGGAAAACCCGAAGCCCTGGACATTCTCCCAGCGTACGGTGTTCCCATTCTGAAGGTCATAGAGCTCCAGGACACGGGCCTGCCCACCACCACCGCCTTGTCCTCTGGCTCCAGGACCTCCAGGAGGGGCACCTCCACCAGCTCTTCCGCTTCCACCCTCGGAATCTTCCGGATTGACATAGTAGGCGACCCACCGGGAATCACCGGAGAACTCGGGGTTTCCTCCCCTCACCACGACGTGCGCCTCCCCTCCCCCCAGAGGCTTGATGAACAGAGAGTCGTCGACTTCCCTCTGGCTGTAGGCGTATGTGGCCCATCGGCCGTCCGGAGACAGAGAGGTCTGCCCCACGGATCTCCATAGAGCGTAATCGTCCACCGTCATCCGCTTGAGCCCCTGAGGAGTCGTTTCACGACGGACCTCCTGAGCGTCGGAGAGGGCAGGAGTCAGAAAGAGGACGACAGCCAACACCATTGCGGCGTTGGAAAGAAGCCTGGGCATTCTCATGAGTATCTCCGGAAGGCAACCGTGCGGTTCGCTTATGCGGTTCGCTTGAAGGACTGGAGCTTCATCGGATGGGAGGATGGGCCCGGTGCTCGAGCGGGGCAAGTGAGAGCCGATCGCCTGGGAGATTCTGGCGCTGAGGGCGGGGAAGCCCGGAGGCTTCACGCCTCCGGGCCAATCGAGGTCTGTTGGTCCCCTACATGCCCCCGATCTGCATCTCCCTGATCCGGAAGGTGGGGGCCGTCGTGGTTCGATTCAGGTCCAGGTCCGTCCCCAGGAGGTCGATACCGTTCAGCATCTGGTCGGCCGAGGCGGCAATGGTGAGGCCCATGACCGGAAAGGCCAGCCGGCCGTTCTGGATCCAGAACCCCTGGGCTCCCCCGCTGAAATTCCCGTTGACCGGATTGATCCCGTAACCCGTGACACCCTTCAGGTAGAGTCCGTTGGCCGTCGATCGTACGATCTCCTCCGGATCCGTGCTACCGGCCTCTACATAGAAGGCGTGGGGTCCGATGCCTGGGAGGCTCGAGAAGCCTCCTCTACTGGCATTTCCGGTGCTCCGGACCCCCGCTCGGGAGGCTACCATGGTGTTGTACATGAACCCCTGGAGGACACCCCGGTCGATAATGGTCCGCCGCCTGGTCGGGACCCCCTCCCCGTCGAAGGGACTGCTGGCGAGGCCTCGGGGGAGGGTACCGTCGTCCACTACGGTGAGGAGCTCGGAAGCGATCTTCTCACCGACCTTGTCGGCGAGGAAGCTGGCCCCCTGAAGCACCCGCTCTCCGTTGATGGCACCCAGGATCCCCCCCAACAAAGACCCGGCCACGTCCGGATCGAAGACCACAGGGGCCCTCTGGGTGCTGACCATCTGGGGGTCCAACATCTCGTAGGCGCTCCGGGCGGCTTCCTCGGCGATCTCTTCGGCTGGGAGGAGATCGGAAAAGAACCGCCGGTTGCAGCCTTCCCCGCCGGAGGACTTCTGATCCCCTTTTTCCGCCACCACGGATACGCCAAGGCCGCAGGCCGTCTGCCGGTAGTTCTTCTCGATCCCGTGGGAGTTGGCCAGGTAGGTCGCGCCCTCCCCTTCCCCGTAGCTGGCCCCGTTGCTGAGGGTGATCCTGGAGTCCCTCATGGCCAGCTCTTCCAGGTGGGTGACCAGATCGATCTTCTCGTCCATGGAAACCGCACCCATGTCAGGATCGAAAAGGCCCTCCACCTCCGTCACCCCCTCGTCGGCTGGAAGGACGTTGTGCTCGTCGGGGGTCATGTGCTCGGCGAAGCTCACCGCACTCCGTATGGCCTCGTTCAAAGAACCGTCCGAGAGATCGTTGGAGTGAGCGAACCCCATCTTTCCATCTTTGAATACGCGGAAGCCCGCGCCGTGGGACGCTGATTCCTGGATGGTCTCGAGGACGCCGTTCCGAACCTCCATGTTCAGCTGGCGCCCCTCCTCGATGAGGACTTCTGCGGATTCAGCACCCATGCTCAGGCAGCGGTCAACAAGCTCTCTCGAAAGATCATCGTACTGCATGACAAATCCTCCCCGATATGTGTGCGATCCGCATTCAAGCGCGGCTTCCGCCAACGTTGATTCCCCTGATCCTCACCGTCGGTTGCCCAGCCGACACCTCCGCCGATTGGCCCTTGCCGCAAATACCTGGACCGAAGGCGAGATCGTTGCCCACCGCGTCGACGCTGGAAACCACCTGCTGGCAGTTACCGACCAGCGTAGCCCCCTTCACCGGTGTCGTCTTCTGCCCGTTCTCGATGAGGTAGGCTTCCCGGCAGGTGAAGTTGAACTCGCCGGTGATGGGGTTCACGCTCCCGCCACTGAGGCTCTGGACGTAAAGACCCGATTCGGTGGAAGCGACGATGTCGGCCGGCTCCGAATCGCCCTGGTCGATGAAGGTGTTGGTCATTCTGGGAATGGGGAAATAACGGAAGCTCTCCCGCCGGCCGTTCCCGGTGCGCTCCAGGCCGAGCTGTTTTGCCGACAGGATGTCGGTCATGTAGGCCCTCAGGACGCCTTCCTCGATGAGGACGTTCCGCCTCGCCTGGGTGCCCTCGTCGTCCCAGTTGATGGTGCCCCGCATGTTGGGGATGGAGCCGTCGTCCACCATGGTGAAGACGTCGCTGGCCACCTTCTGCCCCAGCTTCCCGGTGAAGGCGCCGATACCCCTGGCGATGTTGTCGGCCTCCAGGGGATGTCCCACGGCTTCATGAACCAGAACGCCGCCCCATCCGTTCTGCATGACCACGTCCATCCGGCCCGCCGGTGCGTCCTGAGCTTCCAGCATGGCGATGGACTCACGGGCGCAGGTCCGGGCCACCTCCTCCGGGGTGACCTCGTCGAACATCTCGAAGCCGCTGTGGCGGCTGAGGCGTTCACGGCCCATGTGCCGGGTACCGTTCCCGACGCCCAGCGTTTGCACGATGAAGAACAGCAGGGGTTGCTCGTCGGTGAGGTACACTCCTTCGCTGGTGGCCAGGGCCCGGCCTCGTATCTCGTCGTTATAGTTGATACTGGCCATGGCGATCCGGCTGTCGTAGTCCAGGGCGGCCTGGTTGGCCCGCTCCATGATCATCAGGCGCCGGCCGTCGGCGATGTCTTCCAGGGGGAGCTGCACCGAGCCGAAAGTCTGGCGCTGGGTCGGAGACCCGATGGCCACCGGCTCGACGACGTCGGTGCCCCTGGCTATGTAGGAGGCCACTTCCGCCGCCCGAAGGAGAGCCTCCTCCGTGATTTCCTCGGTGAAGGCGTATCCGGTCTTGTCACCCGATATCACCCTCACGCCCGCGCCCTGGCTCACGCCGAACTCCGCGCTCTTGAAGCGGGACTCCTCCATGACGATGGACCGGGCGATACGATTTTCCACGTAGACATCCGCGAACTCACCTCCGTTGGCCAGGGCCGCCCGGATGGTTCTGTCCAGGAGGTCCGGATCGACCTGTACCTTTGCGCTGGCCGTCTCAGGGCTCGCACACCCCTCCAGGATGCCGAGCAGAGACGGTCCCGCGGCCACCAATACGCCCCCCTTGAGCGTCTTCTCCAGGAAGGCTCTCCTCGGAATGTCCGAGACGAAATATCCTCTGATATCCATTCCCCACTCCTTGCGCGGATTCGGGTCTTCCGGGCCAGATGACTCCCTGGGCGACCCGGCGGCACCCACCTTCGAACGCGAAGCTATGAACCAGGTTAAGCAAGCTAGGGGATGGAATCCTCATGGCAAGAGGGAACGGCTCTGTGTCGAGGAAGGTGGTGGGAAGCAGGGGTGTCAGCTGCCCGGATGTCCGTACTCCGGAGAGTGGATCTGCGGGATTCGTTCGACGTACTCCTGGTCCGAGATCCGGTTGTGCCAGGACCCGGTGGCCCGGGCCCCCACGTACCCCGCCAGGAAGATCGCCATGAGGGCGCCGCCGAAGGCCAGTGCGGACAGTCGCCGCCTTCCCACAGTCCTGACCTCGAGAGCGTCCGCCACCGGGCACACGGCGAGACAATCCAGACATCCGGTGCACTCGGGGCTGGTAATCTCCTTCGAGGAAGATACTGGAAGCCGGGCCATGCAAGCCCTGTCGCAGAGGCCGCAATCCACGCAGGGGTCCGCATTCCTGACCACCCGGGTCGGAGAGGCCCAGGAAAAGAGCCCGAGGAAGGCACCGTAGGGGCAGAGGTACCGGCACCAGAATCCCTGGACAAAGACCGAACCCAGGACCAGAACCCCCATGACGATGGTCCCGATCTTCCCGAGCTCCAGGAAGAAGAGCCCCATCTTCAGGTCCGCCACCCGGTTGTAGGGCGATTGGATGAAGGCCTGCAGTTGATCGGCCGTCATCGAGAGGACGGCCCAGAGGAAGAAGGCCAGAAGAAGGTATTTCAGGCTCCGAAGCGGAACATCCAACCAGGTCCAGACGCGGATGTTCCTGCCGAAGGACCACCGGCCGAAACGGGCGAGAAGATCCGAGAGGAACCCGACGGGACACAACCAGGAGCAGAAAGCCTTCCGCAGCAGGAGGGCCATGGCGACGGCGACGAGCACGATAACGGTGGCCGCCGGATGGATGGTGTTCAGGGCCCCCTGATAGCCCCAGTCCAGGAGGCCCATCAAGCCGCTGATGGGGAGGTAACCCTCGACTCCCGGCGGACGGGTGGGGAGCGGGAGAGTTGCAGCCTGTGCCGCCTGGTAGAACCGAGCGAACTGGATCCCGAGCGCCAGTGAGAGGAAGGCGAAGAACCCCTGAGTCAGAAGCCTTGCTCTGTAGGTCCTGTCGGCTTTCTTACCGGTCCGCCCAGCC
>JASFVN010000121.1:0-12014 GCA_050049805.1 Gemmatimonadota bacterium
TCTTCAGTGCCGAGTTCAAGAGAGACTCCCGAGACGGTGTCTTTCGGATTCTCGAGGTAAACGCCAGGCCCTGGTGGTACATCGAGTTTGCAGCGAGGTGTGGCGTGAACGTGGCCACTATGGCCTATGCCGCTGCCCTGGGCGAGAGCGTCGTTCCAGCACACACCTATCGGTTAGGCAGAGCATTGATGTACCCTTATTTCGATTTTTTCGCCTGCAAAGCAAGAGACGTCTCCTTCCCGCGAGCCATGGCCCGATTTTTGGGCTCCCTGGCCAGAGCCCAGCAGCCGGTTTTTTCATGGGACGACCCTCTTCCCGGTATTGTGGCTGCTGCCGAAACACTTTCAGCCTTCATGAAACGACGTACTCAACAATTCATCCCATCCGGACCGCGCCGCCCATGACGGTGGCCCCTGGCCGAGGTTCTTCTGGAGGCTCCCGGCTCGAAGCCCGGATCCTGTCGGAATCTGACTTCCCGGCGTGGCGGGAATTCGTGGATCATGCTCCGGCCGGAAGTATCTATAGCTATCCGGAATACCTGGAGGCCCTTTGTGAAGCCGTGGGTGGAGACTTTCGCATTCTGGCTGTCTTCAAGGGAGACGAGATTGTAGGGGGGATCGGGCTTTACGAGACCCGGCCTGGAGGATTCAGAGTCCTGGGGAATCGCCTCCTCCTCTATTACAACGGGTTGGTGGTAAAGGAGTATTCTTCCAAGTATCCGTCAGAGAACACGTCTCGGCACGTTGCCATCCTCGGTATGGTGGCCGACACTCTCGCTACCAGGGGCTACCACAAAGCCGTCCTTCACAACCGGCACCCCGTGCAGGACGTAAGGCCGTTCCTGGCTCGAGGTTGGAAGGGAAGCCAAAACTACAGCTACATCCTCCGTTTCGAAGACCCGGAGGGGGCTTTTCTGAGAATCGAGAAGAACCAGAGGCGCCTCATCAAGCGTTGCCAGGACTACGGAATCTCTCTGACCCGGGATGACGATTTCCCGTCGTTCTATGGCATGCACCGTGAAACCTCACAACGAAAGGGCATTCCGGTCTATATGCCGGAAGTCCGGTTCGAACGGTTCTTCTCCAGGCTCGCTTCCCAGGATCTGGCCCGCCTATATCATGCGCGTCTGGGTACCGGCCAATCGGTGGCCAGCCAGCTGGTCCTTCTTTCCGGTCATCCCATCACTCACACGGTCACCGCCGCCGCCGATGAGGATTATCTGAGCCAAGGCACGAACCCCTTCCTACGCTGGAAGACATGCGAAGCCCTGGCGGCGGAAGGGTTCGTGGGAAACGACCTGACGGACGCCGCCTTGAACCCTGTAACTCGGTTCAAGAGCCAGCTGGGTGGGATGCTCGTTGCGAATCAAGTTCTCTCCACCAGAGGCACCCTCCCCTTCCGGGTTCACCGGAAAGGCCTTCAGACTCTTCGCAGGACCCGGGGCCTTGCCCGTGCGGCCCTGCGTCGTCTCGGCCTACCTCGCCTGAAGGGGAGAAAGGATGCATGAGATGAAGGGTGCCGAGGCCTTCTGCAGGACCCTGGAATCCCTGGGGGCCGAGATAGTATTCGGAGTGCCGGGAAGCCAGAACGTCCCGCTCTTTGAAGCACTCAGGACGTCAGCCCTCAGAACGGTCTTGGCAAGCAGCGAACTTGGCGCCGCCTTTATGGCCAACGGATACTACCGGGCCTCCGGCCGACCCGGCATCGTCACGACGATCCCGGGACCGGGGTTTACCTACGCTCTAACGGGGATCACTGAGGCCCGACACGATTCGGCTGCCGTCCTCCTGGCGGTGGTCACACCGACTCGGGAATCCGGCAGAAGGTTTCAGCTTCAGGATATCGACCATCAGGCCATGGCAGGGCCCGTTGTGAAGGAGTCTTTCAGGGTCGCGGAGGCTTCGAACCTGGGGGATGTCCTAAGGAGGGCCTGGGCCGCAGCCACCGTGGACGGTCCGGGGCCCGTGCTCCTGGAGTTTGCGGCGGACTGCCTTGGAGAACCCGCCAGTGCTTCCGCTGAGGGAACCGTGACAGCACCCGAGGACCGCGCTCCTGATAGGACACTGGTAGAGGCTGCGCGCCTCAAGCTGACGGAGTCGGACCGGGTAGTCCTCTTCATCGGCCAGGGTGCGGCCGATGCTTCCGAAGCCGTCCTGGAACTGGCTGAGGCTCTGGAAGCCTGTGTGCTTTCTACCAGCTCCGGTCGCGGCGTTGTGTCGGAGGCACACCCTCGTTCGTTGGGGGGTGATTTCAGTGTGTCGGGCGGCATCCATATCGTGAACGAACTGATCGAGACCTCGGACCTTGTTCTGGTTCTGGGATCCAAGCTCTCCCACAACGGTACGTCCGGTTTCCGGCTCTCGATTCCCGAAGAGAAGCTGATCCACGTCGATTCCTCGACAGAGTCTTTGGAAGGAAACTACCCGGCCCTCCTGCGGATCCGGTCCGATTGCCGCGCCTTCCTGAAAGCCCTCGGGTCGGATGGCCGTGGCCCCAACCAAGGCAGGAATGGATGGGCCCTGGCCAACCTGGAGTCCTGGAGAAAACGCCTTGGCGAGTTGAACCAGGCCTCAAACGAGACGTCCTTTCCGAGGCTATCCGGTGAGGCAGGAATGGGACTCCAGGAGTTCTTCAGGGTCCTTCGGGACCAGCTTCCCGATGATGGCGTGGTGGTCACGGACTCCGGCCTCCACCAGGTGGCCACCCGGAAATGGTACGAGGTTCGCGCTCCCCGGGGCCTGATCCTTCCTTCCGACTTCCAATCCATGGGCTTCGGCATTCCAGCTGCAATCGGAGCGTCGCTGGCTATGTCGAAACGGAAGGTGGTGGCCATTGTCGGCGACGGCGGCATGGCCATGTCGGGCCTCGAGCTCGCATCAGCCGTCCGGGAAGGAATCGATCTCACCGTGGTCGTCTTCAATGATGGGCACCTTGGCCAGATCCGCCTCCAGCAGTTGACGGATTACGGACAGGCCCATGGAACAGAGCTGGCGGCCATCGACTTTCGGTTGCTGGCGGAGGCCGTTGGGGCATCCTACTTAGCCATAGACGGCTCGAATCTCGGCCACCTTGCCGAGGCTCTGGCAAACCCCGGAGTTACGGTGGTGGACCTCCTACTCGAGGACTCTCCGGGCCTGAAGAGGACACGGGCGAAAAGCCTCATCAAGGCCGCCACTCGAAATGCAGTACCGAGTTCCCTGTGGCAGGTATTGAAGAGAGTGTTACGTCGGGGATAGGCTTCGGCCTGGGCTCGCACCTTCGGGATCCAGGACCGTAGGGCCTGCCCCCTCCGGGAGACGCGGTTTCCGCTGCTTCAGCCCTTGGCCTGGCCGCATTTTCGGCTATCTTTTGAGGCTCGACAGTCTAAAGTCTTTTGTTTGAGGGAACGATGCCGAACATCAAGAGCGCCAAGAAGCGGATGGAGCTCAGCAGAGCCGCCAACTCCCGGAACCGGGTGAACCGATCCAGGATCAAGACGGCCATTCGCAGGATCAGGGAAGCCGAAACCGCCGAGGTGGCCCAGGCTCAAATGAAGGAGGCAGTGGCCCTCCTGGATCGGGCCGCCACCAAACGCCTTATGCACCCGAACAAGGTGGCCCGCATCAAGAGCCAGATCGCCCGGCACGTGAACGGATTGCCGGCCTCCTAAAGGTCTCTTCGATACATCAGGAAAGGCCCGAGCGCTCCAGGCGCCCGGGCCTTTTTCTTTGTACGGTAGCCGGTCCAGCATGAACCGGCCCCACCCGCCATCAACCGACCCTTCCCTCCCATTCTGCGGCGGGCTTCCCCGCGGGCAGCCTCACCCCTCGAAAACCACCCTTCCACCCACGATGGTGTAGCGCGGCTTCCCTTTCAGTCTCCAACCGGCAAAGGGCGTGTTCCTGCTCTTGGAAAGGAAGGTCGACGGATCCACCTCCCACTCGGCCGTGGGGTCGAAGATGGTGACGTCAGCGGGGCTACCAACCTTCAGTGTCCCCCCCGGCAGGTTGAAGATCCTGGCGGGAGCCACGCTCATCCGGTCCACCATGATGGACAGATCGATGAGCCCGCTCTCCACAAGGTGTCCATAGACCAGTCCCAGCGAGGTTTCCAGTCCCACGACGCCGTTGGGTGCATCGGCGAAAGCGGCTTCCTTCTCGTCGTAGTGGTGGGGCGCATGGTCCGTGGCCACCACGTCCAGGGTGCCATCTTTCAATCCTTGTTGAACCGCGTGCCGGTCCTCCGGAGACCGGAGGGGAGGGTTCATCTTGGCCTCGGTGCGGTAGCCCTCCACCGCTTCGTCCGTCAGAAGGAGGTGATGGGGGCTGGCCTCCCCAGTGACCTGCACGCCCCTGGCCTTCCCCTGGCGAATGGCCTCCACGCCATCCCGGGTGGACACGTGCTGTATGTGGATGCGGCCTCCCGTGAGTTCCGCCAGGAGGATGTCCCGGATGATGTGGATGTCTTCGGAGGCGTTGGGTTTGCCCTTCAGACCCAGGCGGGACGAGACCAATCCTTCGTTCATGGTTCCGTCCCGGGAGAGGGTCAGGTCCTCGGGGTGATCCACCACCGGGATACCGAAAGCCTGGGTGTACTCCAGGGCCAGGCGCATGAGGCCCGAATCCATGACGGGAAGGCCGTCGTCCGTGACGGCCACGGCCCCGGCCTCCACCAACTCCCCGATCTCGGCCAGGGCCCTACCCTCCATGTTCTCCGAGATAGCTCCCATGGGGTAGACCCGCGCGGCTTTCGCCCTCTCGCCCTCTGCCACCACGAATCCAACGGCGGCGGGATCGTCGATGGGCGGGTCGGTGTTGGGCATGGAGCACACCGCCGTGAATCCGCCGGCGGCTGCAGCCCTGGCCCCCGTGGCGATGGTCTCCTTGTGCTCCTGGCCAGGCTCCCGAAGGTGCACGTGGGGATCGATAAGACCCGGGGTCACCACCAGGCCGGTGGCGTCGATTTCTCTGGCGTCCACCGCGGGGCCGGCGTTCTCCACCAGGGAAAACACGGCGCCATTCACCAGGAGCAGGTCCAGGACATCGTCCAGGTCCTGGGACGGATCCACGATCCGTCCGCCTCTGATCAGCAACGGTCTGGAAGTCATGCCTCTGGCACCTCGTTCACACTGTGGGCCTTCTCGGGGGACCCTCCGGCAAGGAGGTAGAGCACCGCCATCCGGACGGCGACCCCGTTGGTGACCTGCTGCAAAATCACCTGGTTCGGGCCATCCGCCACGTCGCTGTCGATCTCGACCCCCCGGTTCATGGGGCCAGGATGTAGGATGAGAATGTCACGTCCTGCCGCGTCCAGCCGTTCCTGTGTGATCCCGAAGAACTTGTTGTATTCACGAAGGCTGGGAATGTAGCCGCCTTCCATCCTCTCCAGTTGAAGTCGGAGAACGTTCAGGACGTCGGCCCACTCCAGGGCTTCCTCCACCCTGGGGAACACCTTCACCCCCATCTCCTCGATGCGCATGGGAATGAGGGTTTTGGGTCCGCACACGGCCACCTCGGCTCCCAGCTTCAGCAGACCGAAGAAGTTGGAACGGGCGACTCTGGAGTGGAGCACGTCCCCCACCACGCAGACCTTGAGGCCCTCGATGGTCCCCTTGTGATCCCGCATGGTGAGCATGTCCAGGAGGCCCTGGGTCGGATGCTCGTGGCGCCCGTCGCCGGCATTGATGACGTGAGAGGGAATTCGCTCCCCCAGGAACTTCGCCGCGCCCGAAGCCGGGTGGCGCATGACCACCATGTCGATGCGCATGGCCTCCAGGTTCCGGGCCGTGTCCACCAGCGTCTCGCCCTTCACCACCGACGACGTGGACGCCGATACGTTCACCGTATCCGCCGAAAGCCGCTTCTGGGCGAACTCAAAGGAGACCCGGGTCCGGGTGGAGGCCTCGAAGAAGAGATTTACGATGGTCTTTCCCCTAAGGACCGGCACCTTCTTGATGCGGCGTTCCGAAACGTCCTTAAAGAACTCCGCCGTGTCGAGAACGGTGAGGATTTGTTCCTTGGACAGGGGTTCCAGCCCGATCAGGTCCTTGCCCAGTGGGGAATTCGATTCGGTCACGAGGCATCCTCCTGACTCTCGGCTTCGGGGTTCTTGAGGAGGTACGCTCCCAACTCGCCGTCCAGTTCCGGGACCAGAACCTCCACGTGGGCATCCGGAAGGTCTTCCTGCACCCGGCCGACGACGTCGGGCTGGATCGGTACTTCCCGGCCTCCTCGGTCCACCAGGACGCAGAGGAGGATTCGACCTGGACGGCCCCAATCCATGAGCTCGTTCATGGCCGCCCGGGCGGTTCGGCCCGTGTGTAGGACGTCGTCCACGATGACCACCGAGGTGTCGTCGATCCCTACGGGGGGAAGCTCCGACTCCCCGATGACCGGCCGGGGCCCGATGGTCATGAGGTCGTCCCGGTAGAAGGTGATGTCCAGGCTGCCACTGGGAATGTCGGTCTCCTCAGCCTTCTCGATCTCGTCTTTCAGGAGGGCCGCGAGCTGGACCCCCCTCCGGTGGATCCCCATAAGAACCAGATTCGAGGGTCCGCCGTTCTTTTCCACCAACTCCCGGGCCATTCTAGACACGGCCCGCTTGACGTCCTCCTCGTTCAGGAGGCAAACGCGTTGGGACTCGGTCATGAGTCTTCCTTTGAGGTTGAGAGGCGCCGGATGATGGAGGAAGGCGCCATTGGCGGCGGGAAAGTAGGGGGGGGCTTGAGGCTATGTCAAAGGCGGGCTCGGCGGCGCCCGTTGCCGTGCCGGGAGGCCTTCAGTCGTGGCGCCCGTTGTGGCGCCGCGGGGCCTTTATTCGCGCCGCCCGAATCCCTCCTCGGCCACCCGACGGAGGAAGTCCGGATAGCCCAGGTGCGGTCCTTCGCTCACGGCCCAATCGTAGGAGAACAGCACCACGCCCCGGGTCCCGAGATTCCGGGCGAGGCGGATCTTTTCCACCGTTCCCTGGAAGCTGTTCTGGTAAGCCCCCACGCCAGCCCAAACTCTGCTGCGGCCGGCAGCTTCGATGGCGTCCTGGATCTGGCCTTCGAAGATGTCGTTCTCCGGCGTGTAGGCCATGGGAGCCACGGCGTCCAGAATCCCGGCCTCCAGCCATCCTCTCCAATCCTGGAACCTGGCCTGATAGGCGTCGTCGGGATTGGGGAAGACCGCGGCGGACACGGTGAGGTCGGGCCGTCGTTTCTTCACCCCGAAATAGATGCGCTCCACCAACTCGGTGATCTGGATTCGGCGAAACTCACTCCAGGGATCCGGAAGTTCATCCACATAGGCCAGGGGGTCGGACCGGAACGCCCTCTCAAGCTCGGATCGCCGGGCCGACGGGATGCGGGGAGCGACCCATTCCCTGAAACGATCCAGGGCCCCCCTGCTGTAGTCGAAGTCGGCATTGGGATAGCGGATGTAGTCGAAGTGGAGCCCATCCAGCTCGTAGGATTCCACCAGGTCCATCCAGACGGCGTAAAGGTGCTCCTTCACCTCCGGATGGGAGGGCGCCGTATATATCCCCTCGATGCGGTCCGTGTTCTGCTGAGCGTACCGGAGCAGGCTTTCGGCGAAACGAGGCGTCCGGGGATCCGTGCCGTAGAGCTCCCGGGCCAGCTCCCGGGGGACACCCAGGAGGTCGGGCCGGGCCCGAATGAGATGGACCGGATCGGTGGGAAGAGCGCCTACGCCACCCACGAGGTGGGCATTCACCCAGGCGTGCACCCCGATTCCCCGGAGGTGCGCCTCCCGGATTACCAGGGCCAGGGGATCGAAGGACACGCCCTCCGCCAGGACGGCAGCCGGCTTCGGCTCCCACCGACTATCGTAGTAGGCGTCGCCCCGCCCCCTGATCTGAACCAGGAGGGTGTTGAAGCCGGCCTCGGCGGCCCTTTCCACCATGACCCTGATGGAGTCCGGGTGGGTCAAGGTGGTTCGGACCACCCAAAGAGCCCGTAGCTGATCCGGCACCGGACGAGCCCGGTATCCGGCCACGCCGCCAGCGGGGGTCCTCCAATCGGTGCGGCGGGTGAACGCGTCCCTCGTACCTCCGGCGGTCTCTGCCGGCGTCCGAGTTCCGGGGGCCGCTTCGTCCCCAGGTCGCCCGGTACCGGGGTCGGAAGTTGGCTGTCCAGCGGGAGTGGGCCCCGTCGCCGACGGACCGGACGGGTCCACCACCGTACAAGCTGAAAGGGACAGGGCCAGCACCATAGCCAAAGCAGCGAGGAAAATAGCGGATCGGGTCATCGCATGGCCTTGAAGAAAGCTTTCAGGAGGGTGGCGGACGTTTCAGCTGAAACGCCTCCGGTCACCTCGGCTCGATGATTCAACCTGGAATCCCGGAGAAGGTTCCCGAGGCTGCCGGCCATGCCCGCCTTGGGATCTGGAGCCCCGTACACCACCCGGGGGACTCGGCTCAGGACAATGGCGCCGCAGCACTGGGTGCAGGGCTCCAGCGTACAGAAGAGAGTCGTGCCCTCCAGCCGCCAATCCCCTTGAAGGGCAGCGGCTCTACGAATGGCCACCACCTCGGCGTGGGCGGTGGGATCCGAGGCCGTGACGGTGAGGTTGTGTCCTTCCGCCATGAGGGCACCGTCCTTCACGATCACGGCCCCCACCGGCACCTCCCCTCGGGTCTGGGCCAGGCGTGCCTGCTCCAGGGCCCGAGCCATCCAGAGACGATCAGATGTATGCTGGCTCGAATCCGCGCCGGGGTCCGAATCTCGGCCACGCCCCGAACCCTCACCGCGGCCTGAAGACGCACTTCGCCCCTTGTCGGGATCAGCTGAGAAACCGGGAGGCGTTCCCGGGGCCTGCACGCAGGTCAGTGGGCGATGGCGGTGACGGCAGCCGGGAGATGATCCATGCGCCGATACATGCCGGTGATTCTGCCCAGGAGGACCAGAGCGGTGGAATCGCCCACCAGGATGGGACTTCCCTTCCCCGTCAGGGGATAGAGCTGGACCACGGACTCGTTCCTGGAGAGACGGTAGTAGGTGGCCGGGCCTTCAAACTTGGCCGCCACGATGGCGCCGTCGGTCAGGTCAAGGAGGCTTGCCGGCTCCATCAGGATGTAGTCGCCCTCGATACAACCCAGGGGCGCCAGCTCCTCGGCGCTGGCCTGCACGAAGAATGCACCCTTTTCTCCTGCGAGACGGCGGTCCAGGGTCAGGAAGCTTTCAGCCCGGTCGGCCCGGGGTCCCTTCCCATCTTCGGGGAGGCGGGAGAAGCAGGGGACCGAGACCCCAGGGGCATCCAGGTCCATTCCCAGGATCTTCACGCCCCTGGAACGGGAGGGGTCCCTTTCCAGAAAGCCCTTGTCGGCAAGGGCTTGAAGGTGCTCAGAGACCGTCTTTGTACTCTTGATACCGAAGCGTTCCCCGATCTCACGGATCGAAGGCTGGTAGGTGTTCTCCCTGAGGTAGGACACCATGTAGTCCAGAATTTTCTCTTCGATTTCCGTCAAATTCGGGAGCATCCAGATCTCCAGTGCCTGAATGTCTCGCCCAGAAGTGAAGGGCCGCAGAACACGATCAATGATAGGACGGATCGCTATCCTAATGTGGCTTATTCGCCGGTGTCAAGAAAGACTTTTCTTTCCCCCCCACATTTGTTTATTCGGTGGGCAGATCTCCCGACCGCAATATGTTTACGGCCGTGTCGATACGTTTCAGTGACCTTTCTTTTCCAAGGAGGACCAAAACGTCAAAGATACCTGGGCTTGCAGAGGATCCGGTCAAAGCCAGCCTCAGGGGCTGAAAAAGCTTCCCGGCCCCGATTTCGAGTTCCTCTGCCCAACCTCGGGCAACCTCTTCCAACCTCTCCTGTTCCCATGGAATCTCGCCGATTCTGGCGGCCAATCCCTCCAATCGGTCCGCCGTCGCCCCGGGGTCCTTGGCCCATTGCTTCTTCACGGCCTTGGGATCGTACTCCAGCTCTTGGAAGAAGTAGGGCTCGGCCTGGATCAGGAGATCCTCCACCGTTCTGGCCCGGACTTTCAACAGGTCGACGAGGAAATAGAGGTCGATGGCGGGAGCTCCGTCTTCCGCCGGTGGCTCCGGAAGCAGCCCCCTCTCCATGAGGCGGTGCTTGATTGGTTCAACCAACTCCTTGGTCGGCACTTCCGCCAGATGCTGGCCGTTCATCCACTCCAGCTTTTGGAAGTCGAAGACGGCGCTTTTCTTCAGGACACGGTCAAGAGAAAACACCTTCACCAGCTCATTTCGGGTGAAGACCTCACGGTCGTCGCCGGGGGACCATCCCAGGAGGGCCAGGAAGTTGAACATGGCCTGGGGGAGGATGCCTTCCTTTTCGTAGTCTCCCACGGCAGTGGCCCCGTGGCGCTTCGATAGCCGCTTCCCGTCTGGCCCCAGGATGAGGGGCACATGGGCGAAGGCCGGCACAGCATTCCCCAATGCCCGATGCAGGAGGAGCTGCTTCGGCGTGTTGGAAAGGTGGTCGTCACCCCGGAGGACGAGGGTGATTCCCATGTCAGCATCGTCGGAAACCACCGCCAGATTGTACGTAGGAGTCCCGTCGCTTCTGAGAATCACCAGATCGTCGATTTCGTCGTTCCGGAAGCGGGTCTCGCCATGGACGGCATCGTCCCACACCGTTTCACCCTGCGGCACCCGGAAACGAACGGCGAAGGTCTCCCCCGCATCGATGCGGGCCGCCACTTCATCGTCGGACATGGCGTCGGCCCTCTCCCGGGGACGGCGGGTGCGTTTGCCGGAGGCCACCTCTTCCTCCCGGTCCTTGGCTGCCTGCTCCGGAGCGGAAAAGTCCCGATAGGCCTGGCCCGACTCCAGGAGGGAAAGGGCATCGGCGATGTGGCGATCCAGGCCCTGGCTCTGGAAGAAGGGCCCCTCGTCCCAGTCCACGCCGAGCCACTCCAGGCCGTGGAGAATGGCCTGAGTGTGCTCCTCACTTGACCTCTCCCGATCGGTGTCCTCGATGCGAAGGACGAGGACACCGTCTTCCTTCCGGGCCAGGAGCCAGTTGAAGAGGGCGGTTCGGGCCCCTCCCACGTGGAGGTAGCCGGTGGGGGACGGTGCAAAGCGAACGCGTAGAGTCATTGGGTCCTGGGTCGACTTGAGGATCGCGTCTTATTCCGAGAGTCGCACAATCTAGCCATTCTCTCGCCCAGGATCACCCGGGAATGGTAGCGAGCAGGCCTAAATACATCCTATGTTCCCAACGAATCTCGATTCTGCATCAGCTTCTGCGGCCCGGCCAGGCGGTTTGTAAATGACCCGGACCCTTCCCTCCAGGCTAAGCGAGCTTCTCCAGGCGTCCGACCCCGGCGCCAGGGAAAAGGCCTGGGAGGCATTCCTGGCCGAGTTCAGCCCCATCATCCTCCGAGCTGCCAGGAATGGTTCCACCTCCAGGGACGAAACCATGGACAGGTACGCTTTTTCCCTGGAAAAGCTGAAACGAGACGAGTTCGGCCGGCTTCGCTCCTTCAAGGTCGACGGCCGGGGCGAGTTCACCACCTGGCTTTTCCTGGTGACCCGCCGATTGGCTG
Organism: Gemmatimonadota bacterium; assembly: GCA_050049805.1. GTDB lineage: Bacteria > Gemmatimonadota > Gemmatimonadetes > Longimicrobiales > Gaopeijiaceae > JABDNZ01. The sequence goes on from JASFVN010000121.1 coordinate 11,509, forward strand.
TGGACCACCACCGTACGAAGTACGGCCGGAGTGCCCAGGACACCAACAGTGATGGCCCTACTGAAGGAACCAGCCCGGAACAGCTCGCCCGGCGCCGCCTCACGGATCTGCTGGCGGAAGAGGTGGACCCTGGTCGGATCCCGGACCCATGCACACAGAGCCCGGAAGCACACGCTTGGCTCCAGGAGCGTCGCCGGATCCTGGAGAGTGCTCTGGCCCGGCTTCCAGTGAGGGACCAGCTCCTCGTGACTCTGCGGTTCGTGGACGGCGTGTCCGTCAGGCAGATTGCCCGGGCACTCCGGTTCCGTTCGCCTTTCCAGGCCTATCGGAGACTGAACAAGGTTCTGACCCAACTCCGTCGGGATCTGGAGTCGAGGGGGATCACGGGGCCAGAAGGCTGAACCTCGCCAACCGTTCCGCACAAGACGGCCCCTCTTTCCGTGATACCATTTGAGTCGCGGTTTCCTGGGATGCGGGGCGACACCTGAGGCTCCTGAGCGAGAACA
>JASFVN010000419.1:0-3804 GCA_050049805.1 Gemmatimonadota bacterium
GACCAGCGGCGCTCGCTACGAGTCCAGCCGCTTCATCGAGGATGCGGACTACGTCCGTCTCGGCGAGGTGAGCCTGGGATACCGGCTCCCCGCGGCCTGGATTTCTCGGTTCGGAGCCTCCTCCGGGCGCTTGTACGTGTCGGGGAAGAACCTTCACACCTGGACGGACTATTCCGGTTACGCGCCGGATCTGAACAGCTTCGGCTCCACAGCGGGGGCCGCAAGCTTGGGCACCGACTTCTACGCCTATCCCCTGGCGCGGACCATCACCATCGGCTTCCAGGGAACCTGGTAAGAGCGGAAAGGACAGAATCATGAGAAAGACACTTCAAATGGTTCCTGCGCTCCTGCTGGCGTTGACGCTGGGAGCGTGCGATACCGACAGCTTGCTGGACCTGCAGCCTCTCGATGAGATCTCTTCGGACATCGCCATCACCGACGCCACCAGTGCACAAGCGGCTCTGAATGGCGCCTACAGTGGATTGCAGAGCGGGGCCTATTACGGTGGGGACTACGTTCTCTGGAGCGAGACCCTCACGGACAACCTCGTGCACGAAGGGACATACGACGAGTATGCCGATGCGGACCTCCTCTTTTTGAGGCCCGACATGGGCGGGATCGATGGCATGTGGACCGCCATCTACAATGCCATCAATCGGGTGAACGAGATCATCCAGAAGGTTCCGGAGATCGACGACATCGATTCGGGTACGGCCAACTCGATCCTGGGTCAGGCCTACGCCCTCCGAGCCCTTCACTACTTCAACCTGGTCCGGGCCTGGGGTGAGGTTCCCCTGGTGCTGACACCACCCGCGACCCTGGACGAGGCGGCTCAGGTTACGCGAGCCCCCGTGGGGCAGGTCTACGGCCAGATCGAGGCCGACCTGGCCCAGGCCGCCACCCTCCTGGGAGGTGGTGCCGGCGGTGACCGGACCCTCGTCACGCCGGGCTTCATACCGGCTATCAGGGCTCGAATCGCGCTCTACCGGGAGGATTGGGCGGGGGCCGTCGCCGCGGCTCGGCAGGTACAGACCAGCGGTGACTACGGCCTGGCAGGGAGCTACGGCTCACTCTTCTCTGCCCAGGGCGACCCAACGTCCGAGGACATCTTCCGGGTGCTCTTCGACGGTACCGACCAGAACAACCAGGGTTTCTTCATGCAGTACGGAGGCCGGTTCGAAATCGGAGCCACCCAGAGCATTTACAATGCCTACCCTGGGGGTGACCTACGTCACGAGTGGAACTTCGGGGGTACCGGAGACGGGATCGAGGTGGTCAAGTACCCCACGACCCAGGGATTCGAGGACATCCACGTCATACGGTATGGAGAAGTCCTCCTGATCCTCGCCGAAGGCCTCGCTCAGCAGGGCGGGACGGCGAATCTGCAGGAAGCCATCGGCTATGTGAACGATATCCGGACCCGAGCCGCCGTCGACGAGTACACCTTCGGGGTGGACGTGACCAGTCAGTCCGAAGTCCTGGACGCCATCTTCAGGGAGCGCCGGCTCGAGCTGGCCTTCGAGGGAGAATACTGGTTCGATCTGGTTCGTACGAATCGGGCCGCCGCAACCCTCGGAGCCAATTTCGATGCCCATGAGGGCCTTTGGCCTATTCCCGTTTCGGAGCGGGACGTAGCCCCGAATCTCACGCAGAATCCAGGTTACGGCGGCTGACGTCCATCGACCCTTTACCCAACCGACCCTGTCCCGCCCTGGCGGGGCAGGGTCGTTCTTTTCCGGCAGGAGCCGGGCCGGGCCGGAGAAGGTCTATCTTCGGAAAGGTCCGGAGGAAGGGGTCTGGTGGGTGCTCGAGGGCCGGGCATTGACCGGGGGTTCAGACGTGATTAGCCTCTGTTAGCAGACTGGCAAACGTGAGGGAGAATCAACGTGATCCGTGCCTTCGAGACTACGACGACCACTACGACCCGGACCACCTGGCCGGGGGCTGGTCGTCCTGTGTGATCCCGAAGCAAACGAGACAGACAGAACGGCGCGGCCTCCGGCGAACCCCGGGGTCGCGCCTTTCGCGTTGTACGCCCCGTGGGAGTGGAATCTTCCGCGACCGGGATGATTGGAAATGGACATCATGGATGAAGATATGATCAAGGTGACCCTGCCGGACGGCACCGTGCTGGAGATGCCCAAAGGATCCAGCGCCGGAGCAGTAGCCGAGGCCATCGGCCCGGGTTTGGCGAAAGCGGCTCTCGGAGCCGAGATCGACGGCGCGTTGTTGGGGCTCCACGAACCCATCAGCGGAGACGCCAGCATCAGGATCCTTACCTCCCGGGATTCCGAGTCCCTGGATCTCCTCAGGCATTCGGCGGCCCACATCATGGCCACGGCCGTGCGGGATCTGGTGCCGGGGGCAGGGATCGGGTTCGGACCGGCCATCGAGGACGGGTTCTACTACGACTTCGAGGTCCCTGAGCCGTTCACACCGGAGGACCTGGAAGCCATCGAGGAGAAGATGGCCGAGGTCATCTCGGCCGACTATTCCTTCGACCGGCGTCAGGTCACCAAGGACGAAGCCCGTGAGCTCTTTTCCGACGACGCCCTGAAATTGGAGCGTCTCGAGGAGTTCACCGACGATGAGGTCATCACCGTCTATCGGGACGGCCCCTTCCTGGATCTGTGCCGGGGGCCCCACGTGCCTTCCACCGGCCATTTGAAGCATTACAAGCTTCTCTCATCCTCGGGTGCCTATTGGCGCGGGGACGAGAACCGGCAGATGCTTCAGCGGATCTACGGGACCGCCTTCTTCGACAAGAAGGACTTGAAGGCTTATCTGCACCGGCTGGAGGAGGCCAAGAAGCGCGACCACCGGGTCCTGGGGAAACAGCTGGACCTCTTCTCCACCGATCAGCGGGTCGGGGCCGGGTTCATTCTCTGGCACCCCAAAGGCGCCGTGATCCGAAACGAGGTGGAGAAGTACGAACAGGAGCTGATCCTCAAGCACGGGTACGTCCTGGCCTATACGCCCCACGTCATGAGCGAGCGCCTCTTCGAGATCTCCGGGCACCTGGAGAACTACGCAGAGGACATGTTCGGTGCCATGGACATCGAGGGGGCGAGGTACCGGGTCAAGCCCATGAACTGCCCGGGGCACATCGCCATCTACCAGTCTCAGCAGCGCTCATACCGGGACCTGCCGATTCGGATGGCGGAGTTCGGGACCGTGTACCGCTTCGAGCGGAGTGGGGTGCTGCACGGGATGCTCCGGGTCAGGGGCTTCACCCAGGACGACGCTCACGTCTTCTGCACTCCGGAGCAGGTGGAGGAAGAGATTGAACGGCTCCTGGATCTGGTGGACGAGATGCTCACCACCTTCGGGTATCCGTACACCATCGAGCTGGCCACCCGTCCGGAAAAGGCCCTGGGTACCAATGCTCAGTGGGAGGAGGCTCAGGGAATGTTGGCGGGGGTCCTGGAGAAGAGGGGCAAGGAGTTCGAAATCGACGAAGGCGGAGGGGTGTTCTACGGACCGAAGCTGGATTTCAAGCTCATCGACGCCATCGGCAGGAAGTGGCAGGGGCCCACGGTCCAGCTGGATTTCAACCTCCCGGACCGCTTCGACATGGAGTACATCGGCGAGGATAACGAACCCCATCGGCCCGTCATGCTGCACCGAGTCCTGGTGGGGTCCATGGAGCGGTTCGTAGGGGGTCTGGTCGAGCATTATGCCGGAGATTTCCCCCTCTGGCTCGCCCCGGAGCAGGTGAGGGTCCTGCCCATCTCCGAGCAGTGGGTTGAAAGCGCCAGGGAGATGGCGGGGATGCTGGAAGAGGCGGGTCTCAGGGCGGCGGTT
>JASFVN010000122.1:0-11853 GCA_050049805.1 Gemmatimonadota bacterium
ACCCCCCCATTGTTGAGGTTCACGAGGGTGCGATCCACTGAAAAAGCCCTCTGGACATCGGCCCAGAACATCTCGTCTGCCGCTACCTGGTCCGGGGTCCCGGGATGGGAGGCAAGCTCCGACGCGATGGCCCTGCCGTCCCTCGCGAATGTCGGAAGGGGCGCCTTGATTCCGGCGAAAGCGGCAGCCGTTGGCCAACTCATGGCACCGAGGAACTCTCGTCTGGTCTGCATGGGTCCTCCTCCCCTGGCTTGTTTTGACCCTGAGGGATTTCGATTCAGAGTGGGAAGTCCGAGGCGACGAAAGGAGAATAGGCTCCCGGCTCCCTGGTGTCACGCCGAGCAACTCCACAGGGCTCATGCAACACTGGACAGGCATTCGGTGTCTTTAGAGTGTGATAAACGACCTTTACTTTTCGGGCCCCATGGCCCAGCCCACCATATTCCACGAAGCCGAATGCGACCTCTGCTGCTGCGAACCGCGACCTCCACGACAGCCCTTCTTCTCTCCCTCCTTCCCACGCCCACCAGAGGCCAGGTCCCGGATTCCACCAGAATGGACACGACCAGGGTACCTGTCTTCGAGATCGAGGGACTCACGATCATGGTGCCTCGGCCGGTGTCCACTACGGGGGGCGCCAGCGCCGTGGAGGTCGCTCTCGATTCCGTGGTGATGCTGCCAGCGCCGACATTGGAACAGGTTCTTCGGGAGATGCCCCTGATCCAAATCAGGCGAAATTCCCGGGGCGAGGCCCAGCCGGCTTTGCGGGGGGGCGAAGACCGTCAGATTGCCGTGATTTTCGATGGTGTGCCCATCACCCTGGGATGGGACGCCCGGACGGACCTCTCGGTGATTCCCCTTACCTCGGCTCAGCGGATCTCCATCGCTCGTGGGCTCTCCTCCGTCCTGCACGGCCCCAACGTTCTGGGGGGCGTGGTGGAGATCGACGTAGCCCGTGGCGCCCAGTTGCAGACAGCCCCCAGGGGTGGACAATTCGACTTTGGTTTGGACCACACCGGGGCCAGAAGCCTTGGCTTTTCGGCCGGCTCCATGGTGGAAACCTCCCAGGGGAGCTGGGTGATCCGAGGAGGCGGTGGGCATCAGGCGAGGGACGGAATCGTGGTTCCGGACGGAGCCTCCGACGATCCGGCCCTGGACCCGGCACTTCTGACGGAGGATGGTGACCTTCGCCTCAACACGGACGCTTCCCGCTACGACGGGTTTCTGTCGGCCCGGTACCGCTCCGAAAAGGGTACCTGGATGAGCTTCAGCGCTTCGGGTTATCGGGAGCGCAGGGGAGTGGCGCCGGAAGCCCATGTTCAGGACCCTCGCCTTTGGCGGTATCCTGCACAAAGTCGGATTCTCGCCGCCATCTCGGGAGGAACCGGGCAACGAGCCACAGCCTTGGGGGAGGGGGACCTCGAGGCCACCATCGGCCTGGATTTCGGCTCCACCGAGATCGACCAGTTCGCCACGCCTGCCTACCTGGAGAAGGTTGGAGGGGAGAACTCCGACGACCGGACGGTCACTCTTCGGCTCCTGGGAGACCATTCCCTCGGCCGTCGAGGGGAGCTCCGGACGGCTTTCACCTATGCGGACGTGAATCACGATGAAGTCCTGGACGCGGTGGAGAAGAACTCTTACCGGCAACGGCTATGGAGCCTCGGAGCCGAGGCCGAATGGCAGGTCGGATCGACACCGGGGTCCGCAGGATCTCGCCCCGCCAGAATCACTGCGGGCTTGGCGGTTGACGGGGCGGACACTCCCGAGACGGGGGACAAACCTGCCCTGGATGTCTTGTGGGACTGGGGAGGACGAATCGGGTTCACCACCTTTGCCGGAGACCGAAACGTCCTCTTCCACGGCTCTTTGAGCCGGAGAACGCGCTTTCCGGCCCTGCGGGAGCTCTACTCCGGGGCGCTGGGGCGTTTTGTTCCCAACCCGGACCTGAAACCTGAAGTGCTCACCGGCGGAGAAGCCGGGTTCACTCTCATGAACGAGGCGGTGGAACTTCAAGCCGTTGCTTTTTACCAGGTCCTGGCCGATGGAATCGTCCGATCCTCCGTCTCCACGCCGGAAGGGAAGAAGTACAAAAGAATCAACCAGGATGAGATCAGAAGCCGGGGGATTGAGCTGCTGGCGTCGGGAAAGGCCGGGCCGGTGGGCTGGAGCGGCGACCTGACCCTGCAACGGACCCGGGGCTTCACCCCTGATGGGGATGAGGTGAAGCTGGAATACGAGCCGGAGGTCGCCGGGAAGTTGTCGACCTACTTCCCGCTTCCCCTCTCTCTGGACGGCGGGATCTCGGGGCGCTTCATGGGACGTCAGTACTGTGAAAACCCCGAGGCAGGCGGCCTGGAATCGTTTGAATCGAGCCGTCACCTGGACGCCCGGATCGGCCGCAGGTTCGGCCTTCGGGCCGGGCCCCTCTCCAGGGCCGAAGCCACGGTCCACGTGGACAACGCAACCGACGCCGTGGTCCTCGATCAGTGTGGGCTTCCGCAACCAGGCCGAACCTTTCGCATCCAAGTCCGGATCTGGTAGGGGGCCCACCGCCTTTCGCGACCATGGCCCTGCCGGCCAGAGGCCTGCCCCGACCCCTTCCAACACAGGTTGTTCGGGGGGAGAGAAACGCTACCTTCTCCGAGGTGGACGTTGGCGTCCCCTCATGAAAAAACCTCTGGAGAACCCGGACCCCCATGATCCGAATCACCTTCCTCGGTACCGCTGCATCCCGACCGACCGTTGGCCGGAACGTTAGCGGTATCGCAGTCCAGAGGGAGGGAGACCTCATGCTCTTCGACTGCGGGGAGGGTACTCAGCGGCAGATGATGCGATTCGGGACCGGATTCGGGATTCAGGCCATCTTCGTCACTCATCTCCACGCCGATCACTTCATCGGCGTCATTGGGCTTCTGCGGACCCTGGCCCTCCAGGGGAGGGAAGAGCCCCTGAAGATTTTCGGCCCGCCGGGTGCGGAGCGGGTTCTCAATACTGCAGTGCACCTCGGAGTTGACAGGATAAACTTTCCTGTGTCCGTCCAGGAGGCGGCGCCGGGCCAGGTCGTCCCGTTTGGAGAGTACGAAGTCGTCCCGTTTCAAGTTCTCCACGGCACGTCCGCCGTAGGCTACGCCCTTCGAGAGCTACCACGGTTGGGTCGGTTCGATGTTGAGCGGGCCAGGGAACTGGGCATCCCGGAGGGAAGGCTTTTCGGGCGTCTGCACCGGGGGGAAACCATCGAAGTGGATGGACGTACCATCCACCCCCACGAGGTCGTGGGGGATCCGAGACCTGGGCGCTTGGTGGCGTACACTGGTGACACCCGCCCCTCTCCCCACACGGTGGCGGCGGCCGCTGGGGCTGATCTCCTGATCCACGAAGCGACATTTGTAGAGGATGAGGCAGACCGGGCTCACGACACGTTTCATTCGACGGCCCGAGACGCGGCTTTGGTAGCCCGAGAAGCGGAGGTGCGCCGGCTGGTTTTGACCCACATATCGGCCCGATACTCGGAGGATCCGGGGCCTTTGGCGGAGGAAGCCCAAACCGCCTTTCCAGAGACTTCCGTTGCTTATGACGGTTTGAGCATCGAGCTGGGGTACCGGAGGGATCCAGAGGAGGAGGAGCCATCCCGAAGCGGCCCTGCGCCGGGAGGGGACCATGGATGAGCTTCTGAGACCACACCGTGCCGGGCAACCGGCGGATCCGGAGCCCACGGAAAGCATCGACCCCTTTCTCGCCCGGAGAGTGGAGAGGCGGCCCTGGGAGCTCCGGGCAGCCCAGTGGCGGGCCTGGGGCCTGGCGGAGATGGCTTTCGGGGAAGATGTGGAGGTATGCCTGGCGGGTCGTCCGGGGTCCCCAACCTTCAGAGGGTTCCTCTACATCTCCGTTCCCTTCCTGGACCTCTGTTCCCACAACCAGCGGCAATCCCTCTTCCTCGCCTGGGCCGGGGACGACCCGGTCCTGCGTCGGGTGCCACTGGTTTTTGTTTTTGAACCGAAACCCGTGGCCGAGCCAGGGCCCAGGAGGAAGAATGGAGCTGAGGGTCCCGGGTGACAAATCTATTTCCCAGAGAGGGCTGATCCTTGCCAGCCTGGCCGCAGGGACCAGTAGGATCCGGGGTCTGCTGCCAGGTGGGGATACGGCCTCGACAGCCAGGGCCCTCAGACAGCTCGGGTCGAGGATCCCACCGTTGGACCCCTCCGGTGCAGAGGTCCGGATCCCCGGCCTTGGCCTGAGAGGCCTCCGAGGCCCCTCGGGGCCCCTGGATCTGGAAAACAGCGGGACAGGGGCCAGGCTCCTCCTGGGTGTGCTTTCGGGGCAACCGCTGGAAGCCATCGTCACGGGGGACGAGTCGCTTCGGCGGAGACCCATGGCGAGAGTGACCGACCCCCTGGCGGCTATGGGTGCCCGTTTTGAGAACCTGGGTGAACCGGATCGTTTACCGATCCGTGTGAAGGGCGGAAGGCTGAGGTCCTTCTCCTACCCCCTCCCAGTGGCCAGCGCCCAGCTGAAGAGTGCTTTGCTCCTGGCTGGTCTGGTGGGAGGTGTGGACGTGAAGCTCCTGGAACCGGGGCGATCCAGGGACCACACGGAGCGGATGCTGAACGGCTTGGGGATCCAGGTGGTCTCTGGCGAGACGGAGGGGGGATGGTCGGTGGTTCTATCCGGGGTTTCGGAAAGAATCCCGGCCCTGGATCTGGACATACCCGGCGACTTCTCATCGGCTTCGTTTTTCATTCTCTACGGTCTTCTCAAGGGGGGTGGGGAACCGCTGATTCTCCGGGACGTAGGCCTCAATCCAACCCGAACGGGCCTGCTGCCAGTCCTGGCCCGAATGGAAGGCGTCCTCTCCGCTGAACCCAGGAGCGACCTGGGAGAAGGGGAGCCGTCGGGAGAACTGACGGTGTTCCCCTCGGAACTGAAAGGGGTTTCCCTGGGTCAGGACGAGGTGCCGGGGTTGATCGACGAGGTCCCGATCCTGGCTGTGGGAGCCGCCAGAGCCCAGGGGGTCTCCCGGATCACCGGGGCAGGAGAGCTGCGGGTCAAGGAAACCGACCGAATCCGGGCCGTGGTAGAAAACCTGCGTGCCATAGGAGTCGAAGCCGAGGAACTGGAAGACGGCATGGAGATCCAGGGAACACGCCGGCCCCTGAAAGGCCGAATCAAGAGCTATGGAGATCACCGGATCGCCATGGCCTTCGGAGTCCTGGGAGCTCTTCCGGAAAACCAGATCGAGATCGACGGAAAGGCGGTGGCTGACGTGAGTTTCCCCGGATTCTGGGAACTCCTGGATACCGTCGCCGTAGAGTCGGAATGACTCACTTCGGAGTGAAGATGCGACCACCGGTCATTACCCTTGACGGGCCCGCCGGCTCGGGAAAATCCACCACGGCTCGGGAGGTAGCGAGACGCCTGGGATACCGGCACCTGGATTCCGGCGCCCTTTACCGGGCCCTGACTTTCGCTCTTCTCTCGGCGGAGATCCCGGAGGAGGAGTGGGCAAAACTACCCCGAGTGGCTCTGGACCAGTTCCGCGTCTGGCTTCGGCCTGCAGGGACCCGGTTCGACGTCCTCCTCGGAGATAGAGTCCTGGAAAAGGAGCTGCGAACTTCCGAGGTGACTGCGAAGGTCTCGCCTCTCTCTGCCCTGCCAGCGGTTCGGGAATGGCTCCTGGGCGCCCAGCGGGAAGCGGGGAAAGAGGGCGGTCTGGTTGCCGATGGCCGTGATATGGGAACCGTGGTGTTCCCCGATGCGGAAGTAAAGATCTTCCTCACGGCGAACCTTCGGGAGCGGGCGAAACGACGGTTTCTCGAAAGGGAATCCCGGAAGCCGACGGATGAGGAACTGGGGATGGAAGCCGAAGCCATCGAAGCGAGGGACAGGCGGGATTCCAGCCGGGCCCACGCACCCCTGAAAAGAGCCGACGGAGCCATTGAGATCGACACCTCTTTCCTGACTTTCGAGGCCCAGGTGGAAGTCATCATCGACCACGTAAAAACCTTGACGGACGGATAGTCCTCAAGTAGGATAAAGAGCTTTTCTCTCTGCGGTTTTCTGTATTTTTTCGGGTGAAAAGCCTCACGCTATTGAAAACGGTAGAGGAAGCCTGACAGGCGACAGGAACAAGTTTACTCTGAAGGGCCGTCGAGGACTGCCTCGGGCCTTTCTTCATTTCAACCCGGCCTCACTGTTCGAGCCGGCCTTATAGGTCTCCAAGGACGGAAAGTCCCTGGAGAAAATGTGACCAATGAGCGAATCCACGAAGGACGAAGCCCTCACCCCCAACCCCGAAGCCGAGTCTCAAGACAAGGACACGGTGCAAACTCCGGCGGTTGAGATCCCCCCCACCGAAGCTCCCTCAGACGCAGCGGTCGAAGGTGCCGCCTCGGAAGTCGAGGCCACAGCTGACCCTGCCGAGGAAGGACTGTCGGAGGCCGGTCCCGCGGCCGCAGACGCGCCCGAGTCTCCTGAGAAGGAGCCCACCGAGCCCGAGCCTGCAGCCGAGCCCGAGCCTGCAACGGAGCCCGAGGCTGCGACGGAGCCTGAGCCTTCATCGGAGTCCGAGGCCGCATCGGAGTCCGAGGCCGCCAAGACTGCCGAGCGGACTCCGGCGGCTCTGGACCCAAAGGCCTCCTCTCCTTCGGCGACAGGTGACCTCTATTCCGATCCGTACGGCGAAGAGGAGTTCGATCTTTCTCGGGATGATTTCGAAGCCATTCTCTCCCAACACCAGGACACATTCGGTGAGGTGAAAGAAGGCGAGATCGTGAAGGCCCGGGTGCTGCGGGTAACGGAAGCCTCCGTCATCCTGGACTTCGGCTTCAAGAGCGAGGGCGCCGTTCCCAAGGACGAATTCAAGGAGGCCGACGCCATCGAGGTGGGCCAGGAGGTGGAAGTGCTCCTGGAGAGCCTGGAGAACGAAGACGGAGTCGTCGTCCTTTCCAAGAAGAAGGCGGATTTCCTGCGGGTCTGGGAGAAAATCAAAGAGGCCCATGAAGCCGATCGTCCTGTAGAGGGAACCTTGGTTCGAAAGATCAAGGGTGGCGTCACGGTTGACCTCATGGGAGTAGACGCCTTCCTTCCAGGTTCTCAGATCGCCCTCCGGCGGGTCCCGAACATCGACGATCTCCTGGGGCAGAAATACGACTTCAAGATCATCAAGTTGAACAAGCGGCGGAGGAACATCGTGGTTTCCCGCCGGGTGATCCTTGAGGGAGAGCGGGAGAAGAAGCGGGCCACCCTGGTCAAAGAGCTTCTGGTGGGGCAGGTCCGAGAGGGTGTGGTCAAGAACATCACCGATTTCGGTGCATTCATCGATCTCGGCGGCTTGGACGGGCTCCTGCATATCACCGATATGTCCTGGGGCCGCGTGGGCCATCCGTCCGAGGTCGTGGACATTGGCGCCAAGCTGGATGTGAAGGTCCTGGATGTGGATTGGAACCGGGAAAGGATTTCTCTCGGGCTGAAGCAACTCCTCCCCTATCCCTGGACCGAGATCGACAAGAAGTACCCCATAGGCGCCCGGGTAGTCGGCAAGGTGGTCTCCATCACCAACTATGGCGCCTTCGTGGAGCTGGAGAAGGGCGTCGAGGGCCTGGTTCACATTTCGGAGATGTCGTGGACGAGGAACGTCCGGCACCCCTCCAAGCTCGTATCCATTGGAGACGAAATCGAAGCGGTGGTCCTGAAAGTGGACACCGACGACGAGAAGATCTCCCTCGGGATGAAGCAAATCGAGGAAGATCCCTGGCTCGCCCTCCCCATGAAGTATCCTACGGGGACAAAGCTGGACGGAACCGTCAGGAACCTCACTTCCTTCGGCGCTTTCGTCGAGATCGAGCCTGGGATCGACGGCCTGGTCCACGTCTCGGACATGAGCTGGACTAAGCGGGTGGAACATCCATCCGAGGTGTTGCAGAAGGGCGAGGATGTCCAGGTGATGGTCCTGGACGTCGATGCCGAAAACAAAAGGATCTCCCTCGGCCTCAAACAGCTCCTGGACGATCCTTGGCCCACCATCTCCGAGCGTTTCGCCCCCGGGGTGGAGACTCCGGGCACCGTGACCAGAGTCCAGGACAAGGGCATCGTGGTGGATCTGGGAGACGACATCGAAGGGTTCGTTCCCGGCTCCCACGCTTCCATCGATAATCCGGAAGAGTTGGAGCGTTACTATGAGGCCGGCGATGCCTGTGAGCTGAAGGTCATGGAATCCGATGCGGCGAACCGGCGCATCGTGCTGGAGATAACCTCCACGCCGGAGCTGAAGCCGCCAAAGCCCGATGCGGAAGAGGCGGAAGCAGGATCTGAGGCAGAGACCGAAGCCGAAGGGGATGCCCCTGCCCAGGCCACCGATGCCGAGGCTGAAGCCGAGGAGAAGGCCCCCGAAGAAGCCGAGGCCGAGCCAGAGCCTTCTGAAGCGCCCGAGGCCGATACAGCTGCGGAACCCGAAGAAGAAGCGCAGGAGCCTGAGGACGCGTCTCCTCCGGAAGAGGATGCTGAGGAGCCGAAGGAAGAGGCTTCCGACGAGGAAGAAGCTGAGGAACCGAAGGAAGAGGCTTCCGACGAGGAAGAAGCTGAGGAAGCTGAAGAGCCTAAGGACGAGGCTTCTGACGAGGAAGAAGCTGAGGAACCGAAGGAAGAGGCTTCCGACGAGGAAGAAGCTGAGGAAGCTGAAGAGCCTAAGGACGAGGCTTCTGACGAGGAAGAAGCTGAAGAAGCTGAGGAGCCGAAAGAGGAGGCATAGTCCTCTCGGAGGGAAGATGATCCAGCGGATCCAACGCCCTCCCGGAACAGACCGCCGCCCGGGCGCCTTTGGTGTTCGGGCGGTTCTTTTCTCCCTTGTTCTGGGAGTGGTGGGCACCAGTTGTACCCCGGTTGGGAGGCCGGAGTCGGAACCGACCCCCGTTCCTGCCCCCATTCCGTCCATCGAGAAGGGGAACCTGCCTGAAGCATTGGAGGAGGAGGCGGCCGCAGCGCTGTCTGAAGCCCGAAATCTCCTGATGGAATCCTCTTTCGAAGAGGCCCGAGAGGCAGCCCTGGGGATCATTCGGCACTACCCCAATGCACTCGGCTCCGGAGAGGCGTACGCCATCCTCACCCGGGCGTCGCTGGGAATGGGCGAAACCGGCGACGCGGTGGAGGCCGTAGGCCAGTATCTGGCCCTTTTTGAAGACGTCCACCCCATGTTTCCGGAAGCCGTCGTGATGCAGGCGGAAGCCCTTGCCGCAGATGGAGATCGGGCAGGTTCCCTCTCCAGCCTTCTTCTCCTCCCGGCAAACACGGCCGAGGATGAGACGGTTGCTGAAGGGGTGGGTTTGCTTCGGGAGGTGGTGGGGTCCGTGGGAGTGGACGAGCTGAGGGGGATCCTGGAGGAGATCCCGTCGCCGCATCCGTTTCGGGGTGTCGTGGCCACCGAGCTCGCGGTTTCCCTCTTTCTTGGTGGAGAGACCGAAGAGGCGAGGGTTTGGGCTCAATCCGCTCTTGATGGAGAGTTGGAACCCAGAGAGTTGGAGCTCTGCCGTGGGGTTCTGGACGGGACCCTTGAAGAGGTCTTGGGGCAGCCCATCATCCTTGGTGCTATCCTTCCCCAGTCCGGGACCTCGCCGGGGCTGATCGAATATGGAGAGTGGGTCCTGGAGGGTATCCAGGTGGCCATGGAGGAGTTTCAGGGAGAGCTTCGGCGGCCCATCCGACTGGAGATCGTGGACCACGAAGGATCGACCGAGAGGGCCCGGGAGGCGGTGGTCAGATTGGAGGAGGAAGGTGTGGTGGGGATCGTCGGTCCTCTTGGCCAGGAATATTTCGCTGTGTCGGCTGAAGCGAGAAGAACGAATCTCCCGGTCGTCTCCCCTTTTGCTCCCCTCCCTGTTGAAGATGCTCCTGGGGCCCTGTCCTTGTCGGGTCCAGATCCCAGCGGGGCGGAAGTCCTGGCCCAGTACGCCTGGGACCTGGGCCTGGAGCGGGTAGCGATCCTCAGGCCGGGGACGGAAGAAGCCCGGATCGAAGCAGAGGCCTTCCTGGAAGCCTTCCAGAGGGCAGGGGGAAGTGTAGCCCGGGAGGTGGTCTACGATTCCGGAGCCACTTTTTTCCAGGCCGAGTTCGAAGAGGTCGGGTCCGTCCTTCCCGACGGGCTCTTCCTTCCGCTTCCACCAGATGACATCCAGCTCCTGGCACCGCAGTTCACGTATTACGGCCTGGACACTCTGGGAATCCAGCTACTCGGAACGGCAGGCTGGACGGAAGAAGAGATCGTCCAGAATGTGGACTCGCGGCACACGGACGGGGTGATCGCGTCGACCACCCGGTTGAGCCAAGATGAGACCGAGGCATTCCGGCGGTTTCGTCTGCGCTACGAGGCCCTCTTTCAGAAGTCCCTCAGGAGTGAGATTCCTGCCTATGGGTACGATGCCGCCCTCCTCCTCCTGGCGGGCCTGAGGGAGAATCCCCGGAACACCCAGGAGCTGCTTCGAGCCATGGAGGGAATCGAAGATTTGCCCGGGGCCACAGGCCATCTCACCGTAGAAGGTGACAGGATACGGCGGGTGCCTCAGCTTGTCCGAATCCAGAATCACGAGATGATCTATATCTCCTCCCACATGCATTAGGCGGAAGGCCATGTCTCTGGACGAGAAGCTCAAGCGGCTGGAGGATCTTCAGAGGGACGCAGAACTCGGAGGTGGCAAGGACCGCCTGGACGCGCAGCACAAGAAGGGCAAGCTCTCCGCCAGAGAGAGGTTGGACCTCCTTCTGGACGAGGGATCTTTTGTCGAGCTGGACCGTTTCGTGACGCACCGGTCCACGGAATTCGGCCTGGACAAGAAAAAAATCCTGGGAGACGGTGTGGTAACGGGCTACGGCACGATCCATGGCCGGCTCGCCTACGTCTTTTCGCAGGATTTTACGGTCTTCGGCGGCTCCCTGTCGGAGGCCCACGCCGAGAAGATTGTCAAACTGCAGGAGATGGCTCTGAAAAATGGAGCACCCCTCATCGGACTGAATGACTCCGGGGGGGCACGAATCCAGGAGGGTGTGGTTTCCCTTGGGGGCTACGCAGACATCTTCCTCAGAAACACCCTGGCATCGGGTGTCATTCCTCAGATCTCCGTGGTCTTGGGTCCCTGCGCGGGGGGTGCCGTCTATTCTCCGGCCATCACCGACTTCATCTTCATGGTGAGAGGTACGTCCTTCATGTTCGTCACGGGACCGGACGTGGTGAAGACCGTGACCCACGAGGACATCGACATGGAGAGTCTGGGTGGGGCGGACGTCCACGCCACCCGATCCGGCGTAGCCCACTTCGCCCACGACTCCGAACCCCAGGCTCTGGCTTCCGTCAGGGAGCTCATGCGCTTCCTCCCTCAGAACAATCAGGAACCTCCCCCGTCTTTGCCTACCGATGATCCCCTGGATCGGCAGGATGAGAGATTACTTGAGATCGTACCTGATAACCCCAATCAGCCCTATGATATGCATGAGGTTATCGAGTGCATAACGGATGAGGGTGTGTTCCTGGAGGTCCACGCTGGATTCGCCCAGAACATCATCACGGGTTTCGCCCGTCTGGGTGGTGGGCCCGTAGGGATCGTTGCCAACCAGCCCGCGGTCCTGGCAGGGGTGCTGGACATCGACTCGTCGGATAAAGGCGGGCGTTTCGTGCGCTTTTGCGACGCCTTCAACATTCCTCTGATCATCCTGGAGGACGTGCCTGGCTTCCTTCCCGGCGTCAGCCAGGAACACGGTGGCATCATCCGTCACGGAGCCAAGCTTCTCTATGCCTTCAGTGAGGCCACGGTGCCGAAAATCACGGTGATCACTCGGAAGGCCTACGGTGGCGCATATGACGTCATGAAC
>JASFVN010000420.1:0-3795 GCA_050049805.1 Gemmatimonadota bacterium
CACCAGGATCATGACGGCATAGAAGGGAAGGAGGGCCCTCGATGTCCTGGGAACGGTGGTCTTCCCGATCCCGCATCCCACGAAAAGGATGGATCCCACCGGAGGGGTGCAGAGGCCGATGCAGAGGTTCAGCACCATCATGATGCCGAAATGGAGAGGGGAGATTCCCAACTATCCCGGCGACTTGAGAAGCTCGGTGACACCAACTTCCGCGCGGTGGTCAAAGATCGGTCGATACACCTGCTGATCGACTCCACAGGTCTCAGGTTTCACGTCGGCCACCTGCGGAAGCCTCCAAAAGGTGGGTTTGGCGGAAGGTCCACTTGGCGGTCAACGGCGACACCGGCGAGGTCCTTTCTGGCGTGTTGACCAATCGCAGCAGCTGGTGGCCGGAACTCCTTTGAGATGGGACGGGTGCTCCCGGAAACGACAACCTTGCCCCCCCCTTCGATCCTCATATCATAAAGGAGGCGTAGTGATCGGACTTGGCCACGAGTCCCCCCCTCCTGGCTTTCTGGATCTCCCCGCGCGATCTGCCACAACACGGTCCTCCTAAACAAACGGGTTCCGGCTGGGGACCCAGAGGTACCGGTAGCACGGTAGCCGGTGAGAGAAGTTCGTTTGGCGAGTTGGGTTCTGAAGTGTTCGACCGTCCCGTTCCGTGCTTTTTCGAGAGCGACCTCCTTCGAATGAAGGTGGAACGGGTCCTCACGAGTGCGGATCTCTTGATGTGGACTCCCCGGTGTGTCGAGGACCTTGCCGACCTCTCAGAAGAGGTCGGTGTCGTCGTCTCGGAGGCGACCCTCTTTTGTCAGAGGACGTTTCGCAAAGCCTTCGCCGGTCTCAAAGACTCGCTGCCGTACCTCCGTGCCATTCTCCTCGCCGACCAACCGGAAGCCCTTCCTCGGCCGTTGCCTTTTCCTACTGGTGAGGTCTGCGTGATGCCCGTGGATCTGCCTTTGCTTCCCAAGGAGATTGCCTGGGCCCGACTCGATGCCTGGAAGGCGCACGTCCGGGCCCAACTCCGAGGCCTCACGCACCTTCCGCTTGCGTTGCGGGAGGCCCTGGTGGTCGTCCTGGATCAGAGGATTCCGCTCTGGAACGAAAACGGACAGACGATTCACACAGTGGGGGCCGTAGCCCGGAGGATTGGGGTCAGCCGCGAGCACCTCTCTCGGGCAGCTGGTGGCAAAGAATTTGGTTTGCCCGCCTATCTGGATGCGTGTAACGCCCTCAATGCCCTAGCGGAAGCGGAGATCGAGGAGCGGTCGTGGAGTGAAGTGGCCGTTCGCATGGGGTACTCCTGGCAATCCGGCCTCACCCAGCTCCTGAAACGGGGGCTGGGGGTGATTCCTACGGGTGCGAGAACCAGGTCTCTGGAGGAGTGGGTGCTCTGGTGGGAACACCACGTCCTCAAGCCGCTTCTGGTTGACGGTTTGGAACGTCACACTGAGTGAAATTGGTTCACAATGAGTGAAGCAAGGCGATCTCCGCCAGTCCTATCTTCGGGCAGTCACGTTTCGGCGAAAGGCTGGTCCCCGGGGGGGTGGGAGCGGAATGGCACCCCCAGTCGGTGGAGGGCACGGGGGGGGAGAAACAGGGTGCCTGGCCTCTGGGACGGATGGGGGCGGGCTAGACTCAAGGAGAACGGCCTCCGATGAAAAGCGCGGTTCAGGAACCGATAGGCCCTTTGGGCCCCTGAGTCCAGGCGAAGTTGTGGGAGGGCGGTGGAGTAGCCTCTAGTAAGGAACATCACTCCCCAGTTTGAATTTGGTGGGAGGCCCTATGCGTGGACCTTGTCGAGGACGGCTCACCTTTGGAGCAGCGGAACTGATCACTATTGCGGTGTTTCCGTTCTCGACCGCAGCCCAAACTCCATGCGAAGACTGTTTGAGCACGACACCCATAGCCGTGCTCGGAGCCGTAGAAGACCCCTTTTCGCCGTCTCCACTCTCATCGGTTGCGAAGCTCGGGCCGTATGTTTTCGTCGGGCCTCTAGATGGCATGAGGGATGCCGTAGCCGTCTATGAGACGGGATCGGAACCGTGGCTCCTGGGGAGCGGAGGAGACGGCCCGGGCGAGTTTCGGGTGGTGGATCGGTTGGTCGCGGGCCAAGGCTGTCTTCACGTTTTCTCCAACGGTCGCGAGACCGTGTTCGACGACCACCTGGAGGTCAGCGAAATTCGACACATACCCGCCGTTGATGTCATGCAGGCGGCCCTCGTCGAGAACGCGTCCGTAATCCTCCATTTCGGTCTCACGAGGCGAGGCGTGGGCTTTCGCCTGCTCCGGATTGACACGACGACAGATTCCCTGCTGGCCGAGTTCGCGTTGCCGATCGAGGCGAAGAACTACCTTGGATTCGCTCGGATTGTCGGGCCCTCGGCCAACGGAGGGTTCTGGATAGCCGCGAACAATCGCTATGTCTTTGAGAAGCGATCCAGTTTCGGAGATTCGGTTCGAACGTTGGATCTCAGCCGTGGCTGGTTCCCTTCTACTTCGGTGGAACCAGAAAGGGTCATCAACCCTTACACCTCCCCGCCACCCCCGGTACTCGTTGCTCTGCGGGAGGACCAGTCCAATCGTCTCTGGGTCGCGTCCCATCACCCAGCGGAAGCGCCCGATACAACGGTTTCCGAGGCGGACAGAGCCGAGAGGTCGATGGTTCAATACCCGAAAGTCGTCGACACCATCGTGGAGGTGCTGGATTCGGAAACCGGTCGGAGCCTGGGTCGGCACCGGATGGCGGGGATGGTAATTGCATTCCTCGGGGAGGACTTGGTGGCGGTCCGTGACGTTGGCCCTTATGACATTACGGTAATCCGTATAGAGCAGCTACATCTAGAGGAGGGAGACAAATGAGACCGGGTTTTTGGACCATCGGCATTGTGCTCGGATGTATGGGATTCTCTCCAGACTCAATGCAGGCCCAAGCAGGAACGGAAGCGGTCCCCTGTAACCTTTGCAGTCAGGATTTCGACGGATGGAATTTCATCCACTGGTTCCCTGAACCATTTGGAGGGGAGTACAATGTGGCCAAGGGTACGTGCGGGTGGCACGAAAACTCAAAGGACGGCCTCTGCATCGGTGCCCATCCCCTCGACGGGTGCGAGCTGGAACCGGAGGGGACGGGAGGTCGTGTCTTCGCACTTCTCTCGGAGCTTCGCCTGCTTGCCTTCCAGCGAGACCTTGTCGGCGTCCAGAAACTCATTCGTGAGAATCCAAATGAGATCCGGGTTGTTGAGGATGGCCCAGGCATCGAGCCGGGTTGCGATCCGAACTCCGTTGGGCGGATCACAGTTCCCCGGAGGTTCACGGAAGAAACGGGCCTGGTTCCTGGAAAGATGTTCCCGTAATCCAGCGGTTGAAGAAGGAAAAAGAAGGCCTCTACGAGGTCCAGAGGTTGCTGGGAGAATGTGGATGAGGCGAACGGGAGGGGTCAAGAAAGGCAGACAGAGTGGGATCTTGGGTGCGTTGGTGGGGAACTGCGGGTTTTGGGGCGCGCCTCCGGTGGGGTCGGTGGGCCTGAGCGGTCAGGCGTCCCAGGTCTGATCGAAGTCGTCGGGGAAGGATTTCTGGGCGGCCTCTCCTCCTTCACCACCTGCGAGTCCCATGTAAAATTCAGTCTGGGGTGGCCCCCTGGGGGGATGGATGAGCGGGGGCAGTGAAGCGGGCTACCCGATGTGGGCGAGGATTCGGGAGATGGGGCCGTAGGGTCGGCGAAGGTGGCGGAGGATCCTCCGTCGGACCATGTGCTGGAGGCTCTCCTTTTCTTGTTCTACGGCGACGCGGGGT
>JASFVN010000422.1:0-3790 GCA_050049805.1 Gemmatimonadota bacterium
GGAATTGGCCCTCACGGAGGCTCGAATCGCCGAGAGAAACCAGGATTTCCCTCGGGTTCTCAGTTCTACTGAGGGGGTTGGTCGAGACCTGGCCAGAGGGAGCTTCGCCAGCGAGTGGGAGGCTCACCTCCTCCGATCCAAGGCCTTCGCCGGTCTCGCCCTGCCCGATTCCGCCCTTGCAGAAGGTGAGAAGGCCCTCGAAGCCGTCGAGCGGGTTCGAAGGGGTTTTGGCTCCGGAATGCTCCGAACCACCTACCTTTCCGACAGACAGGAGGTCTACTCCCACCTCGTCTCCCTGCTTCTGACCCAGGACCGCATATCGGAGGCCTTCACCGTGTCGGACGCCGCAAGGGGCCGGGCCCTCAAAGAGGGAATCGGTGCGGCCCGGGCAGAGCTGCCCAACGGACTGACACGGGGAGGACCAGACTCCTCCGTAGATACCCAAAGTGGACGGAGTGCCACCGCGGCCACCCTCCTGGAGGCCGAGACGGCTCTCCTCCAGATCGACCAGCTCGTTCTCAGCATCGACTACCTGGAGGGGTTCCCCCGGGAGGAGCGGACAAAGGATCAACTGACAGAGTTGGCTCGACTCTATGCACGAGTAGACTCTCTCCGGACCCGACATGGAGAGCTCACGGTGAGGGCGTCCGAGATCGACGCCGCCCAAGCGGCGCTACTCGGAACGGCGCCGACAAGGCTGGAGGACGTCCAGTATGCCCTCCTGCCTGGGCAGGTGTTGGTGGAATACCTCGCGCCTCCCAACGGTTCGGTGGAGGGCTTTGTCCTGACTCGATCAGATATCCACCATTTCCGGGCCCCGATTTCAGGGCAGAACCTCTCGAGCCGAGTTCGCCTGGCCCGGGAGCTGATCACCCGGGGCGAACCCACCCAGGGCGAAGCCAGGCTGGTGCTGTCGGGCCTATATGAAGTGCTGCTCGGGGGGGTCATGGACACGGGCCTTGTGGGCCCGGGTATGGAGCTCCTCTTTGTGCCTCACGGAGCCCTCAACTACCTGCCTTTCACCGCCCTCTATGACCGGAGAGCCGGGAAATACCTGGCCGAGATCTATCTGACGAGGGTCCTCCCGTCGGCAGGCGCCCTATCCGTTCTCCGGCCATGGGGAGGTGAGGGGTCCAGAGTGCCCGAAAACGCCTCGGTGCTAGCCCCGTTCCCTGACCGCCTGCCCGGGACCGTGGCGGAAGCCGAAGCCGTGGCAAGGGGAATTCCCAGGATCCAGAGTTACCTGGGGGCGTCGGCCACCGAGGCCCGGCTCCGTCGGGAGTTGGGTTCCCACCAGGTGGTTCACGTCGCCACCCACGGTGTGCTCAACCCGCATAATCCTCTGTTCTCCCGTCTCGAGATGGCGCCGGGGGGGAGAAGCGGGTACAACGACGGGCGATTCGAGGTCCATGAGCTGTTCCACATGGATGTGGCCTCCCCGCTGGTTTTCCTCTCCGGATGCGAGACAGCCGCGGGGCCTTCTGGAACCACCAGTTTCGAGAGGGGGGAAGATCTGGCAACCCTGGCAATAGCCTTCCTCTACGCGGGGGCCCGAAATGTCATTGCCACACTCTGGCCCGTCGAGGACGAAGGGGCCGCGAGGTTTGCCGAGGCGTTCTACCGCGGCCTGAGAAATGGATCCCCCTCCCTCGCCCTGGCGTCTGCGCAGAGGGCTCTGCTGAACACGGAGGGGTTTCGGGAACCGTATCACTGGGCCGCATATCAACTCGTTGGCGGCGGTTTCGTCACCGGGCCTGCGCACAAAGCCGGGGCCGAATCCGTGCAACATCCTTAGATTCCTGGTTCATACAAGTTCGGAAAGGGAGAATCCCATGCGTTCGGTGACCTGGCCCTTCTCATGCGCAGCACCTTTCATCGTCTCCATGGCTCTTCTGGCCCTGGGTTCGTCTGGTTGTTCAGACGAAGGGGCCCTCGAGCCAGAGATCGTAGAGGTTCAGTTCGCAAAGCCCGGAACCGTCCCCACGGATCCCCCGGTCGTGGACGCCACCGATCCGCCCGATGCACCTCAGGATACCGCACTGACCGTCCTGGTCCTGGGAGCCAACTTCGACCGCGGATCGGAAGTGGATTTCGGAGAGGAGGTCTCCGAGGATGTCTTCGTCCCGAGTGAGAAGGTAAGGGCCACGCGGGTCAAGTACATCAACCAAAACCGCCTCGAGGCCGAGGTTTTGATCGACGTGGACGCCGAGGTGAGACTATACGACGTGATGGTGACGACCTCGCGGGGAAAGAAGGGCATCGGTACCGAACGCTTCCAGGTGCGGGAGAAGAATACCGGCCAGGTTCTGGACTTCGAGATCCTGGACTTCTGGGTCGAGAAGCTGGACGAGGCGCCGGATGAGGCTGGAAATCGGTGCCCCGACGCGAACAACCCCTGCAACAAGCTGGTCCTGACCTACAAGGGGAGCGTGGACTCCTTCCAATTCTGGTCCTATCCGGTCATCAAGGACCTTTATCTCGACCTCACCCTGGACAACGGGCACATGGCCCTCGGTGCCGCCCGCCTGTTTTCTCCCGAACCGATCCCATCGCCCGTACCTCACGCCACTGCCCCCGCCCGCCTGGAGATCTACTGGCAGGGCCAGTGGACGCCCAGGCTGTGGGACGACGACGGGATGACGTTTGAGTACGCCGATGAAGAGACGATCCCGGATCTGGATCCCCTGAACGCCGCCGACGACTTCACCTTTATGTTCTCGTACGTGAATGAAAAAGGCGGAAGGATGTGGGCGAACCCGTTCAGGAGGTTCGGTGAGGCAGGCATCGCCCGATTCCAGGGGGGTGCACCGATGGGCTTCGTCAAAGTGGTCACCGGGGACATCTGGGCAGAAGCCCCGCCCCCCAAAAAGAAACCGGGCCAGCTTCGTATGTGGATCGGCGCATATGAGGAAGATGCGGAGGTCGGAGCCGATCCAGCGCTGAGAACCGTCCTTCAGGTCATGCTCACCGACCCGGACGGGAACCGGACCTTCCTCCATTCCCTCATCGGGAACTCGGACCGGGGAGACTTGTTCGCGACGGGAGACCTGTCCGTCGGCGGGTGCTACGAAGCCCAGGTCATGGTCGCCGATATTCTCCCTGACCGAACCGCCGGCTTCGACGATCGGTTACTGGTGTGGGACAGGGATCGGGACCAAGAGGGCACGGCGCCGTTCGGGATCGTCTACGACGCCGAGGCGAGGAGCATCTCAGAGGTCCTGACAGGCGGGTGCGGGTAGACGGCTTCGAACCCGGGCATGGAGTACACTCTCCGGCCGCCCCAACCCAGGGCGGCCGGAGGTTTTTCGGCATGGTCAGCCGTCCAAGGTCTGTCGCAGGAGCCCGTTCACCACCTTCGGATCGGCCTTGCCACCGGTCTCCTTCATGACCTGTCCCATGAAGAATCCCAGAAGGCCCTTCTTCCCATCCCGGTATTCCTGAACCTTCTCGGGATTGGAATCGAGGGCCTTCCTCACCATGGCCTCGAGGAGGTCCGGATCATCGATCTTCTCGAGACCTCGCTTTTCCACCACGACGCGGGGATCCACGCCTTCCGCCACCATCTCCTGGAAGATGTCCTTGGCCACCGGTTGGGAGATGGTACCTCCCTCCAGGAGAGCCACGTGAGCGGCCAGCCTCTCGGGAGTGATGGGAACCTCCAGGAGGGATCGGCCCTTGAGCTCCCGGAGGAGCTCGTTCACGACCCAGTTGGCGATGGCTGGGGCCAAGGACCGTTTCCCGTCACCGGCCTTTCCGTCGTCGGGTTCGGCGTGAGAGGCTTGAACGGCGG
>JASFVN010000421.1:0-3790 GCA_050049805.1 Gemmatimonadota bacterium
CACCCGAACGCCGATCTCGGAGGTCTGCTGGGCCACCGAGTAGGACTGGACCCCGTAGACACCGGCCAAGGCCAGGACCAGGGCCAGGGCGGCGAAGACGCTCACCAGAACGGTGATGAACTGGGCGCTCCCCACGGACCGCCCCACCATATCCTCCATTGTGGCGATGTCGGATAGAGGAATGTTCGGGTCCATCTCCGCCAGGATGTTTCGGAGGATCGGGACCAGGGCCGTCGGGTCACCAGCAGTGTGGACCACCAGTTCCGGGGGCCATCCAGGTCCGAAGTAGGGAAGATAGACGGCGAAGGTCGGGCCCTGGTCGATACCCCGCTCCAGCATATCCCCCACCACACCGATGATCTCACCCGGCCGTCCGTTCTGGCCGGCCCAAAGGGTCATGATCCGGCCCAACGGATCCTCACCCGGCCAAAGTAGCTCGGCGATGCGCTCGCTGATGATGATGGGAAAGGCTTCGTCACTGGCAAAGTTCAGATCGTCGTCTGTGAAATCCCGGCCCCGTAGAATCGGCACCCCGATGGTCTCGAAGTAACCGGAGCTGATGAGCCGCCAGGAAGCCCAGGGGATTCCCCCCTCGGGGTCCGTCTGGTCGGGGCGAACGAAACCAAGGCCAGTGCTCCCTCCCGCCAGGGGACGAATGTGGACGGCAGCGGCATTCTCCACCGGACGGAGGGCCCTCACCCGCTCCAGGAGCTGCTGGTTGAAGGCCAGAAACTCCTCCGGACCATACGTATCGGGGATGTTCACCGAAGCGATGAGGCGGTTCTCGGTCTCGAATCCCTTCTCTGCCCCCATGAGTTCACTGAAGCTCCGGATCAGTAGCCCGGAGCCCACCAGGAGAACCAGGGACAGGGCGACCTCTGCCGCCACCAGAGTTCCACGGAGCCGGTTCTGGGCCCGGTTTCCTGCAATGCTCTGACCGCCGGCCCGAAGCGTCGAGGCCGCGTCCCCGCCGGAAGCCTGCAATGCCGGCACCAGACCCGTCACCACCCCCGTCAGGATCCCGGCACCCAGGGTGAAGGCCAGAACCCACCCGTTGATGGTCACATCGGAGAGCCCCCCGATGTCTCCCGGGGCCATGGCCGTGAGAGTGCTCACACTCCAGGACGCCAATGCCAACCCCAGGGCGGCGCCCAGAAGAGAAACCACCAGCGACTCGGTGAGTCCCTGGCGAATGAGGCGGCCTCTGGAAGCTCCCGTGGCTGCCCGGATGGCGGTCTCCCTCACCCGGCCTGTGGCCCGGGCCAGGAAGAGGTTCGCCAGGTTCACACATGCGATCATGAGGAGAAACCCCACGGCACCCAACAAGACCCAGAGAGCCCGTCGGGTCTCGGGCTCCGCCACCCACTCACTGGAAGGGCCCACCGTGACACCGATCCCGGCCAGGTCCTCGGGGAAAGCTTCTTCCAGCCGCTTGGCCACGGCGTCCAGGTCGGCCTGGCCGCCGTCCAGCGTCATTCCCGGCAGGAGCTTTCCAATGACCGCCAACTCAAAGCTCGCCCGCGCCGTCTCGAAGTCCCGGACCATGGGCACATAGACGTCGGCATAGTCCAGCCAGGGTCTCCCCCTTGGTAGAACTCCCACCACTGTGTAGATCTCGCCATCCAGGGTCAGGCTCGTATCCAGGATGTCCGGGTCGCCGCCGAACCGGTTGTGCCAGAACTCGTTGCCAAGGAGGGCGATACGGTTCTCTCCCTGCCCCGAATCTTCCCCGGGAAGGAAGGTGCGGCCCAGAGCCGGCCTCACTCCCAGGATCTCTCCGAAGAACCCGGAGGTCACCCGGCCAAGGCTCAACACCTCCGGGTGGTCCAGCCCGGTAAGATTCGCGGAGGCGAAGCGGTAGGCTCCCAGGTCCTGGAAGGTCCGGTTCATATCCCGGAAGTCCCAGAAGTTCCCCGGAGCCACCGAAGCCCGTTCCCATCCCTGGTCCAGGCGGGACTCCCAGATCCGGACGATCCGATCCGGTTCATGGAAAGGAAGAGGTCGCAGGAGGACGGTGTGGACGACGCTGAAAATGGCCGTGTTGGCCCCAATGCCCAGGGCCAGCATGGCCAAAGCGATAATGCTGAAGACCGGACGTTTCCAGAGTTGCCGGAAGGCGAAGCGGAGATCCTGGCGTAGGTTATCCATATAGAGAGCTCGATTCTGCTTTCCAACCCGGGACCGTTCGGCCCGGAGAGTTTTCCTTCGTATGCGTTCGGTGTCACCGAAGCGTGCCTCGGCAGCCCGTCTGGCTGCCAGGGGGTCCAGGCCCCCGGCTCGGAATTTTTCAGACAACATCTCCAGGTGGAATTCCAGCTCCTCGTCCACCTGCTGCCCCAGCCTTTTTCCGGAGAGATGGGACCAGATGCGATTCCAACGATCCAGGGGAGACGACATGGTCCGACCTCAGACCTGCTTCCTGTCGAGAACGAGGGACATGGCCTCCACCAGCCTTTCCCATCCCTGGGATTGGGTCTGCAATTGGGCCCGGCCCTCGGAAGAGAGCCTGTAATATTTGGCCTTCCGGTTGGTCTCCGACGCCCCCCATTCGGACCGGATCCATCCCCTTTTCTCCATGCGGGAGAGAGCCGGGTAAAGGGATCCTTCTTCGATGTGGAGGAGGTCGCGACTCGATTCCTCCAGCCACCGGGCGATCCCGTACCCGTGGCGAGAGCCGAAGGTGAGCGCCTTCAGAATCAGAAGGTCCAGCGTGCCTTTCAGGAGGTCTGCTTTGGGGTTGGCCATTTCGGTCCGCACCTCCCAAGGGGTGATGACTCTTGCCGGCGACCACTTCCACGGCCAACGCATTGGCGGCCGACAGATAGAAAGCGGGCCCCGCTCCCTAGGACTTCTAGGTATAAGTACGGGCTGGAGGCCGAGAAGATTCAAATGGGAGAGAATCAGGGCCCGGAGGGAGCCCCCCGGGCCGTTCTCACAAGTGTATCTGCGTAAACATATGTGTATCATCCGCCCCGAGCTGGCGGTTCTCTCTGGACAGCGGCTCGGCCCGTGGTGATCAAATCTCGGGCAGATTCGAGAGGTCCGGCCTGAGACGAAGCATGCTGGATTGGATGCCGGCCACGGACTCGTCCAGGGTGGTCCAGATAGCCATGGCCTCCTCCTCGCCGTACTTCTCCGCCATGACCTGCATGAGATCTGGGTCCGGATCGGTGAAATCCGCCCAGCTTTCTCCGATGAAGGCCATGGTGAAATCGCTGTCGTCTCCCCCTACGACCGGGGCGCTGGAGAGGTAGAAAAAGGGCATGTCGGCTTCCACAATGGCGGCGTGAAGCTGGGCCATGGCCCCGTTGAAGGCCATGAACTTCCCGGGAGCCAGGCTGAACGCCATGGTGTTCACGAGGCTGGGCTCATAAGCCGGATCTGTTGGCATCTTCGACAGGGTGCTGTCGCCCTGGAAGATCATGTTCGCCGCGTCTTCCACCAACGGGCTCACAGTGGCGCCGAAGTGGGCCCCCGCCACCTGCATGAAGTCACCGACCTCGTACGCGTCCCAATCGGCCCAGGAATGGTCAAAGGAAACGATGAGGAAATCGCCGACGTCCTCGCCGACGACGATTTCCCAGGTCTGCCAGATCCACGTTTCACCGTGGGCCACCCGGAAGTCCATATGAGCCTTGAAAGCCTCCTGAAAGCCTACTTCCACGCCAGCCTTCGGAGTGATCTGCCACATCTCTGCCAGGTTCTGAGCCTGGGCTCGGGCGGGGACGACGGCCAGGGCGAATAGAAACAACGCGGCGGGGACGAGGGGGGGCTTGGATCTCATGGGTTC
>JASFVN010000123.1:0-11818 GCA_050049805.1 Gemmatimonadota bacterium
GAATTCGAAACCGGTGGGCGAGCGGCCCCCGAAGGGGTACCGCAGGGAGGCCGGGCAGAACTCCAAGCCGTTTCAGCTGAAACTCTTGTGGAACCACCCCCCCTCACTCCCTCTGCAAATACCACGTCCGGCTCACCAGATCCCGGTACACGGTGACGATCCGCCCGTCTTCCAGCACCAGCCTGGCATAGCGCCGGGAGATGGGGTCTCTCCACCACTCGTCGTCCACCTGCCAGACCTCCAGGATCTGCCGGACCTTTCGCGTACCTCCCTTCAGATAAAGGAAGAGGGGACGGCCACCGCCTCCCGTCCGGACCCGGAGAGGTCGGGGTGTATTCAAAGGATGGAGGGCCTGGGGATCGAGCTTTTTCGTCATGGTGCGGGCTCCAGAGCGCCATCATGTCGCAACGTCCTCACGGCTGGACTCATCACGGCTCGAAGTTCATGAGGGCGTGGCGCCGCTCAGGGATTCGGGACCAGGGATCCACCTCCACCACCCGGTAGAGGGGGGAGTGGCCCAGCTTCAGCTTCAGTTCCTTCACCGCCTCCCGCAGAGCAGAGGGGACGGCCCCCTCCTCCAATTCCATCCCCCCGGACTCCCTTCCTCCCTCTTCCTTCCGGTCGAAGAAACCGGTCTGGGAGGAAGCGGGCCCGAACCGGAAGATCTCCACGGTGAGCCTCTCCACGGCCCGGGGAGGAGGCGAGAGGGACATGCGGGCCTTGAGCGGAAAGGCGATGGATTCCCTTCGAGCCGTGGGCTCCCGGAGAACGACTTCCGTGGACCAGGATCCGCCTCCTTCCAGGCGGGCCCGGAGACGGACGCCATGCACGCTGCGGCCCCGGCGATCCGGTCGTGAAAGAGCTTTTTCCAGGAGACGGTCCAGAGCTCCATGGATGGCTTCGGTTCGTCCGGCAGGCGTTGGGAAGTCCAGGGAAACCCGGATGGGATCGGGTCGGCGCAGGGGACGCACAGGGTCGATGCGCCGGCCCGTGGCCCACTCCAGGGCCTTACGTCCTTCCGGCCCGAACTGACCAACCAGGGCCGGCTCCGGGAGAGAGATGATCTTTCCCAGGGTGGTGATGCCGAGACGCTCCAGCCGCTGGATCATGAGAGGATCCACGGGAAGAACGGATACGGGACAGGAGGAGAGGAAGGAGGGAAGACTGGAGTCGGGCACCAGGACCGGCTTTCCCGATTCGGCCCGGGCCGCCGCTACCCAGGCTCCGAATTTTCCCGAAGCCCGGCCCACGCGGACCGCCGCCACCAGGGGTCTGGGAAAGACCTTCAGGAGAGCCTGAAGGGTGATCCTCACCTGACGGGAAGGGGAGCCGTGAAGGCGCTCCAGACCGTCCATTCCCACGAAGACTCGCCCATGGCCGGCGGGCTCCACAACCGGGCTCAGCTCCATGAGGGTTTCCACCATCTCCTCCTGAGCCGCGTCGTAGTGGGCCGGATCGGGCTCCAGGAGGGTCAGAGACGGACAGAGAGAGATGGCCTGGGAGACGAGCTGGCCCGGCCTGGCGCCGGCTTCCGCCCCTCGCTCTGAAACCTGCCACAGGGTTCGCCGGGTGCCCTCTCCCGGAGAAAGGAGGGCCACGGAGGTGGCATCGAGCTCCGGAGCGCGAACCAGCTCCAACCTCAACTCGAAGGTGGGCAGCCACACGCAGAGAGCCTGTCGGCTTCCGGAGAGGGAAGTCGAGAAAAGGGGGAAGGCTCCCCGTTTCCCCTCCACGTCCAAAGGGAGGGGATGCTCCTGGTACAGCTGAGGCATGGCCATCGAACAGTTCTGGAATACCGAATAAAAACCGAAAGTCAAGGTAAGAAGAAAACCCTTGATGGGCAACAAATACGGTCAGAGAGTTGGAAGGGAAGGGTAATCAGGGGCCGCGCAGAAACCTGATGTGCCTTATATTCCTTTCCCTTGTCGCATCCGGCGTCGAATCCGATTCCACAGGCCATCCAGTGATAGGCACCCATCCATGAACGTTGAGCTCATCCTCCAGGATCCGTTGGCTGTGCCGTCTCCCCTCCTGATTCTCCCCGTTTTTCAGGGGGTGGAGACCTTGGAAGGCACCCTCGCCGCCGTGGACGCCATCACCGACGGCGACGTGAAGAGGGCGCTGGAGCGAAAGGACGTTACCGGAAAGAAGGAGGAGACCTTCCTTCTCTTTCCGCCGGAAGGATCGGGCCCCGAGAGGGTCCTCCTGGTTGGAGCAGGGAAGCGGGAAGAAGTGGACGCCGAGGTGCTGCGAAGGGTTTTCGGCCGCGGGGTCCGGGTGGCGGAGGAGATGAGATTGGGCGCCCTCTCCCTCTGGATGGATCCGGCCGTTCCCCTTTCCCAGGCCCTCTTCGCCCAAGCAGCCACGGAAGGTGTGGTCTTGGCCGCCTGGCGATTCAAGGAGCTGAAGACCGAAGACGATCCGGAGAACCCCACGGTGAACGTCACCGAGCTTACCCTCATCTCCCAGGGAAACGAGGAGGAGATGAGACGGGGGTTCCTCATTGGCCTGGCCCAGGCCCGGGGAGAGAATCTGGCTCGGACCCTTCAAGCCAGGCCAGGAAACATCGCTACCCCGACCCACCTGGCTGAAGAGGCCAAACGTCTGGGTCGGGAGTTTGGACTGAAAGTCACGATCCTTGGGCCCAAGGACATGGAAGCCGAGGGAATGGGAGCCCTGTTGGCCGTGGCTCAGGGATCCGAGCAGGAGCCCAGGTTCATCGTTCTGGAGCACAGAGGGGGCGAAAAGGAAGAGGCCCCCCTGGTTCTTGTGGGTAAGGGGCTCACCTTCGATGCCGGTGGAATTTCCATCAAACCGGCTACCGGCATGGAGGACATGAAATTCGACATGTCCGGAGGGGCCGCGGTCCTGGGGGCCATGCAGGCCGTGGGGGAGCTTTCCCTTCCGCTGAACGTGGTGGGGATCGTCCCCAGCTCCGAGAACCTTCTTGGCGGTGCCGCGGTAAAACCCGGGGACGTGATTCGCACCCGGGAGGGGAAGACGGTGGAGGTCATCAATACCGATGCGGAAGGCCGGCTGATCCTTGCCGATGCCCTCTCCTTCGGCCAGACCCTCAAACCCGCGGCCATGGTGGACTGCGCGACCCTCACCGGTGCCTGTGTCATCGCGCTGGGCCATCATGCGGCGGGGGTCCTGGGTACCGACGAGGCGTTGGTGGAGGAGCTCCGGCAAGCAGGTGTCACCTCTGGCGAGCGTTGCTGGCCTCTGCCCCTCTGGAAGGAGTACCGGGAACAGTTGGAGAGCACGGTAGCGGACATCAAGAACGTCGGGGGCCGGCCTGCCGGCACCATCACAGCGGCCTATTTCCTCAGCGAATTCGTGGGGGATGTGCCCTGGGCCCACCTCGACATCGCCGGGACAGCATACGGCGAGGGCAAACTCTCCTATCTCAGGAAAGGTGGATACGGAGCCCCGACCCGGACCCTGCTGGAGTGGATCAGGAGCAGGGTGGCGTGAGCCTCAGCCCTATCCCTATCCGTCACGTCGCGGCTCTTCTCCGAATGGAGATCCGGGCGGCGGCCCTTCTCGCCGCTCTCCTGGCCCTTGGCCCTCCTGCCTCAGGCCAGGTCATACCCGATACCATCCCGCCTCCGCCCGACACGCTCCAGGTCGAGACTCCCGAAGACACCCTGGGCCTCCAGGAGGCGCAGGCTGACAGCATCAATCCTCAAGACACGCTCCCGGCCGTCATTGTCCCCGAACTGATCCGACCTGTCACGGAGGGTTGGAACACCGGGATCTGGGAGTTCGACCGGGATGAGATTCTGGGGAGCAAGGCCATTACCCTGGGGGAGCTCCTGGAAGAGATCCCGGGGTTGGTGCTTCTCAGAGGGGGGGACTATGGGTCCCCGGTGGCCGTTTCCGCCTTCGGCGTCGGGGGTGGGCGTGTCCGGGTCTTCCGAGACGGAATCGAGTTCCTTCCCCTGGAGGGAAGCGTCTCCGATCTGGCGCGGGTAGGCGTGGCTGGGCTCCGATCGATCCGGGTCATCCGTTCCGTGGGAGAGCTCCGGATCGAGTTGGAGAGCGTTCTCTCCGAGGGAGGTCGCCCCTATTCCCTCATCGAAGCCGGAACCGGAGACCTGAATTCAAACCTGTTCCGGGGAACCTTCAGCCATCCTCGAGCCTTGGGCGGGATCGTGGCCTTGACCATGGAAAGGGTGGACACCCGGGGTCCCAGGGGTGAGGAGCCGGGTGTGACGCAGGGGGCGTGGCTCCGGTATGCGAAGTCTCTGTTCGGCAGGGGGGCACTCCTTGTGGACTATGGATCCCGCTCCAGCGATCGAGGAGAGCTCTTCGGACCCGGGAAGGCTTCCCGGGCCGACTGGTCTGTTCGAACCCGGTGGGGCATCTCCTCGAAGCTGGTGGGGGACCTCTACTACAGCTCCTCCTCCATCAGTACCGAGGAGCCGGACACCTTCGCCTTCGGCACGGAGGCCCGAACCCAGATCGGCGCCCACCTGACCTTCGGTTCGGAATGGATCCAGGCCGCTGCCCATCTCCGAAAGCTTTCCGGGGAGGGCCTCCCCGAAACCACGGCCCACCTGGAAGCCCAGGGTCTGCTGGGACGTTACGGAGGGGTTTCGGGGGAGTTGAGTTGGGACCGTTGGGACGGCGGATCCGTGAACAGGAATCGTTTTCGGATCTGGACCGCCCCCGTGTACGGTCTGTCCCTTTTCGCCGAACGGGGGTCCGGGGAGTTCGGGTTCCCCTACCTTCCGAAGGCACCGCTGCCGCCGCCCGATCCGGAGGCCGAACCTTCGCCGCCCGACTCCACCTTGGGGGTTTTGCCCGGACCCCGGTTTTCCGACCAGAGCGGATCGAGATACGGGGCGGAGTTCCGGTGGAGAGGTCTCTCCCTGGCGGGCGCGCTCCTGAAGACCGAGGCCGACTCCCTCTTCCTCCTGGGCCTCCCGACGGATCGGGCGGGGGCCACGCAAGCCGGAGGATCCCGGGACGGCTTCGAGGTTTCGGGCCGAATTCCCCTTTATCCCAAAGGGTTTTCTCTGGTGGGATGGTGGCAGAAATGGGACCAGGCCGAGGACGTGTATACCACTCCCGCCGACTCCACTGCGGAACCGGAGCTGGTCTCCGAAGCCCAGGTTCCCTGGCGCTACCTTCCGAGGCAAAGCTACCAGGCCAGCCTGAGTTTCCACGACACCTTCAAGGATACCGGGAACCTGGAGATCTGGTTCGACCTGGGGGTCAGGGGACGGGACCCCATGGCCGTCCCGTTTCCCTTGGACATGGATTGGGGCGAAGAGGAACCACGCATGGTTCCGTCCATGGCTCCTTTCTATCAGAGCTGGTATGTACGTCTTCAGATCAGAATCGTAACGGTTCGGGCTTTCTTCATGTGGGAGAACTTCACCGTTCGGGATCAGAACCAGGATTACCCCGGTCGGATTCTGCCGGCCACCCGCTCTCTCTACGGCGTTCGGTGGACGCTCTGGAATTGACATGAGAAAGACTTCAAGGAGTGGTACATGATCCGTAGCATGACCGGGTTCGGGGAAGCCACCCGGGAAACCCCCGCGGGCCAGCTTCGAGCCACGGTGAAAACGGTGAATCATCGCTTCTTCAACGCTCACTTTCGCACTCCCTCGGGCTTCGACCGGTACGAGGCAGAAATACAGAAGTGGTTGAAGGGATTCTTCTTCCGCGGCCACGTGAACCTCACCTTGTCCCTGGAACGTCAACGGGGGCAGGAAACCGGGGACCTCCCGGAGCTGGACCTCGAGAAGGCCAGGCACTACCGAGGCCTCCTCGCAGAGCTGAAACAGGAGCTTGGACTTTCCGGTGAGGTTGAGCTCTCTTCCCTGCTCCGGTTGGGGGACGTGCTTCGGCTTCCGGAGGCGGTCAGGGTAGAAGATGAGATCGACGCCGCTCTCCTTCGGGAGCTGGTGGAAGAGGCCGCTACCGCGGCCCTGGAGATGAGGCTCGAGGAAGGACGACGCCTGGCGGAAGACCTGGAAGGCCGCCTTGCAGTGATGGCGGAACGCCTCGACTTCATCGAGGCCAGGGCCCCGGAGCGCCTGCTGGCAGAGAGGGATCGCTTGCGAGCGTCCATTCTTGAACTCAGCCAGATGGAAGACGTCGACGAAGATCGGTTGGCAAAGGAAATCGCCTATCTGGCCGAGCGATGGGATATCAACGAAGAGCTGGTGCGTTTCAGGGCGCACCTGGAGGCGTTTCGGCAGACCATGGAGGAGAAAGGCGACCAGGCGGTGGGGAAGCGCCTCGGATTCCTGGTCCAGGAGATGCACAGGGAGGCCAACACCATCGGGTCCAAAGCCAACGATCCGGAGATCGGCCATGCATCCGTGGCCATGCGGGAGGAGATCGAGCGCCTTCGAGAGCAGCTGGAAAACGTGGAGTGAAGGAGCCTTCCCTGGAGGTCCGGCCCGTAGTCCTCTCCGCCCCCAGCGGGGCAGGGAAGACCACCATAGCCCGGGCTCTGGTGGAGCGGGAAGAGGATTTTTCTTTTTCCGTATCCGCCACCACCAGGCCCCCCCGGGAACATGAGGTCCACGGCGTGGACTATTGGTTCGTCTCCGAAGACGAGTTTCGGAGCATGGTGGGGAACGGGGAGTTCGCCGAGTGGGCTGAAGTCCATGGCGACCTCTACGGAACCCCCCTGGAGAGCTTGCTTCGGGCCGGTAGCAGGGGGCGGCACGTGGTGCTGGATATCGATGTCCAGGGGGCCCTACAGATCCGTGAAGCGGTTCCCGAAGCGCTCCTTCTGTTTATCTTACCACCATCGGTCGACATCCTCTTCGAGCGCCTCCTGGGCCGGGGGACCGAGAGGGAGGAGACCCTTCGCCGCCGCCTCACCACGGCCCTCCACGAGCTGAGAGCCGCTGAGTCCTTCGACTTCTTTATCGTCAACGAGGAGCTGGACGAAGCCATCCGAGAGGTACGGGACCTGGTCCGAAGAGGAGAGGCGCCCCCTGGAGGGACCTCGGGGGAGCTGGCGGACGCCCTGGAGCTTTTGGCCGGAGTCGAAGAGCTGTTGAAGCGGGAACAACTCAAGCCACCAAACTGAGGTAGTTGGAATATGCGCGTGTTTACTCCCGACGAGGTCGCAAAGAACACTTTCAGCAAGTACCTGGGTGTTCTGGTGGCGGCCCGCTATGCCCGTGAGCTGAACTCCCTGCCCCGGGAAACCCTTCCTCTGGGGCAGGAAAAGAAGCTCACGACTCGCTCTCTGGAAGCGCTGACCTCCGGTCAGATCGAGTTTCGACTGGTGAAGCGCCGCCGGCGAGAGGAGTAGTCAAGGTGAGTGTCCGGGTCCTTCAACCCAGGCGCCCCTGGGAAGGGCGCCGGGTCGTCCTGGGCATCACAGGCGGTATCGCGGCCTACAAATCTGTTCAGATCGCCCGGGACCTCATTCGATTGGGGGCCCGGGTCGACGTCATCATGTCGTCGGGGGCCCTCAGGTTCCTCCAGCCCCTTTCCCTTCGGGGAGTCACCGGACGGGAAGTATACACCGACATGTTCGAGGGCTCCGGTCCTGCCGCCCACATCCGCCTGGGGCTGGAGGCCGAGTGCGTGGTGGTGGCTCCCGCGACCGCGAACTTCCTGGCCAGGGCTGCCCAGGGGGCTGCCAGCGACCTCCTCACTACGACCCTCCTCGTGACCAGGGCTCCCGTGATCCTGTGCCCGGCCATGAACGATCGGATGTACAGCCACTCCCAGACCCAGGAGAATCTCCGACATCTGGGTGAGGCCATCGGCTATCAGATCATCGGTCCGGGGCGGGGCCCGCTGGCCTACGGCGAGGGGACCGGTCACGGCCGTATGCTGGAGTCCGAGGAGATCATCCAGCATGTGGGTCGAGCCCTGGGATCGGAGTCCCCGTGGGAAGGCCGGCAAGTCGTGGTCACGGCGGGGCCCACCAGGGAGCCCCTGGATCCTGTCCGGTTCCTCGGGAATCGGTCCTCCGGCCGCATGGGGTTCGCCCTTGCTTCCGCTGCCTGGCGGCGAGGCGCATCGGTGACTCTGGTTTCCGGGCCCTCCGCCCTTTCGGACCCGCCGGGAGTCGATGTGGTTCGGGTGGAGACAGGGGAGGAGATGGGGGACCAGGTGCATGCCTCGTTGCCCCAGGCGGACGTTTTGATCTTTGCCGCTGCGGTTTCGGACTTTCGCCCCGAAGACGCGAGCGACCAGAAGCTGAAGCGTTCCCGTAAGGGGGAGGGTATAGAGGTGCGTCTCGCACCGACCCCCGATATTGCCCTCTCCACCCTGGAGGGGAGGAAGACGGGAGCGGTGGCCCTGGGCTTCGCCCTGGAAACCCAGGATCTGCTTTCCAACGCCAGGAAGAAGTTGAAGGAGAAGGGCTTCCATCTCATCGCGGCCAACAGCGCCTCCGAAACCGATGCCGGCTTCGACGTGGACACGAATCGTGTGACCATCCTGGATACCGACGGCGGCGTGGAAGAGCTCCCGGTCCTCCCCAAGGAGGACGTGGCCGAGAAGCTTCTGGACCGATTGACCCGATTTCTCCAGGACGGAGCGTGAAGGGGGCCGGTTCATGGCCGGCTCGGGTCGCCCGCTACCTCCGCCAGCAGGGGGAGCTGGGAGGCGAAGAGGTCTTCCTCAGTGAGCTGACCAGGTTTGAAGCCGTATCTCTGGCCCGGACCCGCCCCACGGAGCCTGATGTGGTTCCGGTTTCCGGCGATTACGAGGCCCTCCGGTCCGAAGCCATGTCCTGCCGGAAGTGCGATCTGGCGAAGACGAGAACCAACGTGGTTTTCTCCGATGGGAACCCCGGGGCACGCCTCATGGTGGTCGGTGAGGCCCCGGGAGCCCAGGAGGACAAGACCGGATTGGCCTTCGTAGGTCCAGCCGGAAAGCTCCTGGATCTGCTCCTGGCCGCCGTGGATCTTTCCCGGGAGTCCTCGACCTACATCTGCAATGTTCTCAAGTGTCGCCCACCCGGTAACCGAAATCCTCTTCCCGGAGAGATTCAGGCCTGCACCCCCTACCTGCGGCGTCAGATCGAGCTCATTTCACCCGAAGCCATCCTGGCCGTGGGGACCTTTTCTGCCCAGTTTCTGACCGGAAAGGCCCTACCACTGGGCCGGCTCCGGGGAGAAGTGTATAGTTACCAGGGCGTGCCGCTGGTGGTGACGTACCACCCGGCGGCCCTCCTCAGAAACCCGGGTTGGACCCCGGCGACGTGGGACGACTTCCAACTCCTTCGTCAGGTCATGGACGGGGCCTAGAATCAGGACATTCTCCCCGGAGATTGGAACGCAGGAAGGAACAGCAGCCCGTGAGTGCTCCAGACCCCATGGCGATCCCCTCGCCCACCGCATTCGATAGACAACCGCCCTTCTCACCGGAAGCCGAAGTATCGGTCCTGGGCGGGATGCTCATCGACCGGGACGCGGTGTCGAAGGCAGTGGAGGTGGTCCGGGATTCCATGTTCTACCGGGAGGCCAACCGCCGGCTCTTCCGTGCCATGACCCGGCTCTTCGAGCGGGGAGACGTCATCGACGTCATCACCCTCAGTGAGGAACTCAAGAAGACGGAGGAGCTCGACGCTGCCGGCGGGCTGCCCTACCTGGCCGAGCTTCTGGACGCCGTACCCACGGCGGCGAACATCGAATACCACGCCAAGATCGTCCGGGAGAAAGCCCTTCTCAGGAATCTGATCGAAGCGGCCTCCACCATCATTCGGGACGTCTACGACCAGGGGGAGAAACCCGTAGAGGAGGTGCTGGATCAGGCCGAGCAACGGGTTTTTCAGGTGGCTCAGAGCCACGATCGAACCGGATTCGTATGGATCAAAGAGATCCTCTGGCCCACCTTCGAGCACATCGAACGCCTCCAGGAGTCGAAATCGGGCATCACCGGTGTTCCCACGGGGTTTCCGGACATCGATCGCATGACGTCGGGGCTCCAGAAGGGCGACCTTTGCATCGTGGCCGCCCGCCCTTCCATGGGAAAGACCTCCTGGGTGCTGAACGTGGCTCAGAACGCGGCCATCGAGCACAACACGCCCGTGGCCATCTTCTCCCTGGAAATGGGGAAGGAGCAGCTCGTTCAGCGGTTGCTCTGCGCTGAAGGAAGGGTGGACAGCCAGAGGCTCCGTAGAGGTGAGCTGAGCGCGGACGAATACCAGCGCCTGGCGGCTGCTGCCGGACACCTGAACACGGCGCCTCTCTGGATCGACGACTCCCCCGGGGCCACGGTTCTGGAGATGAGGGCGAAGGCGCGGAGGCTGAAGGCGGAAACGGAGCTCGGGCTTCTGGTGATCGACTACATGCAGCTCATGGCCGGGCACCGGCGCTCCGAAAGCCGGGTCCAGGAGGTCAGCGAGATCTCTCGTGGCCTGAAGGCCCTGGCCAGGGAGCTGGAGGTGCCCGTGGTGGCCCTGAGCCAGCTCAGTCGAGCCCCGGAGCAGCGCACCGACCGGCGACCGCAGCTTTCCGACCTCCGGGAGTCGGGATCCATCGAACAGGACGCCGATGTGGTCATGTTCCTGTACCGGCCCGAGTACTACTTTGGCCCGGTGGACAAGGACGGGAATTCCCTGGAGGGGAAGTCGGAGATGGCCATCGCCAAGCAGCGTAACGGTCCCACGGGATCGGTTGATCTCTTCTTCCACAAAGCCTATACCCGGTTCGACTCCGTTACCTCCCGGGAGCCCGAACGGGAGGCTATGGGTCCCCAACCGGGGGACCCCTTCTGAGGACAGCAGGCCCGGAGTGATCGAAGCCCGAGACCACCAACAGACGACCTCCGCCCGCCTCGGCGTGGCCATCCCGGCTGCCGGTCTGGGACAACGTATGGGCGGGGTTCGAAAACCCTTCCTGGAACTCCTGGGCCAACCCATCCTTCTTCGATCAATCCAGCCCTTCCTCGCCCACCCTCAGGTGGTTTCAGTGGTTGTGGCCCTGGGGCCGGAGGAGATGGCCTCTCCCCCCGAATGGCTCGCGGGCCTTGATTCCAGGGTCTCGCTGGTTCAGGGAGGAGCCACCCGCGGCGAGTCGGTCTGGTCGGCTCTTCAGGCCCTCCCGGAAAGCGTGGACATGGTGGCGGTACACGATGCGGCCCGGCCTCTGGTCACCGGCGAAATCCTCCGCCGATGCCTCGAGGCGGTAGGGAAGGACACGGGGGTGGTGGCTGGTTGGCCTGCCGTGGATACCCTCAAACGGGTAGGGGAGGGGAACCGTGTGATCTCCACCATTCCCCGGTCCGAGGTGTGGCACGCACAAACCCCTCAGATCTTCCCCAGGGAGGTGCTTTTTCGGGCGTATCGGGAAGCCATGGCCGTGGGCATTGCCGACACCGATGATGCGGCCCTGGTGGAGCGGGTCGGGGGCCGGGTCCTGATGGTGCCCGGAAGCCCCGGGAACCTGAAGGTGACGCGTCCGGAAGACGTGCCGTTGGCGGAGCACCTGCTCCGGCAGAGTGAGAGGGATCCAGGTTCATGAGGGGCCGAATCCTCGGCCTCGGGTGGAACGAGGATCCTGGACTTTTGAAGGAGATTTCCCGCCATATCCTGGGGGGCGGTCTGGTCGCCATGCCTACCGAGACCGTCTACGGCTTCGGGTGTATCCCCCACGGGAGCCCCCTACGGGAGCTTCAGCGAATCAAGGAAAGAGGACCCGAGAGTCCCTTCCTCCTTCTGGTTCCTGGACCCGGGGCCGTTGGGGATCTGGAATGGACCCCGGAAGCGGAGAGACTGGTGGAAGTCTTCTGGCCGGGCCCCCTGACGGTGGTGTTGAACGATCCTGACAGCCGGTTCCCGCCGGGGGTCAGAAGTTTCCGCGGCGGGGTCGCCGTGCGC
>JASFVN010000423.1:0-3789 GCA_050049805.1 Gemmatimonadota bacterium
TTCGGATACATCGCCGCTGAAGCCGATCTGGCGCGAATGCGGGGGTTCTAGGGACCGGGGCCCGTTTTTTCTCCCGAACGCGCTACGGGGGGCCCTGAGGCCCCCCGTTCGACGTTTGGCAGGGTAAGTGGGATCCCGTCAGTTCCCTTGGATGGAGAACTGGTGGGTGAGGACGCCTCCCCGGGTGGAGAGGACCCTGACGGTTCCCTCGACGCCAGCTGACCCCCGGACCTGGACCTCGAAGGTGGCCGATGCGGTCTCTCCTGGATCGATCCACCCGGCGTCCACCGAGCGGGGTCCCACGACCCGGACGGCGGGATTCTCTCCGGAGGTCAAGGACTCGTCGAATTCCAGAACGGCCTGGTCTTCCCTCACCATCTTCACCAGCCTGGCCTGCCTCAGAGCCGTGGGAAGCCCACCGGAATTCTTCCAGGTGACCTCGATCTGGTAGGTGGTCCGGTCCCCCTCGGTCTCGCCCGGCTGGACCGTGACGTCCTCCATCTCCAGGAGGGGCAGGTGTTTGGCCATGGCCAGGTTGAACAAGGCCTCCTTCTCAGCCCACTCCTCCAGGGCGGCGACGGGAGGATTCTGGGAATAGAATTTGGGATGGAACCCCCCCGTTTCGACCTCACCCAAGGTGGGATGGTGGAACGCTGTCCACTCGATGAAGGCTCGGCCCTGGTTCTCCGCGTCGTCCCACATGAGGGCGTCGATCTCGTCGATCTCTCCATCGTCGTTCAGATCTCCCCATGAAACGCCCCCCCAGAGCTCGTCGCCGTACCAGATGGAGCCATAATACCAGTATCCCCAGTCGGGGCCGTGCCCGAAGAGAGGCCGGCCCGCCATGGGATCGGTGGAGTTCCTGGCGCCGTAGTCGTGGAACACGTCGCCTGCCCGGCCATAGTCGGTAATGCTCAGCCCTACCGAATCAAAATACTCGTAGAGGGCCAGATCCTCGGGGAACATCCGCTCCTGGCCCGGGGAGGTGGAGGGCGGCCGCAGGTGCATGGGGACCCGGGTATCCATGGAGTTGACCACGGAGACGTTGGGGTTTTCCAGGAGCCACACCACCACCGAGCGGGTCTCGATCTCGCTGAGAGGGTACTCGCCGGCTCCCCCCTGGGTGTAACCCCGCCCCGTCCGGTCCCGCCCCGGCATGGGCCGCCAGTTCTCACCGTAGTTCCGGTGCAGATCCAGGCCCCCGATCCCATCTTCGTTCTCTCGCCCGTCCCCGTCACTGTCCACGCCTTCCCGGGTCACCACCCAGACCGCTTCCTCACCGGGACCGGCCCGACGCATGATCCGCCCGCTGGGATCCCGCTCGTCCACCACCATGGTCGGCCGGTCGTCGGTACCGGGCCGGGGGAGGTAGCGGATCTGAAGGATGATCCCGTCCCCGTTCAGGTCCTCGGGAGAATCCTCGTCCAGCAGGCCGTCGCCATCATTGTCGTAAGGCCTGTTGGTGCTTCGGTTTGACTGTGCCGTATTCAAGTACATTCCACCCCCATCGGGATTATTCTGGGGACGGAAGTAGAGGGCTCTGGTGTCGACCAGGTGCGTGATCTCTGGATCGGTGCCGTAGTTCTCCAGGAGGTGCTGCATGAGCCAAAGGGTCGACTCGCTGGCCGTCACCTCCCCCGAATGGCGTCCGCCCTCGAAATAGGCCGCTGGCTTGTCGGTGGGCGGGCCCGTGTCCTTGTTGGTGATGGAAGCCATGAGGATGGGTCTCCCCTCGAAACTCCGGGCCTCCTCCCAAACCTCCACCAGATTCGGATATTGCTCCTCCCAACGATGGAGCCACTCGTTCATGACCTCGGCGGTGTGATAGCGGTCGAAGGTGAGTGTTTCGCCGGCTTCGTATTCCACACCCGGATGATATACCTGGGGGAAGAAACTCACGCCGTGGCGGAACCCCGGGAGTTTGTAGGTTTCGGGAATGACCTGTTCGGCCTCCTGCTGCCGGTCAGGAGGGCCCATCCCTCGCTGGGCCAGGGCGCCCGAGGGCGCCAGGAGAACCGAAAAGGAGAGCAGACATCCAATTCGCAGCATGCCGTTGTTCATTTCCCATCTCCGCGTTGAAGAAGACTGGGGGCAACCTGCGGCGGGAGGAGGGCCGGAACAAGGGGCCGAGGGCCGAAATTGGGCGGAGCCCCTTGACGTTCCCGGTTCGCCGGGGCCAGGCTTCCGAATGTCCTTCGAGAATCTGACCTTCCGACTCGACGTTCCGGCCGCTGCCAAGGCCATTGCGCCCCACATCAGGCGAACCCCGGTCATGGAGCTCCAGGAGCTTGAAGAACCCGGCGGCGGGCGGGTCTTCCTGAAGCTGGAGAACCTCCAGGTCACGGGATCGTTCAAGGTTCGGGGGGCCGCGAACCGGCTTCTCGCTTTGAGCGATCCAGAGCGGATACGGGGGGTGGTGACCTGCAGCAGCGGGAACCATGGGAAAGCTGTGGCCCACATGGCGGGGGTGCTGGGAATCCCCGCCGTCCTGTGCGTCCCTGACTGGGTCGACCCCGTGAAGCTCGCCGGCATGGAGAAGGCCGGGGCCCGGGTGGTTCTCTCCGGCCGGAGCTACGACGAGGCGGAGGCAAAGGCCGCGGCCTTGGGGGAGGCGGAGGGCAGGGTTTTCGTCCAACCCTTCGACGATCCGTGGATCGCGGCAGGGCAGGGGACCCTGGGGCTGGAACTCCTGGAGCAGGTTCCCCTTCTCGAAACGGTGGTGATTCCCGTTTCCGGCGGCGGGTTGGCCGGGGGAACGGCGTACGCCCTCAAGGAGCGGCGGCCGGAAATCCGCGTCGTGGGGGTCTCCGCGGCCAACGCGCGGGTCATGTACGAAAGCCTTCGGGCCGGAAAGCCCATACGGATGGAGGAGGAGGAAACTCTGGCCGAAGCCCTCTCAGGAGGCATCGGACTCACGAACCGCTTCACCTTCCCCTTGATCCGGGAGCTCATAGACGAGCACGTCCTGGTGTCGGAGGAGGAGATCCGCTCGGCCATGCTCTTCGCATCGGGATCCATGGGCGTTCTGCTGGAGGGGGGCGGTGCCGTGGGCCTGGCGGCCCTCCTCAGCCGCAGGTTCGTCCTGGGAGGGGAGATGGGGACCGGCTCCACCGCGGTCATCCTCAGCGGCGGAAACATCTCTCTCCCCCGCCTTCAGAAGCTGACGGAGGACAGCCCCTGATCCTACGTCGGTGAGCTCCGGGAGCGGTGTCATTTCCGGAGCGGCCGTCGGTCCTTCCTCGTCAGTACCCCTTGGCCAGCCCTGCGCCCCGGGGGTCGGCACCCCCGCTGAACGAAACCGGCTTTCCGTCCGGACCCCATTCGATCATGAGGCCGTGGGCATTCCCCAGCCCCCGGGTCGTTCTCACCAAATGCCCTCTGGCCTCCAGAACCGCGCGAACATCCTGGGGAATCCCCTCTTCCACCGATAGGGCGTCCGGCTCGACAAAAGAGATCCGGGGGGCCGAAATGGCCTCCTGGATGCTCATGCCGAAGTCCAGGATGTTCATGGCCATCTGGGGCACGGTCTGGGGGATGGTGTGGCCTCCCGGGGTCCCCAGGGCCACCCAGGGGCGCCCGTCCTCACGAAGGACGAAGAGGGGCACATCACCGGACAGCTTCCGCCTTCCAGGGTGGGCATCCATGGGGTTGCCCGCCGGTTCGAAGGTACAGTAGGCCAGGGAGTTGTTGAGCCAGATGCCCGTGCCTTCCGGCATCACCCGGCTTCCGAAGCTGTTCCCCAGGGTTTGGGTGGCCGAAACCACGTTTCCTTCGCCGTCGGCCACCACG
>JASFVN010000425.1:0-3779 GCA_050049805.1 Gemmatimonadota bacterium
CCAACCCATCACGACGTATGACCCGGAGAATCCACCCGTCGGGCTCGGGGAGCAGGTGATCACCGAACATCGGCAGGTACTACCAGGGTTCTTCGAGGCCATGGGAATCACCCAACTGGCAGGTAGGGACTTCACGGACCAGGACTGCGAGAACCGGGAGCCAGTGATCATCGTCAATCAGACCATGGCTCAGGGTCTCTTCGGTGAAGAGAACCCGATCGGGAGATCGGTCTCCGTTGACCTGGGAATGAGGCAAGAAGCCTCGTTATCCACCGTCATAGGGGTGGTAGGAAACGTCCAGATGCTGGCACTGGACCAGGAGCGCGAACGACAGATGTACTCCCCCGCGGGACTCTTCAACGTCGCGGGAGGCTGGAGCATCGCTGCTAGGACACATGGTGATCCTGCAGATTTCACCGACCCCATCCGACAGATACTCCGCAGCATCGATCCGGATGTACCCCTAATCCATGTCTCGACCATGAATGAGGCGTTGGCCCGGGCTGTCGCGACCCCCAGGGTACTCATGACGTCGCTGAGCCTCTTCTCTACCATGGCCCTCGGCCTTACGATCCTCGGCCTCTACGCCATGCTAGCCTTCTACGTAGCCCGCAGGGTCCGGGAGATCGGCATCCGACTGGCCGTCGGCGCCGCGCCACGCCGGATCATTACCCTCGTGCTGAAGCGCGGCATGATCCTGGTAGCCACGG
Organism: Gemmatimonadota bacterium; assembly: GCA_050049805.1. Lineage (GTDB taxonomy): Bacteria > Gemmatimonadota > Gemmatimonadetes > Longimicrobiales > Gaopeijiaceae > JABDNZ01. The sequence continues at coordinate 711 of JASFVN010000425.1, forward strand.
GATTGGCCCTCGGCCTCGGGGCAGCCACCATCCTTACCCGTTTCCTTCAGGCACATCTCTACCGGGTCGAGGCAACGGATCCGACCACCTTTGGAGTGGTATGTCTTGGGCTCGTTTCCGTAGCATTCCTGGCCTGCTTGCTTCCGGCCCGTCGAGCTGCTCGGGGCGATCCGGCCGGGGCGCTGCGGAGCGAGTGATGTGCCCGCATAGCTGCACTAGGTAGCAGAAGATTTAAAAACAAAAGCGAGGGGAGTTCTGTCGATAGAAACACCCTGCGCAGCAGAAAAAAAAACCCGTCCGGACCGGCAAGTCCAAGCGGGGCAGCCGGTTGTGAAGAATGGGCCTGGGTAGACTCGAGCCGGAGGCCGCGTTAGCGGCCGGAGACGACTGAGGATTGGCCGAAGGCTGACCGCAGGTCCACTACCGACCTCACGCTTATCAGGCCCCTACTGAATAGGCCAAATCCCGGCAATTTGCCGTACTTTCACGGATAGAACGCACGATCTGCCGTACTTTCCCGGCAATCATGCCGGATTATGCCGGGATTTACCGGCCCAGTGACCGGCCCAGGAATGATCTCAGACCGACTCGCCTGATGGGCTTACTTTCGGGGAGTCCAGATAATACAAAAGGAGTGCCGCGGCCGTTTACTGGGTCACCATCCCTGAAGGCTCCCTTCCTTTTCTGCCTAAAGGATCCGTCGCCAGCCAGCTGGGTGCTCCCTTCGACAGTAGCCTTTCCTTGATCCACGCTTGCATATCCACAATGGGATCGATATTCTGATGCTATCAATGATAGTATCAGAGAGGTGAAAGCATGCCAAGAGAAGTCCTCGGAGAGTTCGAGCTGCGTGTGCTGTTGGCCGCAATGAGGCTCAACCCCGATGGATACTCCGTTCCAATCGCACTCGAGCTGGAGGAACGGACGGGGAAGACCGTGGCGGGAGCCGCTGTGCATATAGCCTTGCAAAGGCTGGAGAAGCGAGGATTCCTGGAATCGAGGCTTCAACCCAGACCCGACGGAGAAAAGGGCCGGCCGCGGCGCCACTACACGGTGACCGAGCGGGGCCTGCTCCGAGCTCAGGACGCCAGACGGTGTCTGGAGGGACTTTGGAAGGATTTGGCGATGGAGGCCGAAACATGAACGGTCCCGCGCCGGAGTCCCGGCCTCCGCGCCTGACGCGGTTCCTTCTCAGGCACCTGCTGGACGAGTACCAGATCGATGAGCTGGACGAGCTGTTCGTCCGAAGGATGCAGCGGGACGGCAGGCGGGCCGCCAGGCGGACATACCGACTCGAGTTGTGGTGGGGGGTGGTGGCGCGCATCACCGGAAGCTCGAACTCCACCGGCAAGAGATCGGGCGGAACCCGGCAGAGGGCCGACCAACATCGATTCTTGCCGGCCTTTGGCCAGGATCTTCTCTACGCCTTCAAATCTCTTCGAAAGAGCCCGGGATTCAGTGTCGTGATCGTGGCGACACTGGCCGTGGGCACCGCCGGGAACGTGGCCATGTTCGGAGTGGTCGACGCCGTACTTCTCAAGGCCCTTCCCTTCCCTGAGTCGGACCGGTTGGTTCTCGCGCGCACCACCGTGGACGGCCAATTGGCCTGGGACGCTTCATCTGAGGATTACTACGATTACCGAGACCAGGTGGACGCCTTCGCAGGTCTGGGCGCCTTCCGGACCGCGCTGACGGAGGTCACCCTGTCGGGAGTCGACCTACCCCTGTCGGTCACCACCACCATGGTGTCGGTAAACCTCTTCCAGACCCTCGGTGCGGTACCGGAAGTCGGGCGGCTCTTCGTCGACGAGGACGCCGAACTCGCTGATCCTGGGGATACCACGGTGCCGAGGTCGGTGCTCATAAGTCATCGGCTGTGGCGACAGGCGTTCGGGGGCGATCCCGGTGTCGTAGGGAGGACGATTTCCCTGAATGCCTGGCCGGCCATCGTAGTGGGAGTGATGCCGGCGGGGTTCTTCTTCCTCCAAGAGGTCGATGTCTGGTACCCCCTTCAGCCTGGAGGCCGGTACACCGGGTCAAGGTCGTACCATACCTGGACCCTGGTGGGCCGCCTGACCCACGGTACCACCCTCGAGGAAGCTCAAAGTCAGGTGGACGTGGTCTCCGCCCGCCTCCAGGCAGCGTACCCGGACTCGAACACCGACAAAGGGCTGAATGTCTCTCCTCTTCAGTCCAGCCTGGTGGAGAGCTACGACGAGATGCTCCTCACACTCATGGCCACCATCGGCCTGGTCCTCCTCATAGCCTGCCTGAATGTGGCCGAACTCCTGGTGGCCAGGGGAGCAGGGAGAGCAGAGGAGCTCTCGGTGAAGGCGGCCATGGGCGCCAGCGCCGGCCGCCTGATTCGGCAACTCCTCTGCGAGAGCCTGCTGTTGGTAGGGGCAGCCGGAATCCTGGGCACGCTGCTGGCTGTCGGTCTCCAGCAGGTGGCCCTAGGAATCCTATCCTTGGAATACGTTGGAGTGACGGAACTGGGTTTTTCCGGATCGATGCTCACGTTCGCATTGCTGCTCTCTGTGGGCACCATCATGGCTTCCGGGCTGATTCCTGCCTGGGTCGGATCCCGGGCGAACCCGGCCAAAGGTCTCACCAGCCATCCTGGACCAACCCAAACCGGAGGACGTATCGGGATCAGAGGAGGGTTGGTGGTCGTTCAGGTCGCGTGTTCCCTCATACTGCTCATCGGATCAGGCCTGCTGGTGAAGAGCTTCGTCCGGCTGGTCGAAGTGGATCCAGGCTTCCAACCGGATGGACTTTTCACGGCGCGGGTGAGTATTCCCTTCACCCGGTACCTGATGCCCCAAACACGTCTACGCTTCCTTGCCGATTTCGTGGAGGGAGTGCGCGAGATCCCGGGAGTCCAGGCGGTAGGCGCCGCGCACCTCCTTCCCATGACCGACATCGTCAGCCAACCCATCACGACGTATGACCCGGAGAATCCACCCGTCAGGCTCGGGGAGCAGGTGATCACCGAACATCGGCAGGTACTACCAGGGTTCTTCGAGGCCATGGGAATCACCCAACTGGCAGGTAGGGACTTCACGGACC
>JASFVN010000124.1:0-11727 GCA_050049805.1 Gemmatimonadota bacterium
CGTCCATGCGGATGGAGTCGTCGTCCGCGTGGATCACCAAGGCATCCATCTGACGCCCGTCCCGGGTTTCCAGGCCCACCATCTCTCCAACCTTCGGGTCGAATCCAGGTGGGAGGTTTTCACGCGGAGCCGTGAAGACGAGCTGGTCCACCCGGGATCCATAGGCTTCAGCCGAAGGAATGGTGACCGTTTTCTTTTCGCCCACTTCCATACCCGACACGGCTTCATCGAAGCCCGGAACCACCTGGCCTTTTCCAAGCTGAAAAGTGAGAGGATCTCTTCCTTCGGAGGTATCGAACACCGACTTGTCATCCAGTCGACCGGTGTAATGGACATGCACGAGGTCACCACTCTTTGCCTGAGACATCTTTCTCTTTCATGAAAATGAGGCGGGCCGGAGGAGCGGTTCCTCCAGCCCGCTGAGTCTTTGCCACGATCCCAGTCCGGCCTACCCTACACCGCGCGGCGAGAAAGGTTCGTCAATCCTGACCCTTCCTGATCCTCTTCGCCGCCCCTTGCAGCACCTCTTGAATGTCCACACCGACAGCTGAGGAGATGGCCTCCACGGTTCCCAAAGCCCCGTGAACTCTTTGGTTCACGGCGTTGCTCACACCTTCCCCTCCGCCACCGTCCAGAACCACCACCCGGTCGATGTCGACACCCTGCACTGCGGACACGGAGGTTTCCAGGAGCTGAGGCAGTTTCTCGGCCAGCAAGACTGCGAAGGCATCGTTTCCACCCTGCTTGACCTGGTCGTAGAGCATCCGCAGGGCCTCGGCGCTGGCCCGGCCCCGCTCCAGGATCGGTGCCGCATCTCCCTCGGCTTTGACCTTGGCTGCTGTTCTCGCTGCGTTTGCAGGCTCAACGACGTCGGCCTGGAGGCGTAGCTTCTCACGCTCCACCCGGCGGCTTTCCAGGGATTTCTGAGCCTCTACCTCCGATTCCTGAGCCTTCACCAGGGCAGTCCGTTCCACGATCTGGGCCTCACGGTCGAGTTCCGCCCTTCTGACCCGAAGCTCGTTCTGGGCTTCGGCGATGGTGATGTCCGCTTCAGCCTCCTTCACCTCGGCGACCTGCCGGGCTTCCGCCTGGCGTTGCCGCGTCTCAGCTGCAGCATCGGCTTCGGCGATCTCCGCGTCCCGGACAGCCTCTGCCGCCCTCTTGCGGCCGATGGCATCCAGGTAGCCCCGCTCGTCGCTGACGTTCTGGATCTTCAGCACGTCCAGGTGGAAACCCAGGGCCGCCAAATCTTCCCCGGCATCTTCGGCCAGGGCCGCCGCGAACCCCAGGCGGTCTTCGTTCACGGCTTCGGGGGTCAACGTTGCCAGCACACCGCGGAGGTTACCCATGAGGGTGTCCTTCGCCAGAGATCGAATCTCGTCCTCGGTCTTTCCCAGGATCCTCTCGACGGCATTGTTGAAGACCGTTTCTGGTTCGGAGGCAATCTTGACGTTGGCGATGGCTTCGATGTTCAGCGGGATGTTCCCCTTGGAGAAGGCGTTGGACACCGAGATCTCGATGGGGAAGGTCTCGAGGGAAGTGTACTGCACGGTTTCGATGATGGGCACCCGAAGCGTCCGGCCTCCGATAACCGACCGGTATCCGACGGTCTCTCCACTCAACAGCTTTCTCTTTCTGCCGGTCAGGACCGCTGCCATGTTCGGGGGCACGATGACGATGAGGGACTTGATGGTCATGACGACCACAACCACGGCAACAAGGAGAGCGAAAGCCAAAGCTACCGCGCCGGCCGCCAAATCTTGGGTTCCCATTTAAGCCTCCAAAGTGTTTTCGTACTGGATCTTGATATGATCGGGCAGCTTGACCGGGGCCCTCGGTACAGCCGCCTACCATTCTTTACGGATTGAGTAGCATGTCTTCATCAACCGGCGCTACCCGTGCAACCCCTCTCTCCATCTCCACGATGAAAACCTCTTTCCACGAAGCCGGATCCCCCTGGGCGGATGGGTGAGGAAGAGCCCGGATCCCGAATCGCTTCCCGCCTCGCTCCACTACGATCTGGCCGGGGATTCCAGGCCGAAGAGGAAGGGTGACCCGGCCCAGGAGCCCGGCATAGGAAGTCTCGGAGAGAACCATCCCGGATTCCGATTTCTTCACATAGCCAAAAGCGGCGTTGACGATCGCCCCGGAGGAGAGTCCTCCGAGAACCGCGAACCCAACTGTGAGAATTGGACTCCCGCTCCACAGATAGGTCAAGAGAGTGCCGACCGATCCGAAACCGAAGAGGGAGTAGAAAAGGGTTCGGATCGAGAAGATCTTCGCAGCCAAGTGTCCGGCGTCGGCGTCCAGTTGAGCATGGGTAGCATCCACGTCCAGGCCCCCGGCGTCCATGTCCAGCCCCCCTGCGTCCATCTCCAACCCACCAGCATCCATGTCGAAGCCACCGGCATCCATGTCGAAGCCACCGGCGTCCAGCTCCAACCCACCGGCGTCCATATCCAGCCCCCCCGCGTCCAGTTCCAGGTGGCCGTCGAAGCCACCCAGATCGGTATCCATGTCCACATCCCCATGGCCGCCGAACAGGTCTCCCAACACCGACATCGCCAGGAAACCACCGCCAAGGATCAGGGAAAAGACATAAAGAGACACCATCTGGCTTCCTCACATGAAGGAGGTCCGATCATGAACGCCCACGACCGCGAAGAGCAGCCCTTCTTCCGAATTACGGTATGGGAATGAGTGAGCTTCACTGCAAAATGGGATCAAAGGGGCCAGTGCGACAGGAAAATTGTATGGGCTCGGAATGGCCTGAGGGAACCGGAAGAGAATCGGAGAGCAGAGGAAATAAAAAAAGGGCTCGGGGAAACCCCGAGCCCTTGGCATCCTGGCGGTGGTCGCAGTCAGATCTTTGCCGACTCTCGCGCCTCTTTAGCTTTTCTGACCTTGTACTTCAGGATCGCCATCTGCGTCCGGCCCTGAACGGTGTGGGGCGCGATGCGGCCGCAGACGCCGATTCCATCCTTGGGCACGCACAGCCCGTGGCACCAAAGAGCATGGCTCTTGGTCAACGGACACCCAAGGACGGTATACTCGGGCACCCCCCGCCGATCACGCTTGACAATGCGCCGCTTAGCCATCTCTTCGTCCTTCTTTCCCTTAACCATACTAAGTAGTTGAGAACTGTTCTCGTTATTGATAATAACCAATTTCGGACCCATGGCCATGCCCTGCACTCCGTTTCCGGTCCGTTGCTCCATTTCCAGGTGGGAGTCTGAAGAAAGACCTGGTTGCCTGGCGCCCTCTCGGGCCAGATCATGTCCCACAAGGGGAAGAACGGGCACCGGCAGTTTACGCAGACCAGGGTCTCCAGCGAGGCCCAGTGAGATTCCTGGAACAAGGTCCCGCGCCCCTTCTACGAAGGAGGACGAGTCATGTTGCGCCTGGTGGTGGTGACGCTGTTCCTTGCTGCCCTTTTTGCCTGCTCTCCCCCGACATTGGAGGAGACCGACGACGCCACCACCTACTCGGTGGACCCCCATCACCGCCCCAACATCATTGTGATCGTGGTGGACGACCTTCGCTGGGACGAACTTGGGATCACGGGTCACCCCTTTCTTGAAACTCCGAACATCGATGAACTCGCCCGAGGTGGGGCTCTCTTCTCCAACGCATTCCACTCGGTGCCCCTCTGTTCTCCCAACCGGGCTTGCATCCTTACCGGGCAGTACCCCTCCCGCCACGGGATCATCGACAACGTCGCTCGGGACCGGATGAGCCACCGACTGGAAACCTTCCCTCAGGCCCTGCAGGTAACAGGGTACGAGACGGCCTTTCTCGGAAAGTGGCATATGGGCAACGACCCGACTCCCCGTCCCGGTTTCGACTACTGGGTAGCGATCCCCGGACAGGGTCGAACCATGAATCCGGAGCTTTTCGAAGGTGGGCGGATTCACGAGGTGCCAGGATATATCACTGATGTTCTCACGGATCGGGCTGTGGACTTCATCAGGGCGGAGCGGTCCCAGCCTTTCTTCATCTATATCGGTCACAAGGCTATCCACCCCGATGCGGTGCAGTTGGACGATGGCTCTGTAGACCTCTCCGTCCCCCGGGGCTATGTGCCAGCGCCCAGGCACCGGGGCCGCTACGAGGAGATGACCTTTCCCCGGAGGGCCAACAACATCACCTCGATGTCGGAGCTCGACGGAAAACCGGCTCTCCAGCATGCCCTGACGAAAAAGTACTCACCGGAAATCGTCGCCGAGTTCGGGGAGGAGGAGCTGGATCCTGGCAGCAGCGATGAGACCATACGCCGGCGAGCCGAAATGCTCCTGGCCGTTGATGAGGGGCTTGGGCGGATCGTGACTACCCTCCGGGAGGAGGGAGTTCTCGATGACACATTCATCCTTTTCACCAGTGACAACGGCTTCTTCTATGGAGAACACGGGCTCTCCCTGGAGCGGAGGATGCCTTACGAGGAGTCCATTCGCACGCCCTTGGTTATTCGATTTCCTCCCCTCATCGAACCCAACCTGAAGGTGGATGACCTGGTGGCTTCGGTGGATATCGCGCCGACGGTTCTGGAGGTGGCAGGAGCTCCCGTCGGCGATCACATCCAGGGGCAGTCCTTCCTTCCCAGTCTCATGGGTTCCAGCGCTGGCACCAGAGCCTCGGTCTTTGTGGAATTTTTCACCTACGAGAACCCGTTTCCCTGGCTCTTGGATATGGACTACCGGGCGATTCGAACAGATCGATACAAATACATCCACTGGATCCAGTTTCCCGAGTGGGGTGAGTTGTACGATCTGCAGGAGGATCCTCTCGAGCTAAAGAACCTTTTGGGAGAGCCGGGCATGGAGGACGTGGAAGTGGAGCTGAAGGAGGAACTCAGGAGATCGGCCCTTAACGCCATGGGATTGTCGGGCTGAGGGTCCTGAGCCCGCCCACGTCAATCGCCCGGGTCCAGGGCTTTCCAGGCCCGGGCATAGAGCCCCGGATAGGTCTTCAAGTACCCAGGGTAGTCTTTCCGAGCTGCTTCCAAAACCGGACGACTCAAGGTCACTAGGCTCATGCGGTCCGTGGTCTCGAGAAGAACCTCAGAGGTGGGGCTGATGGCGATGGAGGGGCCGCCGATGAGCCCGTCCGGCGTAGGGGCCGGCCGGTTCGAGGACACCACGTAACAGCCACTGGTGACAGCGTTGGCGCGGAGCACGAGCTTCCAGCGTTCATACGTCTGAGGCGGCGTGCACCGAGGCACCAAAACCAACTCGGCCCCCATGGCGCCCAGTAGCTGGAAGCCCGTGGTCCGATTCACATCCGAACAGACCTGAAATCCGATCTTCATGGGCAGACCCGAGACCACGGTTGGAGGCTCGTGACCCGGCTCGTAGTGGCTGGTTTCCCAGAACCCTTCCTCCGACGGCAGGTGCACCTTCCTATATCGGGCCAAGCACGATCCCGACCCGTCATAGAGAAGGGCGGTGTTGTGCCTCACCCCCGTATCCGGGTCTTTGATGATGGCCCCTCCCAGAACCGCCACTCCCGACTCGGAGGCCGCCGCGGAGAAGGCCCTCTGTCTGGGTCCATCCACATCCTCCGCATCGGCTTCCAGGGGAGCCTTCGTGGCAGGAGACCAGGGATTGAGGGGAATCTCGGGGAGAACGGCCAGTTCGGCGCCGAGGAGCTTCGCCTCATCCAGAACTCCCGGGAGGAGATCCCAGGCGGGGGGGTCAGGGAATACTTCAGTGACGATGGCGAGGGAAAAGGTGTCTCGACGCATGCTGGACCATTGAGGAGGAAAAAATGACGACGAAAAACCGAAGGCTGACGCGGATCTAACTGGGGCGCTTTCGGGCCCCCAGGGCCAGACCTACCCGCCGGCCCATCTGATAGCCCTCGTCGTACCCCTGGGCGAAATCGAATGACACCTGGTCGGTATCCGGTTCTTCGGGGGGCTTCGAGCCTTCTTTTGGAGTGGAATCGGCCTCTTCTGAGGATGCCGTCGCAGAATCCGACTCTTCGGCCTCAGCCGCTGCCCCCCCCTGGGCCTCTCCGCCCAAAATCCGAGCGACACCAAGGAGGGTCTGGATGGCTTCTTCCCTGGTCGGAGCCTCGGGGTCGGACGGATCGATGGTCTCCCTCCACGCAGCCAGGGGCGTGTGGCGAAGCACCTTTGCCGCCATCCGGAGGGTTACGGCCGCTCCGGGAAGACGCGGAACCTGGGGCGAGTCCCCTTCAGTGCCAGGGCCAGGAGGCGGATCGGGAAACGCCGGTGCCTCCCGCCGCCCTTCAACCTCCACATCCACCCACAGGGATGTAAGGTACTTTCGAATCCATTCCCACGTTTGATGGGATCTGCGCCAGAGGTCCTGATCCCCGTCGGCGAGCTGTGCGAACTCGGCACAACGGTCCGAAGCGTGCTCCACATGCCGAAGAGCTCTCTCCACCTGGGATTCCGCCGGGGAGCCTTGGGATTCGTGCAGGGCAGGAGCCGGAAGGAGAAGACTGAGCCTTTTTCCGAGGGCGTCGAACGGTCCCCACGGCATCTGGCCCAGATCCATCTCGAGCCCGACGCGGGAGTTCGGTCCATCCCACGAACGCACGATGACGGGAACCCGCTTCAGGAGGATCCCGTCGTTTCCTCTTGGCTCTCCGCTCATCTCCGCCTTGCGTGGAACCGCTCCGCCGGGAGCGCCCTGTTGTGACACCTCGACAAAGCGCCCATCCATCAGGACCGGCATCATAACCGCTTGGTCGAGGAGATTCTATGCTAGAAATATAATTGAAGGCCGATCCGGGGGGTAAACAAATGTGTAGGCGGGACGGGAAACGAAGGCCCGAAGGTCTTTCAGGGTTTGAGTCGGTATCCAGCCTTTCGAACCGTGAGGAGGTACCTCGGATTGGCAGCGTCCTCTTCGAGTTTTCTCCGCAGCTCCGAGAGGTGAACGTCGACGGTCCGGGTGTTGATGTCGGCATTCCCATATCCCCAGACCTCTTTCAGCAGCTCCTGCCGACTGATGACCGCCCCCCGCCTCTCGAGGAGGGCAACGAGAAGATCGAACTCCTTCGGAGTGAGGTCTACGGGATCCCCCGCCCGAGTCACGGTCCGTGTGGCAGGAGACACATCTACCTCCCCGAAGGTCATGACCGCACCGGCGCCTTCCCGCCCTTCTCCTTCCTCCCCGGATCCGGTTTGCACTCTCCGGAGGAGGGCCCGTACCCGGGCCAGCAGCTCAGCGGTGGAGAAGGGTTTTGTCACATAGTCGTCGGCTCCGAAATCGAACCCCAGGACCACATCGGACTCCTGGCTCCGAGCTGTGAGGATCAGTACAGGAAATCGATGGCCGGAGGTCCTGAGCTCACGGAGGACGTCGAAACCGCTCTTTTCCGGGAGCATGATATCCAGGATGAGAAGATCCGGGGTCTTCTCACGGGCCGAGGCAAGGCCAGTCTCTCCTTCGTTCGCGACATCGACGTCATATCCCTCGAATTCCAGGACTTTTCGCAGCCCGAAAGCCAGGTCCTCGTTATCCTCCACAACCAGGATGCGCGACACGGCTCAACTCCTTCCGTCGACTCCGCCAGGAGGCGAGCGCATTTCGAGGGCCGCCTCAACCGACTCATTGTGAAGGGGGAGGCGAATAACAAAGCGGGCGCTCCCCCCCTTTCCCTCCTCAACCCAGGCTGCACCGCCGGAAGCCTCGGCCAACTCTGACACCACCGAAAGTCCGATGCCGCTGCCCCGTACCTGTCCTTCGAGATCCCGTTCCAACCGATGGTAGGGGTCCCAGATACGGGCCCTTTCCCCTACCGGGATTCCGGGGCCTTCGTCCTCCACCCAGATCCTGGCCCAACCTTCTCGCTCGGTGGCACCGATCCGCACAGTCTGGCCCTCCGGACCGTATTTCAATGCGTTGTCCAGGAGGTTGGCAAGCATTCTGTGGAGACCACTTCGGCTGGCTGTCACCTGCAGATCGGGTGGCGACACCACGATCTCAAGGGTGCTGTCCTTGGCCTGGACCAGGGGTTCGAAAGCCTCGGTAAGATCTCCGATGGCATCAGCTACCACGATCCGCTCTACTGTTTTTGAGGCTCGCGGTGCTCGGCCCATTCGGGAGAAATGGAGAATGTTCTCTACCAGGTGGGTCAGGCGCCTGGCTTCCCGATTGATCACCTCTGTGGACCGGAGTCGCTCCTCCTCGGTTTTCAACTTCCCGTCGGCCAGTAGCTCCGTGAACATGCGGATGTGGGTCAGAGGCGTTCGGAACTCGTGAGAGACTCCGGAAATGAAGTCATCCCGAACCTGAGCCAACTCCTCTTCCTTCCTGATTTGGATGAAAGCCGCGATCCCGACTCCAACCGTCATGACCATGAGAGCCAGGAACAGAGGCAATCGGGCCCTGGGCAGACCGCCGATGACCAATCGGGATGCCGCATCGGGCCTGAGGCCCACCTCTACCACCAGGCCCCCGTACTCCTGGGGCAGAGTGTCCCCAGCCACCAGGAGACCGGGAATGCCCCCTGCCGAGCTGAAAATGGTGTAGCCGTCGAAGGTCCTGACCTCCAAATGGAGTAGGGAGTCGTTGGGTTCTCCTCCAGTAACGGCCTCGGGAAGGAGACTCCCGCGATCGTACCAACTCTGGAAGAGCTCCGTCGACGCAAAAAGGGGAGCTTGCAGGATGTAGATGGCCCGCCCGGCCCCTTCCTCCCCGGATTGATCCAGTGAGGCGTTGAAGAATAGAACGGATGGCTCCTCCAAACCCTGGGACGGCCCCACCGTCCGAAGGGCAATCCTTTCTGCCGGTCTTGCCTCCCAGGTGTCCCGCACCATGCCGGCAGCCCTGGTTTTCTCACCGAAGGCTACATCTTCGGGTACGGCCTGGACCTCATCCGACCACAGATCCTGCATGAGAAAGACAGCGCTTCCCCTGAAGACGCTGCAACGGCAATCGACCCTGTCCAGGGCGTCGTCCAACCGGTGCTCGACTACGCTGGGTGAGGGTGGTGCCCCCCGCCGGATCACGCTGGGCACTCTTCCGAAAACCTCTCGGAAAAACCGGTCTAGATTCCCTTGAACCCGTCGGGAATACTCGGACAGAGCGATGTCCGCGTAGTCGCGGAGCACCCCTTCCGCCGTCCTGCGATGGGACCTTGCCGCTCCCACCGCTTGGAAACCCAGCCACAGAGAGAGGCCCAGAGTCACCAAAAGAAAGAAGAGGAGGAGGGGCATGCCCCGCCTAGAACGAGGAGCGGTCTTTTTCATCTCCACAACCAGGAAGTGTCTTCTTGGAGCCCGCTTCAGGGAACACGGCGCCCCGGACTCGCTTGAAAGCTAGAGAAAGGGAAGATCAGGCAGCAACACAAATCACCTTCCTGCAGGTTCGTGTCTCGTAAGAAAGGGGTAAGGGCCTGGCGTCCGGAATTCCCCTTTTCCACCTTCTCTTCTCGAGGAACCGGGCTGGATCAAGAACCTGGCGTTGGCCGACCTCCACTGGCATCTTCGAGTTGAGCGTTTGATACGGCGTCGGGCGCTCGACCCCTAACCCGACAATCACAGCAGGATTCTCGGTAGATCCAGTGCCGAGCCGCAACGGTTATGCGGCCGGTGTTTCTGCCGTGCCCCCCGGTTCCGCAGAGAGCCAAGGGGCCGCGGATCATCTGGGCAGCTGGGCCCTCTAAGGAAAGGAGGCCGCCATGGCCGGTACGCTGACGTCCCAGGAAGTATTTGGATTCCTTCTGCCCGAACAGGTCGACTCCATCTCCAATGCAGCCGAGAAGGTGTCGGCTCGGGCCGGAGACATGATCTATCAGAAGGGCGACAAAGCGGAAGACATCTTCATCGTTCTGGACGGGGAGGTAACCCTGAAACTTCCCGGGGCATCGGGGCTCAATATCGTCATCGATCAGCTCCGGAGGGGAGAGGTCTTCGGCGGAGCCCTGGGTTACGGACGGAGCTCATATGCTCTCTCCGCCCAATGCACCGGTGATGCGCAGCTCCTGAAGGTCAAGCACTCGGCGTTGAAATCCCTCATGGACCGGGATCCCAGGTTGGGATACACCCTCCAGGGGTACATCTCCACCTCCTATTTCAACCGGTATGTGGACACGATGAAGAAACTCCAGGCCATCGTGATGAACCTCCCGGTCGAAGCCTGAGGAGAAGGCTGGATATTCCACAGCTCCGGTTGACGGGTGAAGTCTTGCCGGAGAGTTGACGGACGGAGACTCTCACGAGAGGTTGCCCTCCCATGTTCCTGAAACCCTCCACCGGGGGGGGTGCGTAGTTGTAGGTAGGAGACCAGATCACTTCCACGGGTCCCGACCGAACAACCACCGGAGGTAGGACATGCCAGAGCTTTCGGAGGCTCTCGATTATCTGTTGGAAAACCAGATCCTCCTGGTTTTGGCCGCTTTCCTCCTGGCCTTTCTTGGCTATGCGCTGGTGAAGCGGCTCCTCAAGATGGCCCTCTTCGCCGCCGTCTTCGTGGGGATCTACTTCGGGTTGGTGTACTTGCTCGCCTGACCCGGAGCCGCTCTGATCAGCCCCAGTCCTCTTCTTCCAGGATCGGGTAGAATTTCCTGCCATGAACAGGACAGGATGGGTCCGGGATCAGCTCGCAGTCAGCCGTGTGGCGATCGGTGGTCTGGTTTCCCTCCCCCCGCGTGATCAACCAGCAGGTGCATTTTTCCCGTTCGTCAACCGGTTTGCTCGAGACTGGTCTCTCCCGTGCATACTTCGCCGCGGCTCCTCTTTTTCCCTCCTCCAGGGGCCTCCTCCCGGCGTAGCGATGCTTTGTGCTCATACTCAAATCTGCCGCCTCCCGGACGGGAAGGCCACGTTCTTCAGTAATGGGTGGCCTCCGTCGTGGAGAGTCTTCGGAAAAAGGTCAGAAGAGAGGGGGCAGGAAACCGACGCAGGGCGGCAAAGACTTCAGGCCAGGGCCCCTTTGGTCTTCATCTTCTCGTTGGAGCCGATGGCAGCCTTGAGGCAGAGAATGTAGAGCTCCTTCGGATTCTTCGGAGCGGTCGGGGAGCTCCCTTGGGAAGCCCACTCCCTGGCCTGGGCCGAATCAGCGGTACATCCAAGGTAGTCCAGAGCCTGGGCAGCCTCCTCCAGGAAGACCGGATCCGAGAACAGGCGTGCCATTTCAAGGATCTGGCCGCAGGCCAATCGTTCCCGACCACCCTCTTTCGCAACCTCCACATATTCCTTTAGGCTGGACACTGCGGCCCCGGTCTTTCTGGAGGCGAGATCGAGCCAGGTGAGAGTGCAAAGAGTGCGAATGGCCTCAGGGTGGAGGCGAACGACCTTCTTGGCCACGGCCCTGGCCGGTTCCGGTTGATCGTCTTCCAAAAGAGCGTCTATGGCTTTTCCGAAATAGCGAAGAGCTCGAATGCGATCACCTGTCTTCAGGTAGGCGTCTCCGAGGCGGTTGAATACCGCCCACCGAGCACCGGGCGATGCCTTCTCGGCTTCGGCGGCCAACTCCTTGAGTCGACGATCCGATACTCCCGAGCCTTTGTCTCCAAACAAAGACCTCAAAGATTCAAGCCACTTCCGGAGAAGGCTCATCACTTCTCTGGTGAAGGTTCCAGACGATTCTCAGCCTCTGCTACACGCTCGGCGGGCATTCGGTTTCCTACGTGTTCCATTGAAGCAGGGAATCGACGTCGTTCAAGACGCTATTTTGATAATAAAGACCCGGGGAACAACCGGAAAGTCATCCTGTTACCTGCAATGAAGAGCTGCGGGCGCCTGGCACCAGG
>JASFVN010000426.1:0-3770 GCA_050049805.1 Gemmatimonadota bacterium
ACCATCCGGAAGGACTGCCGTAACTGCTTCGACCCCCTGTGCGTAGTAGCCGAACGTAGCGTGAAACATCGAGGCTTCGCCGATGGCGCCATCGATGAGATCGGCTTTCCTTCCCTCGGGGTCTTGGAACGCTGCCACATCGACCTCAATCGAGCGGAGGGCCTCTTCCGGAAGGTCACTTTCCACCGATCCATGGAGCGCTTGGCTGCCAATCACGAGTAGCTCATCCACGCCTAGGACTGCGGCCGCAGCCCGAACCGCGTGCTCGAACTCCGTCCGCTTCACCGTGACTCCTCCCTTCGGAATGACCGATAGACCTCGGTCCGCTCCTTGGCTGTTAGGACACCAGCGAACGGCGTAACCTGGCGCAACTCCCGGCTCCGGGGGCTCGGTTCAGTCAACGCTGGACCCATCTCTGACACGGGACGGTTGAGGATCACCTCCCATTCAAGGAACAGGTTTTCCGCCTCCGGGTGGTTCTCTCGCATTAGCGATAGGTTGCCCCGCGCGAGGGCCAGCACCTGCTCCGGAGACCGTTCCAGTCGGCGTGCAATGGCCCGGTGGAGATGGAGGCTGCGGCGCTCCTCCCTCGTCATCGGCCGGTGGAACCCAATCGTCGCTTCAAAGCCTGCCACTTCCGCCAGACGACGCAGCGTGCGTAGTGTTGGGCTCTTTCGACCGGCTTCGTAGGCTGCGATAGTCGGCTGGGATGTCCCGGCCGCTTCGGCTAGTTCGGCCTGTGTCAGGTTGCACAGGTCTCTGAGCAGTCGGATGGTGTTCATGAAATAATATATCCGAACAGATATACTACATCAAGTCTCTCAGCGCCGAGAAATGCTTCGGTGCCTGCGCACGCTGGTTAGGCGTGAGGTCGGAGGCCTCCGGCTTTCAAAAGGTGGGGTCTCCACCAGTCCCGGTGCGGTTCACCTGACTCAACGCTTCGTGCTCTTCCGTGCCTCCTGCCTGGTCGGTGCGGTCGGATTCCCCGTCTCGTCCTTTTTGCTGCCGGAACACCAAAGGGACTCCTACCCCCCCACCTGCTCCTCCAGAACCGTGAAGAATCCCTGCACGACCACCAGCCGGGTCTCTCCCGCGCCGGCGACCGGCTCCAGCATCAGGAACCGCTGCCCGTCCGGGGTCACGTCGTAGGGAGGGTGCCAGTAGAGCTCCACCGCGTAGTCTGCGGCCGAAAAGAGGACGCGGGCAGAACCGAACGTGAATGTCGGCTCCGTTTCGACGGGTACCGAGACCACATTATCCGTTGCGTCGATGAAGAAGATCTCAGTTCCTGTCGGCGACCAACGAGGGCTCCGGCCCCCGCTCGTTGACACCGCCCACCGGGCATCGGCCGCGTTGGGAAACGGCACTACATAGATTTCATAACGGCCCGTCTCGTTCGACATGAACGCCATGAAGCGCCCGTCAGGGGACAGCGTGGGGGAAAATTCGCGGGCATCCGTGGTGACGAGTGCCACCGGCTCTTCTTCGGATTCCGGCCGGACGGCGAGAATCCCTCTCCCTGCCGGAGTGCGGTACAGGAGCCATTCCCCGTCCGGAGACCAGAGGAGCTCGTGTACGCTCGCGACGCCGTCGAACGTGAGTTCCGCCGACCCACTCCCGTCCGCCCTCTTCGTCCAGACGTCCTCGTTTCCGCCGCGCCTCGAGAAGAAAGAGACGGCCTCACCGTCAGGGGTCCACTCCGCTCGGGAGCCACCGGACTCGTGACGCGTGAGGCGAAGCTGGGGACCCGTGTCGAGTTGCTTGACCCAGACGTCGTTCGACTCGGTGAGCATGTCGACGGCCGCTCGGGAACCATCCGGCGACAGAGACGGGAAGTACATCCGGCCCGACCAGTCGGGATCGATGACCTCAGCCAAGCCGTCGCGGGACACCCAGACCGGTCGGACCCACTCCTCGGATTCCCCGGCAAGGTAGACCAGCGTGCCGTCATCCGAGACATCGAGATGGATGCCGTCTATCCCGACACGAACGGTGCCAGCCAGAGCCACGGGATCGCCTGATATTTCCAGCGATCCGAGGTCGAATGGAGCCGCCAGCAGAGTCCCGTCCGGGGAGACGTAGACGATATGCCCGGACCGCGCGTAGCGCGCGATGACGCCACTGAGAAGTGTACGCCGCTCCCCCGACTCGGCGTCGAGAACCGCAATCGTCCACGCCTCCTGGTCATGGGTCGGCCCGGCGTCGGCGATGGTGAACAGGACCCCACGGCCATCCGGGAGTGCGTCGGGCCATCGGTGAATCATACCGCTCTCGTCCGGCTCCAGCGGAACCGCCATCTCCGGCTCGCCGCCAGTCTCGGGAATCCGCCAGAGCTCAGAGTCGGTGGAGTAGTACAGATGCCCGTTCTCGCTCCATGCCAGGCTGCTGGGCCTTGCCCGTTGAGCGTCGTCCAGTATCTCGTGGGGCTGCTCTCCGCCCAGAGACGTAATCCTCAGGGCCCCGCCAACCCAAAACGCGATCCGAGTGCCGTCCGGCGAAAAGACCGGACTGAATGCATCGTCAGTGCTCGCGACGGCCGTCGGAAGCAGCTGATCGCGCTGGCGAAGCCACAACTGCTGGCCGAACCCATCTTCGGTAGGGCCCACGTAGACGATGGCCGATCCATCCGGAGAGATCGTGACGTTCGATCCGAATCCCGCCGAAACGTTTTGACCGTGGGGGAGACCGACTGCATAGCGGGCGACGGGTTGGGAGGGGTCGCTCTGGAGCATGAGGGCCGCGAGGCAGGCGGTAGCCAGAGCGGTTGAGAGGCCGAGTGCCAACGCCACGCGCTTCCACGGCCCGGGTCTGGCGGCGGCCGTTACCTCCTCGTCCGTGATGCCGTGTCGGAAGGCCGGGTCGGCCAGAGCCTTCACGAAATCGGTCGCGGTCCGGAAACGGTCCGCGGGCAGCTTCTCCAACGCCTTGAGCAATGCAGCCTCGACGTTCAGGGGCACCGCTGCTCGGATGACCGTCGGTGGCCTGGGCGTCTCGGTGAGGACTCGGCCCAGAACCGCCTGGGCCGTGCTGCCCGTATAGGGCGGATCCCCGATGAGCATCTCGTACAGGACGGAACCCAGGGAGTAGATATCGCTTTTGGGCCCCACCTGCTGGTCGCCGGTAGCCTGCTCCGGACTCATATAGTAGGGGGTGCCCAGGCTCAGCCCGGTTTCGGTGAGGCGCTCCCGGCCCCCGGCTCCCACGGCCAATGCAATCCCGAAGTCGCTCACCACCGGCTGCCCGTCCTGAAAGAGGATGTTCCCGGGCTTGATGTCCCGGTGCACCACGCCCTGCCGGTGAGCGAAGTCCAGTGCTTTGGCCACGGCTGTGGCTATGCTCACGGCCTCATCCACCGAGAGCTGCTTCTCCGCCTCAAGGCGTTCGCTCAGCGTCGCACCCTGCACATACGGCATCACATAGTAGAGGAAGGACCCGGCCTGGCCCGAGTCGTAAAGAGGCAGGATGTGGGGGTGCTGGAGGTTGGCCGTGGTCTTGATCTCGGCCAGGAAGCGCTCAGCGCCCACCACGGCGGCCAGCTCAGGCTTCAGGACCTTGAGGGCTACCTTGCGCTCGTGCTTGAGGTCGTTGGCGAGGAAGACGGTCGCCATCCCGCCCTCGCCAATTTGCTCCCGGATCTTGTAACAGTCGACCAACGCGGCATTGAGGCGGTCGATCATGGGGCTCACCCCTCACGGTTTCTTCGGGCTCGGTTTCGATGGTTTTCAAGTGCTGCCCTCCCCTCGGGTCACCGAAACACTTCAACGACCTTT
>JASFVN010000427.1:0-3762 GCA_050049805.1 Gemmatimonadota bacterium
GGGCGTATTCGATCAAGCTACAGCTTCGTCCTTCCATCTGATCCCCGGCAGGCGAGCGTCCCCCGAGGGGGACTGCCGAGGTACTGGACTGAAGAACAAACCGCCGTGGCTAAGCGAGCCTTTGCAGAAATCCAGACCGGAAAGTGGAGCGCCCCCACAGGGGCGGGGGCGCCGCTTCACGCTCTGTACCCGAAACACGGGGCGCATCTTCTGGCTGGGTTTAGCCGCCCCAGCCTCGTCAATGACGCCCTCCAGCTTCTAACGGCTGCCCAACACCACCGTGAGGCTGAGCCGCTCGCCCTCCCGGAGAACCACCACCACGACCTCGTCTCCCGGCTTGTGCTCCCTGAGAGCATAGGTGTACGCGTAGAGGTCGGTGATCTCCTTCCCACCGAACTCCACGATCACGTCTCCTCCCTGGAGCCCTCCTGTCTCCGCAGGGCTCTCCTCCCGGACCCCCGTGATCCGGACGCCGAGCTCCTGAGGCGTCATGTCCGGGATGGTCCCCATGTAGGCGCCGTAGCCCGGCCCCCCTGAGGAACTGGGGGCCTGGTCCGAGGCCATGGCGCCGTGGGGGTTTCCGGCCCCCTCCACCAACGTCAGAGCCACCGCCTCGGCCCCTTCGGATCCGGCAATCTCGCCCACCAGATCCGCGGCGAAGGAAGCGACTCTTTCCAGACCGTCCCGGTTGATCAAATCCCAGTCATCCTCGGGACGATGATATTCGGAGTGCGTGTTGGTGAAGAGCATCAGGACCGGGACCTTGGCCCCGTAGAAGGAGGAGTGGTCCGATGGGCCGAAACCGTCGGCGATGAATGCCAATTCCATCGGCGTATCCTGCCTTCCATTCACCACTTTCAGGATCGACGGCCACTCCATGGCAGTGCCGGTTCCGTACACCGTCAGCGTGTTCTCCCTGAGCCTTCCCACCATGTCCATGTTGGTCATGGCCACGGTGTTCGACATGGGAAGGAGGGGATCTTTCACATAGTGGGCGGAGCCCCAGAGGCCCTTTTCCTCGCCGGTGAAGGCCAGGAAGAGGACGGTCCGGGCGGGCTTTCGGCCGGAGGCCTGGATGGCCCGGGCCACCTCCATGAGGGCGGCGGTTCCACTTGCGTTGTCATCGGCTCCGTTGTGGACAGCCTGTTCATCCGGGGCCAGAGAGCCGTCGCCCCCCATGCCCAGGTGGTCGTAATGGGCGCCAACAATCACCACCTCCCGGGCCAGGGTCGGATCGGAGCCCGGAATCATCGCCACCACGTTCCGTGCATCCACCATGCGAGGCTCGATGGCCGACGTAAGACTCAAGCGCTGGCCGGCCTCGGCGGCGCCTCGAAAGACCCCTGCCAATTCCCCGGAGACGGCGATGGCCGGAATCTTCACGGCCGGCCGCTGCTCCGTGACCGGGTCAGGCAGCGATTGTCCCTCTGGGAGAAGGACCAACACGGCCGCCGCGCCTCGGCCTGCCGCCACCGTAGCCTTGAAGTGCGGATCCCCGGCCATGGTACCGGCTCCAGATCCATGCGGGTCCCCGCCTTCCACCACGACGATCTTTCCGTCGAGGTCCAGGTGGGCGTAGGCGTCGTCGTCGGAACCCGGGCGACTGACGCCGGCTCCTCCGTAGACCAATGATCCCTCCACGGTCCCGGCACCGGAGAACCCGAAGGGCACCCATGTTTCACCGACGGAGAAGGACTCTTCCGAGACGGTCATGGCGTTTCCCTCCACCAACCGGGAGCCCATCTGCGCCTGAAAGACCTGAAAGAAGGACCCTCCCTCACCAGCCCCCACCAACCCTGCCTTCTCGAATTCTGATGCGATGTAGTCACCGGCACAATAAGCCCCAGGGCTTCCCGTCTCCCGCCCTGCCAGGGCGTCGTCCGCCAGGTACCTCACGTGGGCGATGGGTCCTTTCAGATCGCCGATCACCAAGCTGGGGACAGGACATCCCTGCTGGCTCTGGGCCGAGGCGGCGGAACTTCCCAGAAACAATCCCGGTAGCAGGAGGGCCGGGAACAACCCGAGGCGAATGCTTCGGGACGCCGGCTTGAATATGGATAAGATCATCTGAACCGTAACTCTTTTCTTGGTCGTCATATGCGTGTCAAGAACGTTCTGCTTCTAGGCCTGATAACGGCTTTTGTTTCCCTCGATAGCCTTTCCGCCCAGGGAACCGCGGCGGACTCCCTCATCGAATCCAGGGAAGGCCATTTCGGGAACCTCCGGCAACTCACCTTCTCGGGGGAGAACGCGGAGGCGTATTTTTCTTCGGACGGCACTCGCCTGATCTTTCAGTCCCGGGCCCAGGGAGAAGGTTGCGACCAGATCTATACCTTCGACCTGGCCACCGGTGAGACCCGGCTGGTGAGCACCGGCGAAGGCCGCACGACGTGCTCCTATTACTACCCGGAAGGAGATAGGATCCTCTACGCCTCCACCCATCACTGGGATCCTACCTGTCCCCCTTCGCCCGACATGAGCCAGGGCTACGTCTGGGCTCTTTATCCCACCTACGACATCTTCGCCGCCGCCCCCGACGGCTCCAACCTGGTTCAACTTACCTCGGAGTGGGGCTATGACGCCGAGGCTACCTTCTCTCCGGTGGAGGATCTGGTGGTGTTCACCTCCATGCGTGACGGCGACCTGGAGATCTATACCATGCGGGGCGACGGGTCCGACGTCCGACGCCTGACCCACAAGCTGGGGTACGACGGCGGTCCCTTCTTTTCCCCCGACGGGAAGAAGATCGTGTATCGATCGGGATATCCGGAGACGGAGGAGGATATCGCCGACTACCGGAGGCTTCTGGCCCAAGGATTGATTCGGCCTTCCGCCCTGGAGGTCTACGTCATGGACGTGGATGGCTCCAACCAGACCCAGGTTACGGACAATGGGGCTGCCAACTTCGGACCCTATTTCCATCCATCGGGCGAGAAGATTCTGTTCAGCTCGAACCTCCACGACCCCCAGGGTCGGGAGTTCGACATCTTCATGATCAATGTAGACGGGAGCGGTCTGGAGCAGATCACCTTCACCGAAGGCTTCGACGGGTTTCCCATGTTCAGCCCCGACGGGAGATACCTGGCCTTCGGATCCAACCGGAACGAGAGCCACCCGGGTAACACCAACGTGTTTATTGCCGAGTGGGTGGAGGCGCCGGGTCGGTAGGCCTTTGCCAGACGGGACATCCGACGTCCGGGCCCCGCGTCCGGTTCAAGAAGGGGAGGAGCCCAGCTCTGCCAAGATTCGCTGGGCCTCCTCCACCATCCACTCGTACTCCGGGTCCGGGTCGTTGAAGGTGTCCAGGAAGGCCACCAGATGCCCCTCCGCTTTGACGCCATTCCCTACCTCGGCGTAGAGGCGGCCGAGCCGCAGGCGGGCCGTGGGGTGGAAGAAACCGTGGAAGGTCCAGTCGTCGAGGCGCTCCGTAGGCCGCCGGAAGAAGGCCTCCAGGTACCTGATTGCGGTGTCGGGCTGGCCCAGCCCTTCGTAGGCGTCGGCCAGCAACCACCAGGACAGGAAGGCCGCTCCCGGGAGGTAGCCACCCACCCCGGGGTCCCGGATGTGGGTCACCATTGGCTCCAGTTGATTCACCACGGCTGCCCAATCCTCTCGGCGGTATGCCGGGGCCCCGTCGAGGAGGACGAACCACGGGGCGAAGTTCCTCTCGAAGACCTGACTGGTGGCACTGTCCCGCATGGCTCGGAGTCTGCCGGCAACCCGTTTCCCCTCCACAGTGTCACCTACGAGGGCTTCGCGAAC
>JASFVN010000428.1:0-3744 GCA_050049805.1 Gemmatimonadota bacterium
GGCTGGTGACAGGCTCCGAGTTACAGCCCAACTCGTGTCCGTGGAGGATGGTTACCACCTCTGGTCCGAGAGCTACGACAGGGAGCTGGAGGATGTGTTCGCCATTCAGGACGAGATCTCCCGGTCCATCGCGGAGACACTCCGGCCGAAGCTGCTCGGAGAGACCGCCAGCACCCCCGGCCAACAGGAGCGCGATCTGGTCGTGGCGCCTACTCGAAGCTTGGAAGCCTACGACGAGTATCTGCTGGGGAGGCATTACTGGGAAAACCGGTACGAAGCCGGGCTCTCGACCGCCTTACGTCATTTCCAGAAGGCCGTGGAACTGGATACGGAGTTCGCCTTGCCGTACACGGGGGTGGCCGACACCTACACGGTCCTGGGGTTGATGGAACACCTGAGACCGGAGGAAGCCCGTCACCGGGCGAGCGCCGCGGCCCAGCGGGCTCTCGAGCTGGACGACAGCCTCTCGGACGCTCATGCCTCCATGGGCCTGTATCAGTTCTGGCTGGCATGGGATTGGGAGGGGGCCGCCTTGGAGTTCTTGAAGGCCATCAAGCTCAATCCAGAGCACGCGAAGGCCCATGTCTGGCTGGGCCTTCTGCGGGCCGAGCAGGGTCGGTTTGAGGAGGCCTTCGATGAAGTGGGCATCGCCCAGTCCTTGGACCCCCTTTCCAGCTACATCGCCATGCTCACAGCGTGTGTGCACGCCCACTTGGGGGATCCCGCTCGCACCGCCGAAATGTTGGAACCAATCGTGCGGAGGAACCCGAAGAGGGAGCCAAACGTCTTGTTGGCAACCTTCTTTCTGGGCTGGGCGTACTTACTGATGTCCAAGCCCGATCTTGCCGTGCCTCTGGGCGAGAGGGCAGTGGCTCTCTCCAACGATGACGGTCACTTCAAGGCGGCCCTCGGCGCTTGGTATGGGTACGCAGGGATGTCAGACCAAGCCAGGGCCGTGCTCCAGGAACTGCATTCCCGACGACGTTCTCAGCATGTGTCGCCCCTCTGGCTCTGCTGGATCCATCTGGGGTTGGGGGAGCGAGACGCGGCTGTGGAGCTGTTCGCCCGCGTCGTCGCCGAGCGGTGCCCCTACGCGCACTCGGTCGTTCAGGATGGCCAGTGGCAACCCCTCTGGTCGGATCCACGGTTCCTCGAGTTGGTAAGCAAGGTGGGATCGGGAGTGGTGAGCCGGGCCTGGGAGCGATCGCGGAAGGAATAGCATCTCCGGTCTACCGTTAGGACGAGAAAGCACACCTGGGGCCAACACGTCCCTCCCCAACGCCTGAAAGGGGGGCCTACTGGATGCGTTTCCCTTCCAGGTAGGCAGGGTTGTGACGCCCGGTTCCCGCACGGGCCTCCAGCGTGCGCTGAAGCGCATGGGCCAGCAGGCTGAGCGTGAACTCCGGCCCGGCCCTCCGGGGCCTCGCCGGGCGGTAGCGGCCGGACAGGGGGGAGCAGATAGGCGCCCGGCTCCGGCCGGGAACCGAATGGGTCGTTACCTGGGGAAGGACCCAGGAATTGGTTGACTCCCCTCCGCCACCCCGAGATTTTTCAGCATGGTCAACTTCGATCGGAATCGCCTTGCGGACCTTTGCCACCAACATGGCGCAACGCGGCTGCGACTTTTTGGCTCCGCGGCCACGGGAGAGGAACGCCCTGAATCCGACATCGATATCATTGTCGACTTCGAAAGACCCGTCGGCTACCTCGGGTTGATCCGCTTCGAGAACGCCTTATCTGAGTTCTTCGGGCGCCAGGTTGATCTTGTCACAGAGCTCGGGCTGAGTCCCTTCATCCGGGATTCTGTTCTGGCCTCTGCCTCGGTCATTTTCGATGCCGCAGCCTGACGCCCTCTTCCTCGAGCATATGCTTCAAGCTCTCAACCGCATCGAAGAACTGCTGGTCCAGACTACCCGCGATGAATTCGACGGAGATTGGGTGGTCCAAGATGCTCTGATCCGTGAGCTCGAGATTGTCGGGGAGGCCGCAGGCCGAGTGTCCTCTGATCTGGCTCAGTCCCACCCGGAGATCCCCTGGAAGGAGATCACCGGCCTCCGCCACAAGCTCATCCACGACTACTTTCCCGTCGACCTGGGGATTGTCTGGAGGACAGCAGCCCATGAAGCTGCCGAGGTAAGGCCACTGATTGAAAAGGCTCTAGAGGCCCTCAGAAGATGGGAATCGCTCTCTCGTTTCCGTTCCCCAGGTAACGCCCGTTTCCCGCGCGGGCCCTCAGTCCTCGCTTTCGCTCTGGACTTGAGTGGCAGTATCCTGAACACCACGGGCCCGGCCCTCCGGGACCTCGCCGGACGGTAGCTGTAGGATAGAGCTGATCAGGTAGGCGCCCGGCTCCGACCGGGAACCGTTTTGGTCGTTAGAGGAAACGCGGGGAACTGAAGAACGAGAGAAAGTGAGAATCCCCGATCAGAGGTCGAGGGCGAGTTTCAATCCCGCATCCACCTGGGCCATCAGGCGTGGCGGGACCTTTCCAGAACACTCGGTGAGATAATCCTGATCAAGGGTCACTACCTGCGTAACGATGGCGGCAGAGTCCTTGGGCAAGCCCGTATCCGCCGTCCCCAAGAGGACGTTCCCAGGAGCATCGAGCAAACGCAGGTTCGAACTCAGAATGACGGCAACCACCGTCCGCAGCCGGCTTCGGTTGAACGAGTCTGCCTGAACGATGAGCACCGGACGACGAAACCCAGGCTCCGATCCTCGAGGCTCCTCAAGGTCCGCCCACCAGACTTCCCTCCGGTGGATCACCATTCGGCGGAGCCCAGGCTCCGGGCTTGGGCCGTGCGCAACGCCTTTCCGAGTCCACTTGGCTCCTCGGCGTAGACCTCGTTGAGCCGCGCAGTGAGATCCGTGCTTCGGTGTTTCGCCACGAACTCCGCTACGGCCGTGGCGTAGAGCTGGCTCCGGGAAACACCCATCTCCCCCGCCAAGGCATCGGCAGACTCGAACAGTTCGTCAGGAATAGAGATCGCTGTTTTCATACCATGAGTA
Organism: Gemmatimonadota bacterium; assembly: GCA_050049805.1. Taxonomy (GTDB): domain Bacteria; phylum Gemmatimonadota; class Gemmatimonadetes; order Longimicrobiales; family Gaopeijiaceae; genus JABDNZ01. Next base: position 3,010 of record JASFVN010000428.1, read on the forward strand.
TACCAGAGTATACCTTGATGGACAAGATTCTGAAACGAGACAGATCGGGGGCAGATGAGATCCACCCCCACCTGGGCCTGCGTTCCCTGCAACGCCCGGCTCGCCTGCACGGGCCTGAGATCACGCTTCCGCTCCCAGCGCGGGAGGCAGTATCCTGGTGAGTACCGGCGCGGTCGCTTCGCGGACCTTCGCCGTTGGGAACTCTCAGAGATCACAAACAGCATGGCGGCTCCGGTCGGGAGCCGAATGGGTCGTTACAGGAAAGGCCGGTGAGCAGGCCAACCCCCCCGAGACGGGATCCCCCAAAGATCCGGTTGGCCTCTAAAGACCCAGTGCGCCAATCTCCCGTCGCTCAACCGGAGTTGGGTACCTTGCCCTCGAGCTCGTTTCATGGTATCATATTTGTACAATTGTACATTAGTTTGGAGGCCTCTTGAAAGTCGTTTCCGATACCTCGGTAATCGTCGCGGTGATCGCCGGGGAGCCGGACCGAGACCGACTCATCGAGTTGACCCAAGGCGCGGACCTCATTGCTCCCCCCTCCCTTCACTGGGAATTGGGCAATGCCCTGGCAGCGCAAATCCGACGCGGGCGCCTCACCCTAGACGGGGCTGAGCATTTCCTTCGCGTGTATCAGACAATCCCGATTCAGTTCGTGGAGGTATCCCTGGCCGCAGCTCTTGAGATTGCTCAGGCCCGGGGGATCTACGCTTACAATGCCTACATGATCGCCTG
>JASFVN010000125.1:0-11598 GCA_050049805.1 Gemmatimonadota bacterium
CCGTTCCAACAGGGCATCGACCTGTTGGACCGAGTGTACTGAGACAGCAGGCCTCTCCCCACTAGGCCTGGAGTCCCTCCGGAAGCCTGGGGGTCAGGCGCCTCAGGGTTCCTTTCCTACTGGCGGAACTCCAGGTGAATCCCGCCCCGGAACCCATTCACGCTCACCAGCCCGCCCTCGGTATCCCCCACGTCCCCGAACAACCCGTTCGCCTCCAAGACCAGAGCGAACCTGGGGCTCAGCGGCTGCCTCAGATCGGCGCCGAGGCGGATCGTCGAACCTGCCGAATCCATGCTCCCGTCCCCCGCCCCGTCCCTGGGCGCTTCCGTGAGGCGCCTTACCTCCAACCGTGGCATCAACCGTGTCTCCCGGCCGATGGGAATGGCTGCCTTTCCGCCGAGGGCCAGGAGGTTTCCTTTCGGAAGGATGGCCTGCCCCACCGGGGTCGCCTCCAGCTGGGGTGCGGACCGGTAGGAGTCGAAGGCGTAGAGGGTCAGGGTACCGGATCCCACCCCCGTGTTCAGAGCCACGTAGGCGTGGATCCGATTCCCAACCGAACCCTGATCGATGCCGTCGACCTGGTCCTTCTGTCGCTTTGCGAACACCGAAGCGACCCTCAGGTAACTCCGCGTCCCAACGGGTCCTTCGAGTCCGGCCCTGATCCTGAGCTCCCCCCCAGGCTTCCACTCGCTGTCCTGGCCCAGGACAGGGGCATAGGCCAGGGCCTGGGTGTAGGATGCGGATACCCCGAAAGCCATCTCTCCTGCCGGGAACGCGGCCGCGAACCCCGCTCCCCCGGCCCCACCGGTCCCCAGGCTCGTGGTGGAAAACCCGACGACCTGGCTGGAGAGGGCCGTGAGGATCGGCCCCTCCTCGACCTCCAGGGCTTCGATGCCCGTAGGCGCTACCGCCGTGAGAAGAAGGCTGAACCGGTCCGGCACCAGATGGAGGACGACCCGGGCTTCCGTGTCCACGATCCCCGAGAGGGACCGATCCGCCTCCCCGCCCGTCTCGGAGGCGGTCAAGTCGATCTTGGTCAATCCGCTGGACAGTGTCAGCTCACCTCGGTTCCCCAAGCCCGTGGAAAAGGTCACAGGGACCGAAAGCTGGGAAACGCCCGAAAAAGCGAGTCCATCGTCGAAGTCGTATTTCTCGAAGAGAAGTCCGGTATGCAGGTCAATGGGAGCCTGCCCGTGGAGCCCTGACCCCACCAAGAGGAATACCACCGTCGCCACCGCTGAGCGCATCATCTTGGAATCACAATCGTGATGAGGATGAAGGCCCTGAAGGCCTGGGTGAGGGTGGGTTGGTCTCCCACCACCTCGGTCACCTCGTTGGAACCTACATGCTCCGTTGCCCTCTCGGCCTGATGAGACGCCAGGTCCAGTATGGAGCTGTCCAGCGTCGATGCCAGGAGGCTCCCAACGAGGCTGGAGTCATCCTGTCCCGTGGCTTGGGCGAGGTTTTGGTCGGCCCGGTCCCCGACCAGGGTGGCCTCTCCGGCTCCGGCCTCCGACACGACGCTGGCCCCGGTCGCTCCCCTCAGCCGCTGGCGAGCTTCGCCGAAGCCGGGATCGAGGCGGATCGCTTCTGCGTAGTAGGCGGCGGCGGTTTCGAAATCGCCGATATCTTCGGCCATCAACCCTCGTGAGAAGGAGAGGAAGGCTCCGATGCTTCCGGGCACATTCTGCCTGATCTCCTGGATCTCGCTGTCCGTCAGCTGGTAGCCCAGGGCCTCGGCCGTCCTTATGGCTAGATCCTTCTCGATCTCCAACACGTCACCGACGTTCCCGGTGGTGGAGTAGGGCTCGACCATCTCCCCCGTACCGAGGACAATGTTGCTCCCGATCCGCATGCTTTCTTCGGAGGGGATACTCACGGTTCCCAGGACCATCCTCCCGGCTCCCAGGAGTCTTCCCGTCTGGGCAGCGGTGGCCGGATCCACGAGTTCCGGTGGCAACTGAAGCTCACCCAGCAAGGCCCCAATCTGCACCCGGTCCACCATGGTGAATCGTTGGATCATGGCCAGGTCGTTCGTCAGCATGTTCGCAAGGCCGACCCGGAGGGGGTGATAGGTCGGGTCCCCCTCTACGAGGAACGGTAAGACCCCAACGGTTTCCGGATCCGGGGTTTGCAGGTTCTCCTCGTTCTGTATGGCGGAACGGGCAACCGCACGGGCTTGGCTCTTGAAGGCGATGACCCGCCGGCCCTCTACGGCCGAGACCCCGGGAGCGTCCGGGTTCGCGTCGATGAACTCCGCGTAAAGGTCAAGGGCCTCATCAAAGCGCCCCTCCTCCTCGAGGCACTGGCCGACGATCAGCGGGCCCGCCGGGTCCGTGGGCAAAAGGGCTCGGCCCCGCTCCGCAACGGGCAAGGCAGCATCACACCGTTCCGCCGCCAACAGAGCGGCTCCGAGGCGGAGATGGGCGGCCCCATTCCCTGGTTCCTGAATCACCCTCTCTCGAAGGGCGGGAATCTCGGCTGGCGTCACAGGGGCTGGCCCCGTCGTGGCGCATCCCACGTTGGCCAGCACAACGCCCGAAGCGAATGCGAACGAGAGGGTCCTCAACCAGCGTTTCGGAATCATCTCTCTCATCGATGGGACTCCTTTAGGGTCCGTCCCCACCCAACTGCTCCAACCTCATCCGGGCCGGAGAATACTGAGGGGCCTCCGATACGACTCTACGGTAGAGCTGTCTGGCTTCGTCCAGGTCACCGGCGTCGTCTCTTCTCAGGGCCAGGAAATAGGTCCTGGCGGTCTCGGCCGAGAGCTCGATGGACTTCCGTTCTTCCACCACTCGACCCGGAAGAGGCGGGAGATCAACGGATTCGACGACCTTTACGCTGAGGTCTACGACCATGTCCAGGAGGTTCTCCCGATCCCCCTCCACCTTCACAGCCGTTTCCGTCAGGATCTCGCTGGTCTCCACATTGTCCACCCGGGCATCCAGCCGGAGGGTACCGTTGGCATCGACGAAGCCACCGACCACCATGTACTTCGCCCCCACCACCTGCCCAACCTGCGCCGTCGTCTCCGGCGCGACGTAGCCGGTTTGACCGAGCTCGAGCTCTTCGATGATCTCCTTGATCCGGCCTCGCTCCACGAGCCTGAGCTCCGAGTTCTGGCTCAACTCCGTGATCAACATCTGCTGGAGGCCGACTTCCAGGGAGGCGTAGTCCCAGGGGTCGCTCCCGAAGGATCCACCGTTCGCGAAGGGCCACACGGCCACTCCCGGTCGATCGTCCTCCTGGTTTCCGCCGGGGAGACCCCCGGTCTGCGTCGGCCGCATTCCCTGGTCGCCCGAGGGTGCTGTGGCCGAATCCCTGATGGGTGTCCTGGACTGGGAGGAGGCGCACGCCAGGGCTAGAAGGAGAACCAAAGCTCCTCCTACGACCGCGGTTCGCGTTGAAATGCCACGACTCATGGTTTTATCTCCTGACAGGTCGAAACGGATCGGCAGGACAGGGCGTCTGCCTGGGTTCTCGGGGAGTGCGTCGTCAGGGTCAATTGAATAATGAGGTTGACCTCCTTGAACGCAAGAGAGGAGTTTCCAGCGCTAATCCGAGTAGGGCCCCAAGGGGTTCTCGACGTCGAGGCCGAAGTATTCCGGATCCTGCCCGATCACCGCCGCCGAAAAGATCTTGATCACATAATCCTTGGTTTGATCCGGCATCCTGTCCTCATACTCGGAGAGGAACGTCCAGTAGTTCCGGGCCGAAGGATCGTTGGGAACCGCGGCGAACTCCTCCCGGAAAACGTCTCTGGGTTCCGGCAGGTCCTCGAGTCGCGGCCCGACCCGGTGTTCACCCCAGTTGTACGCTGCCATCACCAGAAGGCCGGAGGCCTGGGTCAGGATGCCATGGAGGTCCCTGAGATAACGGGCCGCGGCGTCTGTCGCCGACTCGAAGTTCAGCCGCTCGTCGTCCGGGTCCCTCTCACTCGTATCGGCCCTGAGGCCCACATTCAGACCGTACCTCTCCGCAGTGGCCGGTATGAACTGCCACATACCCTTCGCCCGGCCCCAACGGGTCTCCGGGCCAACGGCATCAACGACGAACCCGCTTTCCTGGAGCGCCAGGTAGAAGAACTCCGGCGGGACTCCGGCTCGCTCCAGAGCAGCCGCGATTCGGCCAGTGTAGCCGTTCTCCTCGGCCCGTTGGATTGCTCCCAGGAACCGGCTCCTGCCGCCCGGACCAAGCCAGTATTCCCGGATCTCACGCAACACAGCTTCGATAAAGCTGCTGGAAATCTCGAACTCACTCTCTCCGAACACCCTGGCCGTTTCGAAGATGAGGGTATCCTCACGAGTTCTCAGACGCCGGTAGAGGCCCCGCTCCCTGACATATCCCTCCCATCGCTCTGCCCTGGCCCGGATCTCGGACTCTTGTTGAGTCACGCGAGCAGCCAGCTCCTCTGATCCGGACTCCTCCAGCTGCCGCCGGAGGTCTATGAGGTTCACCTCCATACTCTTGGTATCGTGGAAGAAGGCGGCCGCCTCCGCTTCCAGCTCCCGAATCACATGCCCCTGGTAGAGTACCAAGCCAGCAGCTACCGCCAGCAGACCGCCTACGGCACCCAGAATCAGGCGGGTTTTCCGTTTCTGCCGCTTCTGAACCCCGGCGAAGGCCATACGGATGAACTGGGTCCGCTCTCCCGCCGGTCGGTCGGATTCAGGGTTGAGGTATTTCTCCTCGATCTCCGACAGGGAGAGCTGACGGCCATTGTCCGGCCCTCGGGATTCCTCTGCAGCAGCCGGCGGCGATTGAATCGAAACCGCGAGGACCGGTGCCCCTTTGCCCAGTTGGATCGTGTCTCCGTCAGTGAGCCCCGCTTCTTGGATGGGCCGCCCATTCAGGATCAGGCCGTTGGTGCTGCCCAGATCCCGAAGACCCCACGACCCGGAGTCAACCCAAACCTGAGCGTGGAAGCGGCTGACCAGGGGGGAAACAAGACGAATCTCACAGGAAGGATCCCGGCCGATGCGAAAATCCTTGGTAAAGCTCAGATCCAGATCGGTTGTCTCGTCCGATCCGGGATGAAGCCTTATATGGAGGGTCGAGGGGCTTCGTTGCACGGGTGTCGTTCCCTGTTATCAACCAGGCGGTAGAGTCCGCCCCACGATGAGAGTGATGTTGTCGGTACCTCCGTCGTCCAGGGCGTCCTGTAGCAACTGCTCCGCTACCTGCTTCGCACTGGTCATGGACGCCAGGCGCTCCCGAATCCGGTCATCGGACACGTGCTTGGTCAGGCCGTCGCTACAGAGGAGGACCACGGTGCCCCAGTCCCGGACCACTCGGGTGACGACGGGCTCAGCCTGGCGGCCGCCCATGGCGCTGGAGAGGATGTTGGCCCACCGGCTCTTCTCGGCCTTGGTGCGGGTCAGGATGCCCTGGTCCACCAGATCCTGGGCCAGGGTCTGGTCTCGACTGATCTGGGTCAGCTTCTCGTCGTGGTACACGTAGCAGCGGGAATCCCCGACTTGGAGGAGATAGGCGTGGGGCCAGAGACCCAGAAAGAGGGTGAGGGTGGTGGCGAAGCCCCGCTCCCCCCCCTTTTGCTTCCCGGTTTTGAGAAGGCTCTGGTGCACGGAGAGGGCCGCGTCATGCAGGAGCCGCGAGAAGATCTCCGCATCCCCTTCCTCCTCGTATTCCGCCTCGTGAAAGAAGGCCGAAACGGCGGACACCAGACCCTCCACCGCCTGCCGGGCTGCTTCTTCCCCCCCTGCATACCCTCCGACGCCGTCGGCCACCACCGCCAGGCTGGCCAGGCGCTCAGGGTAGAGCAGTTTCCCTTCGCCCTCAACGATGCTGGCCTGCTCCACCTGGACCCCCCGCACCAGAGGGCCCTGGAAGAAGTGGTCTTTGTTGTCCGTACGGACCAATCCCTGGTGGGTCAAACCAAACGCATCGATCTCCGAGAACTGCGGGCGTGTCTGGTCGTTCATAACGCCACCACTCGTCGGCCATTTCGCCGAGCTTCATGTCTTGGCCACTGGAAGAGAAAACGTCTTCCAAGCATAATGGCCTTGCGGTTAAGGCGGGGGCAAGCTCCGTCCGCCGGCTCATTCGGTTACCGGATCATCCGCAGAATCTCCTGGATGGCCGCATCGAGCTGGGGATCATCTCCTCCAAGCTCGTCGTTGAGATCGTTGATGACAATGATGTCAGGTCTCACCCCGCCGATGCGCTCGAGGTTCTCCCCGTCCAGCGTCAGGCACTTCCACCAGGGCAGCCGGATGGAGTTGCCGTTGATGAGGCGGGCGCTGGTGGTGAAGATCAGCCAGCCATAGGTGGTATTTCCCACCACCGTTCCGCGATTCAACGCCTTGAACCCGTTGGTGGTCATCTCCCCGTCTGACAGGGTGATCTCGTTGGTGATCACCACCACCGGCTTGTCGGCGAATCCGAAGGTGGACTGCTGGGTTTCGCTGAGCCCCCGCTCCTGCCACTTGGCGTAGACCGGCGTGGTCAAGGCCTGAAGGACCCGGTCGTGGACGTTGCCGCCCATGTTGTATCGGAGGTCCAGGATCAGGCCTTCCCGTGGCACGGCGTCCCGATGGAGCTCCAGGAGAAAACGGTCCAGGTCGCCCCGCCCCATGGCGGACATGTAGAGGTAGGCCACCCGATCGTCGGTGTTCACCTTCACCGCTTCCCGGCGGGATTCGATCCACTCCTCACGCTTGAGGGAATTCTCCGCGCCGGAGGAAATGGCCCTGAGGGGGATCGTCACCTCTCTTCCGAGCTCGATGCTCCGGACCGTGAGGTCCACCCGGCGGTCTGTCTTTCCGTTCAAGGATTTCCAGATGTTCTCCTCGACATTCACGGCTTCGCCGTCGATGGCCACCAGCTGATCCCCCACTGCCACCGAATCGCGGTGGAGCCAGAGGGGTCCGTCCTTCCAGATCTTGGTGATGGAAACCCGGTCCTGGGTCAGATCCAGGTCCACGCCGAAGTGGGGGCTGGGCTTTTCGGTGTTTCTGCTCACCCCGCCCCGGTAGCCGGTATGGGAGGAGTTCAGGAACCCGATCATCTCGTTGGCAAAGGCCGCAAAATCGTTCTCTTCTCGAACCTGTTCGAGGACCGGGCGGAACGCGTCGTACACGCCGCGCCAATCGACGTCATGATGCTCACTGTCGTAGAAGTAGTGCTCCAGGATGTAGTAGACCTCCGCAAGGGCCTGCTCGTAATCGGCCACCCGGTCCACCTCGATTCGCGTGTCGAAGGAGATGGACTCGCTCCTCCCGGAGCTTACGGTGATCTTCCCAATCCGGCCGCGCTGGGAGTAGAAGAGAACCCGGCCATCGGCGCTGAATTGGAGGTTGCCCGGGCTCGTTACGCTCTCTGCGAAAGCTTCCGGTTGCCCCCAGCGGCCGTCCTCGTATTCCGACTTCCATAGGTGGTTCGTGCCATGCCGGCTCGAGAGGAAGTAGACGGTCTTGGGATCCTCGGGGGAGATGACCGCCGTCCGTTCGTTGGTGAGGGCGTTCAGGATCTGATCGGTCTGCCGGTCGATGTTGTCCAGGCGGAAGGTGACGGCGACGCTGTCCTCATCTTCTTCCTCTTCCTCCTGGTCTTCGTCCCTCCGGCCCCCTCTCCCGGCACTTCCTTCATCGTCCTCGTGTTCTTCGAACAGCTCCTCGAATTCGTCCTCGTCGAACTCCGGGAGCTTCGGCGCGAACTGAACGCTGTAGAGGTCGTATTTCCCCGTGAACTCGGGAAAGCTGTGGCCATAGCGGTTCGAGGAGAACACCAGGTATTTCCCGTCGGGGGACCAGACGGGATTCCCTTCGTCGTAGGCCGTATTGGTGAGGGCCGTCTTCTCTCCGGTCTCGACGTCCACGGCGAAGATGTCGGTGTTGGAGGTCTGGGTGACGACGGCGAGGTACCGACTGTCGGGAGACCAGGCGAAGCCTTCGGCGAAGCGCCCGCCGAACTCGTCTTCGATGACCAGCCGGTCGTTTTCTCCATCGGGATCCACGACTCTCAGCTCCCTGGGACCGCTGTAGTAAGCGATCCACTCCCCGTCGGGGGACAATCTCGGCCCCAGGACGTCGCCAGGAGTGTCTGTGAGCCGAACCGGTTCTTCACCGCCAAGGGCCGAAATCTTGTAGAGGTCCGGGTTCGCATCCTTGTCGGACACGTAGATGATGTGACGGCTGTCTTTGTCCCAGGTGATTTCCCGTTCGTTCTCCGGGGACTCGGTGATGTTTCGGGCGTAGCCGCCCTCCACCGAGAGGACGAAGATTTCGCCTCGGATGACGGCTGCGATCTTCTTGCCATCAGGGGACACCCGGAATTCCGACACGGTCCCGTCCTCCACGAAGAAGACGGAGTTCTCTTCCGCCTCGGCCGGGGCATCGATGGGGACAGCGGATGAGCTCCCGGTGGCGAGGTCGGTGATCCAGAGGCCGAAGTCCCTGCGGTAAACGGCCTTTGGCACATTCCGGGCCGTGGAGAACTCGATGACGTCCCCATCGTCGGTGAACTCCGTGATGGCCGAGAGGTCGGAGCCGTCCCGACGCGCCGACCAGATGTTCTTGGTCCCCGTCTCCCGGTCGCTCACGAAGTAGAAGCGGCCACCGTCGCTGCCCCAAGCTGGCCAGAAGGCGTTGGCATCGTCGGCGACAAGCCTCGAGGCCTCGGGGTTGTCGAATTCCTTCAGCCAGACCTTCGCGGTGTTGGCGCCCCGGTACCCCCGCCGCCACTTGTAGCCGTTCTCCCAGCCTTCGGAGAAGAGCACGCTCGATCCGTCAGGACTGACCTTCGGATCGGTGGGTCGGCTCCAATAGGTGTCCAGAACGGGAATGGCGTTGCCGGTACCGTCGGCTCTGATCCTGTAGATCCCTGACGAGGACGCCCTGCCGGAGGTGAAATAGACCCAATCCCCGTCGGGAGAGAAGTCAGTGGCCACGTCGCTGCCGGAATGGTAGGTGATTCGAGCTATCTCTCCACCCCCGGCGGGGACGAGGAAGATGTCGTTGTTGCCGAAGCGGTCCGAGGTGAAGGCGATGGTACCGCCGTCGGGGGACCAGATGGGCTGCATGTCGTAGGCGTCGTGATTGGTGAGGCGGAAGGCCCTTCCCCCGGAAGCCGGCACGGTCCAGATGTCGCCCATATAGGAGAACGCGATCTGACCTCCGTCCGGCGACAGGGCGGGATACCGGGCCCCGATGAGCTGCTCCTGGGCGGCGGCCGGTGAAGCCGCCAGGAACGCCAGGATAAAACAAAACACCGCAGCTTCAGCCAATCTCTTCATCTCGATTCCTCTCTGTTTCGCCCCGATGGTTCCGGACATGCGAAAGGCCTGGTTAGGACAAGGGGGTAATGTCCGACAGAATCATGGAAACGACCAGAGGGGGGTCATCAGGGGGCAAAGGTCACCTCTTCCGGCCAAAGAAGACTTCCACCAAGGAATCCTGTTTAGCCCGGAGGAGAGCCCATATATTGCGGCTAGACTGACCACAGGATGCGAAGGAGGGCGACATGCTCGGAGGGTATGCCGGAAAGATCGGATTCGTCGATCTGAACAAGGGTGAAGTGGACTACAAGGACTCGCCGGAAGATTGGAAGCGGAAGTACATCGGTGGCCGCGGGTTGGGCGTGAAGTACGTCTTCGAGAACGGCCCCGACGTCGATCCCCTGTCGCCGGAGAACATCCTCTGTTTCATGAACGGCCCCTTGACCGGCACCGAGGCGAACATGAGTGGCCGGATGGCGGTGGTCACCAAGTCGCCCCTCACCGGTACGGTCACGGACAGCCATCACGGCGGGTGGAGCGCCGCTCGACTCCGCTGGGCCGGTTTCGACGGATTGATCTTCAGCGGCCGTTCCGAGAAGCCGGTATACGCCTTTGTCTCCGGTGACGCGGTCGAGCTCCGGGACGCCTCGGAGATCTGGGGGAAGAACGTTCACGATACGGTGAAGTTCTTCCAGAGCCGCTACGGCGAGAAGGACCTCTCCATCATCACCATCGGCCAGGCCGGGGAGAAGCTGGCCCGTTTCGCCAACTGGATGAACGAGATGGACCGAGCCAGCGGCCGTGGCGGTACCGGTTGCGTCGGCGGCAGCAAGCAGCTGAAGGCCATCGTCATCAAGGCGGAGAAGGCCTTCCCGCCCACCCTGGATCGGGAAAAGTGGAAGGCGGCCCACAAGCGGGCCCTCTCCACCATCATGGCCGAGGAGAACATCACCAGCCCCCGGAAGGGCGGCCTTTCGGTGTACGGCACCAACGTGCTGATGAATATCGCCAACAGCATCGGCGCCCTACCCACCCACAACAGCCAGAAGACGGCCTTCGGCGACGGGGCCGAGTCCACCAGCGGGGAGTACGTGAAGGAAAACCTCCTCGTCAACGATCCCACCTGCCACGCCTGCCCGGTGGCCTGCAAGAAGGAGGTGGAGATTACCGATGGGCCCTGGAAGGGCCTCCGCATGGAGTCGGTAGAATACGAATCGGCCTGGACCTTCGGTGCCAACTGCGGCAACAGCGACGCCAACGCCATCGCCAAGCTCATCGACCAGTGCAACGACTACGGCCTGGACACCATCGAGACGGGGAACGTCGTCTCGGTGTACATGGAGGCCTGTCAGAAGGGGTGGGCCGGTGAGGGGGACCTTGAGTGGGGTGACGCCGTAGGCATGGTCACCCTCGTCGATATGATCGGGAAGCGGGAGGGCGTAGGGGACCAGTTAGCTGAAGGATCCGCCCGGGCCGCCGAGTCCTTCGGGCACCCCGAGATCGCCATGGCCGTAAAGGGGCAGGCCATCCCGGCCTACGACCCCCGAGGCCTGAAGGGGATGGGCATCGGCTATGCCACCTCCAATCGTGGCGCCTGCCACCTTCGTGCCTATACGCCGGCAGCGGAGCTGGGGGTGATGCCCTTCGGATCCCTCAAGGTCGATCCCCTGGCCTGGGAGGGTAAGGGTGAGCTGGTGATGATCTTCCAGAACGTGCACGCCTTCTCCGACAGCATGGACCTTTGCAAGTTCAGCGCCTTCGCCCAGGGCGTGGACGAGTACGCCCAGCAGTACTCCGCCATGGTGGGCGTCCCCTTCACCGGAGAGGACGTTCTGAAGACAGGGGAACGCATCTACAACCTGGAGCGGTATTACAACAACCTGGCGGGACATGGTGCGGGCAGCGACACCCTTCCGGCCCGATTCACCGAGGAGCCCTCGGACCAGCCGGGTTCGGAAGGCCACGTCTGCGAGCTGGACCTCATGCTGCAGGAGTACTACGAAAAGCGGGGTTGGGAGAACGGCGTGGTGCCGGAATCCAAGCTGAAGGAGCTGGAGATCATCTAGGCCCAGCGCCGCCTCGCAGCTGAACCGGAACCCCGGGCCCCCTCGCCATGGCGGCCCGGGGTTTCTCTGTCATGCCCCGGCACGGAGTGTCTTCAGCTCGAAGCGCTCCATGAAGTCGTCGGCCAAGTCCTCGCGAATCTCGATGGTGAGTCGGGTTTGCCCAACGGCCAGCGAACCCAGGCGAAACGGCTCCATCCTTTCCAGATGAACCCGCCAACCCGGGCCCTCCACCCGGCCTTCCCTGATGGCTGTTCCCCCAAGGTCCTGGAGATACTCCGTGAGGAGGAAGAAGGG
>JASFVN010000429.1:0-3731 GCA_050049805.1 Gemmatimonadota bacterium
GCTCTCCTCCCGCCGCTCTCACAGCCAAAGCAATCCCGAAGTCCGCCACCATGGGCTGGCCGTCGTGAAGCAGAATGTTGGCCGGCTTGATGTCCCGGTGGATGACCCCGTGGCGGTGAGCGTAGTCCAGGACACTCGCGACGGACTTCGCGATGCCCAACGCTTCCTCCACCGCCAGCTGCTTCTCCCGGTCCAGCCTGGCCCGGAGCGACTCTCCTTCCACGTAGGGCATGACGTAGAAGAGAAATCCGTCGGCTTCCCCGGAGTCGAAGAGGGGCAGGATGTGGGGGTGCTGGAGGTTGGCGGTGGTCTTGATCTCGGAGAGAAAGCGCTCGGCCCCCAGGACGGCCGCCAGCTCGGGCCTGAGCACCTTCACCGCCACCTTCCGGTCGTGCTTCAGGTCCTGGGCCAGGTAGACCGTGGCCATCCCGCCTGATCCGATCTCACGCTCGATCTGGTAGCGGTCGGCCAGGGCAGCCTTCAGGCGTTCCTCGTGCTCCATTGGGGAAGGTCCGTTTGGATGAACGTGCCCGTTCCAGCCCAGTCAGCCACCGAGGGCAACATGAGGAGCGGATTAGCCCCCGGGCAAGGAGAAGAGAGGAACGAGCATCGAGGAGTGGGTGAGAGAGTGAGGACATTCTCACTCAGGTCTGCCTCAGGTCTGCGGAATTCGGGTATGGCAGATTCAAGCCTGCTCAACGGCCTTGATTTCCCTGTCCCGCTCCCGCTCCAACAAGCGCTTCCGCTCCCCCTCGATGTCGTGGGGAGCGAAACCGAGGCCATCGACGATTGCCTCAAACCGCGGGTGACCGCGCAGACTGGCAAACGGTAGGAAAGTCGTAATCTGAATAGCGTAGAGCGGCATGTCGTCACGGCTGGAGTAGGCTCGTTCCAGGGATTCCAGCGCAAGATCCCTGTGCCCGAGTGCTTCAGCAACAACCGCGATCGATACCCCCATTCCACCCTGCTGCTTTGCTTGCTCGCACAACTCGTCGAGAATGGCCTCCGCACGATCCCGCTGGCCAGCCTTGTTGCAGACCGAGGCAAAGAACGCTCTCCAGAATGGCGCTCCGCCGAGCAGGAGACCCTTCTCAAGAGCCTGAATCGCTTCTTCGTATCGGCCGAGGTGGTCCAAAGCCCACCCGACGCAAAGATGAGCCAGGGCTAGATCGGGATCCAGATCGAGTGCCCGTTGGAAACGTTCGAGCGCACGTTCATGAAGTTCTGTGTATATAAAAGGCCAACCGCTTTCAGCGGTTATCACAGCAGAGAGCGGGTCCAACTCCAACCCAAGTTCCCAAGCTTCGCTGCCGCCAGCGTAGTCGCCCACGCACGTTCGGCACCAACCCAGCCACTGGTAGGTCTGCACATAGTTGCTGTCTAGCTCCAGTGCGTGCGATAGCGATCTCTCCGCAGCGGCTGCATCCCCGTCGCAGGTGAGAGCGGTGAAGCCCAGCATGGCATGGGCCGTCGCTCGATCTGGGTCCAGCTGGATCGCTCGCAGCGCCTTTTCCTTCGCCAGCGCGAAGGCTTCCGCCGAGTTCATGGGCATGTAGCCTATCCCGGCGAACACATACGCCTCGGCCAGTCCCGCATACGCATCTGCGTAACCCGCGTCACGTTCAATCGCCTGTTCGAAGTACGTGATGGCGCTTCGGAGATCGTCGGCAGCGCGTTTGTTGCAGTGATGCCGTCCGAGCAGGTAGAGATCGTAGGCCTGGAGATCGTCGGTCGGCCGTTTCTGAATCTCGCTCCTTTCTTTTGGAGACAGCGTCGCCTCCAGCGCTTCAGCGATGCTGATGGCGACCTCGCTCTGGATCTCGAACACGTCCGTCAGCATCCGATCGTACGTGTCGTTCCAGACATGGGTGTCGTCTCGGGCGTCGATCAGCTGAGCCACGATGCGAACGCGAGACCCCTGTTTGCGCACAGTGCCCTCCAGGATCACGTCGGCGTTCAGCTGCTCACCGATCTCACGGAGACTCAGGTCGGTATCCCGAAACCGCGTGGTTGAGGTGCGAGAGATGACCTTCAGCTCGCCCACCTTGGAGAGCTGCGACATCACGTCATCGGTGATGCCGTCTGAGAAATACTCGTTTTCTGGGTCGGCGCTCCTGTTGGCGAAAGGGAGGACGGCAATGGAGCGTCGCGGTGGCGCTCCGGGGTTGACCACGGGAGGAACACGTCCTGGAGTTGGCTTCGGCTCCGGTTTGGCCAACGCCAGGGAGAAGTGCCCGGCGGAGTCGAATCGATCCGCCGGTGCTTTCGCCAACGCACGATTGACTGCAATCACCAATTGCGCAGGGACATCCGGCCTCACCGTCTCAATCGGCCGGATCGAATCGGTTACATGCCGAGCCATCACTGCTATGGCGGACGGACCCGTGAATGGCGGCTCTCCCACCAAGGTCTCATACAGCACACAACCCAACGCGTATACGTCGCTGCGGGCGTCGAGTCGCCGATCGCCACTCACCTGCTCGGGACTCATATACTGCGGGGTTCCAACCGAGATACCCGTTTGGGTGAGTCGCTCGCCACCGGCTTCCTCCACGGCAAGGGCAATTCCGAAGTCCGCAATCATCGGCACGCCATGATGAAAGAGGATGTTCTCGGGTTTGATATCGCGGTGGATGACACCCTGTTTGTGCGCGTAGTCCAGCGCTGCTCCAATCCCCTTTGCCAGGCCCTGAATGGCGTCCATGCCCAGCTGGCCTTCGCGGTTGAGCCGTGCCCGGAGTGATTCGCCCTCCACGACCGGCATGGAGTAGTAGAGGAACTCCTGGCCTCCCTGCGCATTTGGCACTCTGCCACTGTCGTGCAGCGGCAGTATGTGCGGGTGATTCAGCTTTGCGGCGACTCTGATCTCGAGGAGGAACCTTTCGGCGCCCAACGTTGCGGCGATTTCAGGCTTCAGAACCTTGAGTGCGACCTTCCGGTCATGACGGATGTCCGTAGCCAGATAGACCGTAGCCATCCCTCCACTGCCGATCTCCCGCTCGATCTGGTAGCGGTCGGCGAGTGCAGCCTTCAGGCGTTCTTCGTGCTCCATTGGGGAAGGTCCGTTTGGATGAACGTGCCGGTTTCAGCCCCGGTCATACTCCTCAATCCACGGGATAAGCCTTCCGAGCCGTTGCGTGGGCTTCCGCATCGTCCAGTACCGGCACGATCTCGAAGTCGCATACCGTCTGGTAAGGCATAAGCCACTGGGCAAGTGCATCGAGGTCGTCCGTCTCGCAGATCGCGACACCGGTCCCATTGATGACGTCGTGCCATCTTCCGAGGATCTTCACGTCTGGACCCTGCTGGGACTGGTAGTCAGCCAGTTCCATGGCAGCAAAGCTGGAAAAGACCTCCTGCCGGTTCTCCTGGTGGATCTGCCAATAAACCATCTGCTTCATGGAGTCACTCCGGTTCGAGAGATAGCCTGGGGTCGGGCGACACTTTGGCGCCGGAAGCTGCTCGAATGCTTCCAGCACCAGGGAGAATCATGGGTTGTGGGTAAGCGGTGAGCAAGGACTCCTCCGGAGAGGACCCCGTTGCCAGAGAACTCCTGGCGGGTGCCCGACGTGACGGCATCTAGTCACCAGCCGCCAGCGGCGCATCGAAATTGTAGCAACTGGACGTGAACACCCACTCGCCATCGATCCGGGTCCCGGAGATCAGGCTCTTTCCCGTGCCGGACATCCGAGTGCCCTCGACCTCCATTGCAAGCTCCCACGTGCACTGTG
>JASFVN010000430.1:0-3730 GCA_050049805.1 Gemmatimonadota bacterium
GCGGATGGCCGGGGAGCGGCGGCCACCGCCGAATACCGTCGATTTTGGCCCCGGTCTTGCGAGGGCAGCATTATCTGTGAATAATGGGTTCGCGCGTCTGGAAGCTGTTGATGGTGAAAATCTACTTTGAGTGATGATCGAATACTTCACTGTCGCACTTAACTGTTTCGGCCCGAGAAAATGCTGGCTAACCAGGCGAAATATTACATTAACGTGGCTATACTGGGGCAAACTGCCTCAACAATCATGAGTTACTTTTACCCAATCCGGAGGAGGGCGTGATGAGGCGGCGTACCGCTTTGCTCGCTACAGCTGTGTTCCTTTTTCCCCTTTTTATGGCTTGCGAAGGCCCTCGGGGTCCTGAGGGACCAGCTGGGATCGCCGGACCTCAAGGGCCTGAAGGACCTCAGGGTCCCCAGGGGCCTGTCGGACCGGCCGGTCAGGACGCGAATGAGAACTGCGTGCAGTGTCACACAAACAACGAGACGCTGTATGCGAAACAGGTCCAGTACGTAGAGTCCGTCCACCGAACCGGCGGAAACTACGAGCGAAACAGCGCTAGTTGTGCTGCCTGTCACACCAGTCAAGGCTTCCTCGAGCGCATCGCTTTGGGGACCATGGAGGCAACAGCGACGGTGGAGGATCCGGCACCCATCAACTGCAGAACCTGCCACCAGATCCACACCACGTACACCGCTGCCGATTACGCTCTGACCGTAAGCGGCCCGAACGATCTCCTCTTCAATGAGGGGCAGGGCCCTGTGGACTTCGGTGAGGTCGGCAACCTCTGCAGCCAGTGCCATCAGGGTAGGACTCTGAGCCCATTTCCGGTTCCGGGCGGTGATGACGTCACGATTACATCCTCTCGGTACGGGTATCACCACGGGCCGCAGGCTCAGATCCTGGCGGGTGTCGGTGCCTTTGAGGTGAACGGAAACGTGGTGAACGGACCCATGGCCCACGGCAACCCGATTCCGAATCCCAAGGTCTGTGGGACCTGTCACATGGCTTCTGCCTTCGGAAACCAAGCTGGAGGACATACGTGGAACATGGAGTACGAATACCATGGTTCCACTGAGGAGAATATAGCCGGGTGCGGCATTTGCCATAGCACCCTGGTTACCTTCGACCACGTGGAGGTGCAAACTCTCGTGGAAGAGAAACTCGAAGAGTTGGCCACCGAGCTTATCCGGATCGGCGTCATGAGGCCGGATCACTACGCTAACAGAGGCACCTGGCCGGCCGACGTCGCTGGTGCTTTCGTCAACTGGCAGATGATCGAAGAGGATCGAAGCTTGGGCGTTCACAACCCGCCTTATGTTTTGGCCATTCTCGAAGGATCGATCAACAAGATGAAAACCTACTGATCGTGCTTCCACGGGCGTTGACGCCCAGCGACAATCAGAGGGATTGAGGCTTGAAGGGAAGAGGAGGGTGTCGGCCCACGCCGACACCCTCCCCTCTTTTCTTTCCTTCTGCGGCCGGGTCTTGCTCTGGCCCATCCCGGGGGTTCAGAGATGTGTTTCCAGTGACAGGCCCACCTGTGTGATGCCCAATCCGTTGAATTGGCCCAGGGGCGACGGACCATGGAGGACGGTCAGCGCCGAATCGAGGATCTTCCGGAGCACCAAGGGCTGGAGACTCCGGTTCGATCTGGGTGATTGCCGGGCCCAGCCCGAAAATGAGACTAAACACCGCGGCAAGGATTGTCGTTGAAGCAAGATTCTAGGAGGGTTCTCAGGGACTCGGTTAAAGGTGATCTTTGTGGTCAGGCGCTCTGCGATTGCGCATCCACGCAAGAGCCGTACGGCAGCTGAGAACGCCGAAGACTCATCCATCCTCCCACGGAGTCCAAATGCGAAACGGGTGTTGGCTGACTATCCTGGTTTTATTTATGGCGGCGTGCGAACCGGTCCAGGATTCCCTCGACCGGTCCCAGAAGGAAATTCTGACGGCTGAGGTTCTGGAATCCCTTACTGGGCTGACGACGGCCATGAATGCACATGACCCGGACCAGGTTTTTGAGTACTACCGCCAAAACGAAGATTTCCTCTACCTGGGGTGCACAGATCTGATGGCTGGGTGGGAGACCTTCTCTCCCAGGGCCTCGTCCTATTACATGGCGAATCCCCTGGTGACCTTCCAACGAGAGACCGTACACGTGCAGATCCTGAGCCCAGCGGTTGCCGTGGCAACGTTGCGAGGGAGTTCATCCGAGGTTGAAGCCCTCTTTTGGACCCAGGTGCTGGTCAAGGAAGAAGGCACGTGGCGGATCGCCCATGAGCATGAATCATGGCCGGGTTGTTCCCCTCCCTCCGGTTCTCATCCCCTGACTTCTCCGGCAGATACCGTTGGGCTGGGGGCGGGTGAGGAGGATCCTCAGGGCTCTGGAGGTGTCTGAGGCCAGTGGAATGGAGATGAGCTGTTAGGGACCGCACACCTGGTTGAGCCACCGCGGTGGTTTGGCTAGGTAGGTTATCATGGATTGGACCCGTACGTCCTTGCTGGAACCTGGGACCTTCAGTTATTCTTCTCGAAACAGTTAAGGCGGGCGCTCTATTTCTTGCTTGCAAAGGATCGATGCAATGAGGCGTTATCTGATGAGTGGGTTTGGGATTCTTTTCGTGGCGGCCCTGTGGGCCAATCCTCTCGCCGCGCAGGAGACAACCAAGACCAAAGCCGTGGTCCATGATCTCGAAGGGAAGTCCAGTTGTCTGATGTGTCATGCCGTCGGCGCCATGGAACCGGTCCCAGATGTTCCGGACACTCACGAGGGCCGGGCCGACGATACCTGCCTGATGTGCCATGGGCCCGAATCCACCATGGTCACGACTGGAGCCAAGCTGATTTCCCATGACCTGGAGGGAAAGGACAACTGCCTCATGTGCCACGCACCTGGTCTCATGGAGCCGGTCCCCGATACTCCCGAGAGCCATGAAGGCCGAACGGTGGAGATGTGCACCTGGTGCTCATGATCCGATTCTGAGATCCGCCGCAGGGCGGACCCGAGGGAGCCGAAAAGAACGCCGGGGTCTCTAGAGGATCCCGGCGCTCTCTCTTGGGCCGAGGGGACCCCAGGGTCAGGCGGTTCCGGGTTCCCGCTGAAACTCACCCAGGGTGATGGGCACAGCGACTTTTAGCATAAGGGTGAACACCAGGAACCCTATGGAAAACACCCCCGCTGCCACACGGAATTCCGTGGAGGTGAAGAGATAACGGTAGATTTCCCCCAGTGAGTCCGGCGTGAGACCCGGTATGATGAGTCCCATCCCCTTATCGATGTAGACACCGAAATAGGTAGCCAGACACCCCACATTAAGGGTGATCCAATTCCGGCGGGTCGCCGGAACCACCAACAGAACGAATGCCAGGAGGTTCAGACCCACCGCGGTCCACGCAAAGGGTACCAGGGTGCGCTGCCCTTCGAGACCCAGGAACCAATACCGGGCGTAGAGCAGGTGTTCCGTGTCCGAATAAAACTCCTTGAACACCTCGGCACCGTGGAGGAACAGGTTGAGGAACATGGCATATGCCATGAGTTCGGCGATCTTCCAGATGGCCTCATCGCGGATCTCAAACTGGGTAAAGCGCCGCAGAAGCTGAAGGACCAGGAGCAAGATGGCGGGGCCGGAACAGAATGCCGAAGCCAGAAACTGAGGTGCCAGGATCGAGGAGTTCCAATAGGGTCGTGCCGCCAGTCCGTTGAAGAGGAAAGCCGTAACGGTGTGGA
>JASFVN010000431.1:0-3726 GCA_050049805.1 Gemmatimonadota bacterium
CACATCCGTCCGCTCCCGCACCTCG
This sequence comes from Gemmatimonadota bacterium, assembly GCA_050049805.1. Taxonomy (GTDB): domain Bacteria; phylum Gemmatimonadota; class Gemmatimonadetes; order Longimicrobiales; family Gaopeijiaceae; genus JABDNZ01. The sequence goes on from JASFVN010000431.1 coordinate 26, forward strand.
GCCGAACCCATCCGTCCCAAGCGGAAGGTCGCCACGAATTGCCTCCCCACATGGCGGAAAGACGCTCTGGCGACCCTCCGGCGCCACCCTTCGTCCTTGTCGGGAAAGGCCTGCCGAAGGTGCTCCATCACCGTTCGCCACCTGATTCGGACGAGGACACCTGCCGCCCACCCCAGAGCGCCTCCGACCCCCAGCGCCACACCCTCAGGGAGAAGGCTCAGAATGCCTGCCACCAGACGGTATCCGGCGTACTCGATCCAGTGGCGCAGCTTCGGGCTCCTCTGGGCCCTCGCTGTAGGGGGGGCGTCAGCCAAGGTCTTGGGTCAACTCCGCATCAGAGAACTGCATTTCATAAAGACGGTGGTAGAGACCCTCTTCAGCCAGAAGCTGCTGATGGGTGCCTCTTTCCACGATTCGGCCCTGGTCAAGGACCAGGATCTGATCGGCCCTCTGCACCGTGGATAGCCTGTGGGCAATGACAAATACCGTCCGTCCCTCCAGCAGCCGCTCGATGGCGTGCTGAACCAGGCGCTCCGCCTCCGTATCCAGGGAGCTCGTGGCCTCGTCGAACACCAAGATGGGGGGATTGCGAAGGATGGCACGGGCTATAGCCAATCGCTGGCGCTGGCCACCCGAAAGCTCGGTGCCCCGCTCCCCCACTACCGTCTCGTACCCCTGGGGAAGCTCTTGAATGAAATCATGGGCGTGAGCGGCTACGGCCGCAGTTTCCACATCCTCCTGGGCGGCGCCGGGACTCCCGTACCCGATGTTGGCCCGAACCGTGTCGTGAAAGAGAACGGTTTCCTGGGAGACGATTCCCAGGGAACTTCTGAGGCCCCGCAGGGAGAACTCCCGTATGTCGTGGCCATCCACGAGAACCCTTCCCGCCGTTACGTCATAGAAGCGAGCCAGGAGGTCCAGCATGGTGGTCTTCCCTGCCCCCGACGGCCCCACCAACGCCAGAACCGACCCCCGGGGAACCGTGAAGGAGATGTCCTGCAGAACAGGCTCACCAGGACGGTATTCGAAGGCCACTTCTTCGAAAGAGATCTCCTTTTCCAGCCCTGGAAAGGGGCGGGCCTCGGCAGAATCTTCGACTTCAATGGGAGCATCCAGAAACTCGAAAATCCTCTCGGCCCCCACGAGTCCGGGCTGGATCAAGGCCGGGAATTTGGCCAGGTATTTCACAGGAGAATAGAGCTTCATGGACAGAGCCAGGAACCCGATGAACTCCTCCCCCGTCAGCGAACCGGAGACCAGAACCAACCGGGCGCCGAACCAAAGAAGGATGACTGTTCCCACAGCCGACAGCATCTCCGTGATGGGGGAGGCCAGAGCTCGAAGCCTCTCCGAACGTAGGAATCGCTTGTAGTACTGGAGGGTCAGTCCATGGAAACGGTCTCGCTCGTAGTCCTCGGTGGAGGATGACTTGACCAGCCGGATTCCGCTGAGTGTCTCCTGGATGTGGGCGTTCACATCGGCGGCCGAATCCAGGACCCGCCGATCGTTCCGCTTCAACTTCCGGATGAGAGGCCCCCAGATGCCCATAGTGAAGGGAACCACGACAAAAGCGGCCAATGTCAGCTGCCAGGAGATCACCACGGCGCCTACCACAGTCGCCGTGAACTCGAACACCGACGAGACGACCTTACCCAGCTCCTTCGCCACCAGCACACGAAGCTGCTCCACGTCGTAGGTGAGGCGGGAAAGGATCTGCCCCATCTTCGTCTTTCCGAAGAAGGCCATGTCCAGATCCACGAGATGGTCGTACACCTCGTCCCGAAGGTCCCGGGTGACGCCCTGTTGGACCCTGGCCATGAGATAGGTCTTCAGGAAGTCGAAGACGTTCTTGAGGGCAAAGACGGCAAGAATGAAAAGAATGATCCCCCAGATGGCCTGCTGGGGCGGCGCCTCCAGGTCTACCAGGCGCCCGATCGTCCCGTTGAGGATCCGATCCAGGAGATCGTCACCGACACTCACGGCATTCGAAGTCGGGCCTCCGGCCTCCGTGAAAAGAACCCTGAGAAAGGGAATGATGAGGAGAAACGAAAAGGCGTCGAGACCGGCGAAGAGGAAGGTGGCCACCACTGCCGCTGCGAACACCCCGCCGTGAGGCTTCAGGTACCGTAGAATCCGAAGGTACGTCCTCATCGGGGGCGGGGCGTGAGACGGGCCACGGGAACAATCATCTCCTCGGGGGAGATTCCTCCGTGGAGAAAGGAGTTGCGGTACCGGGCCTGGTACTCCCTCAACTTCGTCGGGTAGACGAAGAAGAAGTCTTCCATGGCCAGCAGGTAGGCAGTGCCGAGCTTACCCGGTGGGAACCCCAGGTCCTTCTGGTCATTCGTGGCGAAGACCGACCCCGGTTCCTCCGCTCTGAGGTCACCGCCGAACTTGTAACGAAGGTTCGCGGTAGCGTCCTTCCGAGCAAAGACTGTGGTGGGCCGCTGGCAGAGGATGGAGCCGTGGTCTGTAGTGAAGAGGACGTGGTGCCCCTGGGCCGCTGCCTCCTTCAACACCGAGAAAAGGGTCGACCGCACGAACCAGGACCGGGTGAGGTCCCGGAGGGCCAGCTCGTCCTTCGCCACTTCCATGAGGATGGGCGACTCACTGCGGCCGTGGGTCATGAGGTCCACGAAGTTGAAGACCAGAGCCACCACGGTTCCTTTGGTCTTCAAGGCCGAGCGAATCCTGGCCCGCACCTGTTCTTCCTCACGGTCCGAGAAGATCTTCTCGTAGTGGACCGGCACCTCCCGTCCAGTGAGATACTTGAGTTGCGCCGTGAGCAGCTGGTCCTCAAAAGCATTCAGGCTCCCCTCGTCGTCTGAATGGTTCCACCAGCCGGGATGCTCTCTGGCAATCTGGTGTGGGTATTTTCCACTGAAGAGAGCGTTTCTCGCGTAGGGCGTGGCCGTGGGCAGGATGGAGTAGTGGAGGCGCTCTTCGATTTCGAAATGGGGTGCCAGCAGGGGCGATATGACCCGCCATTGATCCAGTCGCATACAGTCCAGAATGACGAAGTAGACGGGGTTCGGCCCCAGCAGTGGGACCAGGAGGTTGCGCACCACATCCACGGAAAGGAGCGGTCCATCCTCCTTGCCCCGGACCCATCGAGGATAATGCTGACGGATCCAGCTTCCAAAGTCCCTTCTCAAATCCACAATCAGCGAGTTGACGGTATCCAGTAGCCCGGCTTCCCCAGCCGCGTCGAGCTGCACGTGCCAGTCCACCAGCTCATCGTAAAGGGCTGCGAAATCGGCTCCGGTTCGGGCATCCTGTCGCTTGTGGATGAGCTCGGGAAATCGGGCCGCGAAGTCCTGCGCCGCCTGCTGCTGTCGAATGGCAGAACCCTCCAGGATGCGGGTCACCACCGAGAGGACCTGTCGGGGGCTGGTGGGTTTCACCAGGTAGGCATCCACCTTCCGCCCGATGGCTTCGGTCATGGTTCGGTCCTCCTCCGACTTGGACACCATCACGACTCGGGCGTGGGGGTCTTCTCGCCGAAGGACCTCCAGGACTTCCAGCCCCGAAATGCCCGGCATTTGTTCATCCAGGAGAATCAGGTCGTAACGACCCTCCCGGAGGAGAGCCAGCCCGTCGTCACCATTGGTGATGGCGTCGACGTGGTACCCTCTCTGTTGCAGGAAGAGGAGGTGAGGTCGAAGTAGATCGATCTCGTCATCCACCCACAGAATGCGCTT
>JASFVN010000432.1:0-3709 GCA_050049805.1 Gemmatimonadota bacterium
CCAAACGATGGCGAATTCAGCACCCTGCACCGGGTTCGAGATGTAGGCGACGGTGGTGTCGGCGGTCTTCCAAGAGAGGCGGAACCCACGGGTGTTCATCTCGGCTCCGGACGAATCGAAGAAGCGTGCGTTGGCCACCACCCTTCCGGAAAGCAGGCTCGGCTTCACCGGAGATGGATCGATTTCGATCCGGTGGAGGCCAGGGGGATGGATGTAGATGGAGGCGAGGGTATTGTCTCTCCCGAGTTCAGCTCTGACGGCGCCGATTCCAGGCTCCAATGCGGTAACCGACACGCCATTTTCCAGCGGTTCCACAGCCGTCAACCAGGGGGTCACATTGGTCCAGACCACGTCTGAGAACCACTCCTCGGGCAACTCATCCCCGTTCTGGTCCAACACCCTGAAAACGCGAAGGTCACCGCTCTCACCGGGTGCCAGGTGGAGGGAATCGGGTCCGACATCGACCGTCTGTACCCAGCGGGGGCCGATGGTGTCCGCGCAGCCGGCCCAGCCCAGTGCCCCGAGGAGGAGCAGGGCCGGCCGGCCGATGCGTAGGGCAGGGACCCGTGTTGCCTTCATGGTCTTCTCCCGCCGAACGTGACCCGGGCCCCAAGCTGCATCTGCCACTGGGAGTCAGGCGTGATGACCGTCCATGGCTCGGTTGGGCGCAGGCGACCCTCGGCGTCCCGCTCCGGCAGCACGGCGCCCCCCCAGGAAGCCAGGGGCCGACCCTGGCAGTTGAATCGGCAAAGATCCAGGAGGGGGAGCACGGGCTGGGTCTTCTGGACCTTACCCCACTCGCTGTCGAGCAAGCTCAGGACGTTGATCAGATCCCCTTCCAGGCGAATGTCGGCGTTGCCGGCCCTGATGGTGTGGGCCAGCCGTATGTCCAGTCGGTTCTCCCAGGGAGCGCGGCAGGCGTTCCGGCCGAGGGTCCGCCCCGCATGGCCCTTCAGGCAATCGTCCTGCTCCATGGCTGTGCCGAAAAGGCCCTGAGTCACGAATGACAGTGGGGCCTCCGAGAGGTCTTCGGGGAGATGGACGAGGTCGTTGTAGAGGTCGAAGGAACCGCCAAGGCCCGGGTACCCGTCTCCGTTCACATCCCCAGCGTAGACGTAGGAAAAGGGGAGGCCCGATTGACCGGTGTAGAGGATCGAAACCTCCGTCTCCGGCAAGCCCGGGAAGGGAGAACCGAAAAGGGCGGCAACCACCTTGTGAGGACGGTCGAAGTTGGAAATGGTCAGTGGGGGCTTGTTGATCTGGGCGTCGGTGGGATTCGAGCCGAAGTTCGACAACATGTCGGCGTAGACCAGGCTTGAGCGGTCCCAGGAGCGGGCCAGGGTATACCCGAGTTGGAACCCCAGGTGGTCGGTCACCGTCCCCCTCAATTCCGCGGTCGCCGACGCTGCCCAGTCTTCCCCCTCGTTGGTGACCAGCAGCACGTGTTGGAAGTCGTCCGTCATTCGCTTGTAGTACCACCTCTCGTCCCCGGCGAGAGCCACCATGTCCGTCGTCGGCCCCCCGGACTCGACGTTCAGGTCCTGAAGACCCACCTGGTTGAGGGCCTTGTTGAACAGGAATCCCAGCGAACCGGTGACGCGGTCCGTCAACTCTCGGTCCACCACGGCCGAGAATTTGAGGTCTTGCGGATACCGGAAGCCCGGGTCGAAGACCACCGCGTTCCGTAGTTCTTGGAAGGGGCCTGCGGAGGGGAGTGGATCGTAGCAGGAGGTGGGTGGACCCGAGGGGTCGAAGGACGGCACCGGCCAGGTCGGTCGCGGCTCTCCGTACCAACGGCCCTGGCAGTACTGGGTCACCGACCGTAGACCGTTGTTGTGGAAGGCGTTGGACAACCATACGTAGGGGACCTGACCAGAGAAGAACCCCATTCCACCTCTCACCTGCGTGTTCCGCCGACCCCCGCTCTGCCAGTTCCAGCCCCATCGGGGCGAAATGAGCACATTGCCTGAAGGAAGCTGGGACGTGTTGTAACCGAAGAAAGCCTCGAGAGGCTTATTCCGGTCTGGTCGCCCAAAGACGTGTGGCATGTCGGCCCGTAGGCCGAAATGCATGGTGAGCCCCTTGCCTGCGTGGATCTGGTGCTGGACGAAGACGCCCCACTCCAATACGTCGAAGTTGATGGCTTCGTCCTCGCCCTCCGCCAACACGGTCCGCTGATACCGCTGAGGGGCGTTGTCTTCCCTCTCCAGGTCCCCCAAACTCGCGAAGTAGTACTCACCCTGGGCACCCGGCAGAAAGGCATGGGTCAGGTCGTACCACGATGCAGTAGCGCCGACGGTGAGGACGTCGTCACCCATCTTGATGTCCAGGCTGTTGGTCAGCCGCAGACTAGTCTGCTCCAGGTCGTTCACCTGCGCGAAAAACTGACCTCCCAGGCGGAGTGGCCGGGAGTAGCCGACGTCAGCAATCGAACTCACCACGTCCACTTCTATCTGTGGCAGATCACTGGCAGGCGTCGTGCGGTCTGTCGTTCGCTGCAGCGTCAGGCCCAACTCGTTCGCAAACCGGCCTCCGAACTCCGAAAAGAGTTGGACCGACGTGATATGGTTCGTCGAACTCCGGAACAACCCATTCGATGAAAGCTCATAAGGCAGGAACGCCGATCGGTTCGGCGCCTGGTCGTTTTCTGCATGAGCGAAAACGTGACGTACCAGCACCCTGTCTCCACCTGGCAGATTCCAATCGGCGCGGGCGAAGATATTCGCCATCTCCTGCTCCAGGGGATATACGCCGGCCGTGCCCACATCCACACCGAAGCGGTTCTCGAATAGGGAGCCAACGGTTTCCACGTTTTCTTCCGAGATTCGAATCAACGCAGGATCATCGCGGAACAGGTTATATCCGTTGGGCGGCTGGCGGCTTCGCTCGAACTCCCCTGAGAAAAAAAAGTGGAGGGCATCGTGAATGACCGGCCCACCCACGGAGAACGCCAGGAGAGATCGGTCCACTCCGGAGGCCTCCACCGGGCCGGTTGGAAGAGACAGGTCACCCATGAGGGCCTCGTTTCGGTGGGCACCAGAAAACCGAACTCGCCAATCGTTGGTGCCCGAGCGGGTTACCGCGTTCATGACCCCGCCCGTAAACCCAGATAGCCGCACATCGAAGGGCGCCACCAGAACTTCGAACTGGGAGACCGCATCCATCGGGATCAGCTTCGCACCCGCCTGGCCGCCAGGGATTCCACCCGATGTAAGGCCGAACATGTCCTTGCTCAGAAGTCCATCGACCAGGAGGGCGTTGTAACGGTCGTTTTGGCCGGCCACCGAGAAGCCGCCACCTTCCGTGGTCTTCACCAGGGACGAGAGAACCGCCAACTCCATGACGTTTCGGGAGATGATGGGCATGGCCTCGAGGGTGCGCTCCGTGAGCCGCGTGACCGGTCCTACCTGGCTCGGATCGAAGATCGGCGCTCGGTCCACGGCCACTTCGATCCCGGGCAGCTCGATGGGTTGTTCGCTGAGTTCCACCTCCACCCGATAGGCTTCCCCGACCTGGAGAACCAGGCCCTCCCGACGCTCTTCAGCGAATCCAAGGTGGTTGACCGTGAGCGTGTAGGGTCCGCCCGGGGAGAGAAGGAGGATGAGAAACCTCCCGTCCTCATTGGTGAGGGTGCTCTTTGTCGCACCTGTCGCCTCGTGGCGGATCTGTACCGTTGCGCCCGCCACGGATGTGCTGTCTGCCCGGGTTA
>JASFVN010000433.1:0-3705 GCA_050049805.1 Gemmatimonadota bacterium
TTGACCGGCGGGGCCCCGAAAAGCGCCCGGCCCTTCGGCGTGAAGAACACCACCTGCTGATTCACGTCCATACACACGCTCACCCCACCCTCGTGTACCGCCCGATGATGCCGGCGGCATTATCCTGACTCCCGGATTATCCTGACTACTGTCCAAGGTTCCTTTTGAGGCAAGGCTTTTCTGGATTTAAAGTCGGGATAATCCGGAGATGTACCATTCTCCTTCATCACCCTACCCTTGATGAAGGAGGCGGTCATGCCCCATCGAAGTTGTGTCCGGATGACGGGGCCCCTGGCCCTCTACCAGGATGACATCTGGACGGAGCTGCTTGCGTGTGGCTACACGTGGCTCTCGGCGCAAAACGTGCTAAGGCTGGCGGCTCACCTGAGCCGGTGGCTCGAGGCGAACAGTCTCTCGCCTGAGTACCTCACGGACGATCGCATCGAAGCCTTTCTCAAGCACCGTCGGGGCCAAGGCTACACCTGCTGGCTAAGCCCGAAGGGTCTTGAGCCCATCCTGGGGACGCTTCGAGCACTAGGCGTTGTTCCTCCTGCCGAGCCTGCTACCGTGGATCCGTCCCCGCCAGGCCAGCTTCTTCAGGCCTTTGAGACCTACCTTCTCGAAGAGCGAGGCCTCCAACCCATCACCGCCACCAGCTACGTCCGTCTGGTTCGACCATTCGTGGATCGCCTTCGTCTCTCGAACCTCTCAGAGTTGGACGAACTCTCGGCAGGCGAGATCTCTGCGTTCATCCTCTGGGAGGCCCGTTCCTCGGGCGTCAGCTACCTCAAGCTCAAGGTGACGGCGCTTCGGGCTTTCCTCCGGTACCTGCATGTGCGCGGCCTTTGTCCCGATCTCTCTGGTGCCGTGCCTGCAGTCGCAGGACGCCGCTCCTCCGGCTTGCCCAGAGGGATCCGGGAGGAGGAGGTGCGACGCATCGAGGCAAGCTGCGACCGGACGAACGCCACAGGAAGGCGGGACTACGCCATCCTACTCCTGCTCTCCCGACTCGGACTGCGCGCCTGTGAGGTTGCGGCGCTGGAGTTCAGCGATGTGCGTTGGGCCCAGGGCGAGATCGCCATCGAAGGAAAGGGCTCCGAGGCCATCTTGCCCCTTCCCGAAGAAGTGGGCGAAGCTCTCGTGGCCTACCTGAAAGCGGGCCGGCCGGCCTCCGCCTCCCGAAGGATCTTCCTCTGGGTCAGGCCCCCCCATCGGGGGATGTCCTCAGGGGCCGTGCAGATGGTCGTCCGCAGCGCTTCCCGGCGGGCTGGCCTTTCTCCCGTCGGCTCGCACCAGCTTCGGCACTCCGCGGCTACTTCTATGCTCCGCGAGGGCGTCTCTCTGCCCGACATTGCCCAGGCTCTGCGCCACCAGAGCCTGGTGACCACCGCCATCTACGCCAAGGTGGACTTCCAGGCCCTGCGACCCCTCGCACGTCCGTGGCCGGGAGGCGTCCGATGATGGACCTCCACCAGATCCTGCACGATTACCTCACGATCCGCCGTTCCCTCGGCTTCAAGCTGGAACGAGAGGGTGCCCTGCTGCCCCGGTTCATTGCCTTCCTCGAAGAAGCGGACAGTACGATCATCACCACGACTCTCGCCCTGGCCTGGGCAACACGTCCAACCCAGGCAACGCCGAAGTGGTGGGCGACCCGTCTGGGCATGGTACGCGGGTTTGCCGCGTACGCTCACGGCATCGACCCTCACAACGAGGTGCCACCCCCTGATCTACTTCCCTGTGTCAAGCACAGATCACCACCCTACATCTACCGCGCCTACGAAGTGCTCGCCCTCATGGCGGCTGCCGATAGGATCCATCACCCCTTTCGCGCCCAGACCTTCCGAACCCTCATCGGGCTTCTCGCTTCCACGGGCATGCGCGTCGGCGAAGCCATCGCCTTGGACCGGACCGACCTGGACACCGAAGATGCCATCCTCACCGTCCGGGATAGCAAGTTCGGTACGTCCCGCTATCTGCCCCTTCACCCCTCCACCGTCCAGGCACTACGAGACTATGCCGCCAGCAGGAACCGGTACGTTCGTCGCTCTCCTGGCCCAGCCTTCTTCGTCTCCCTCGCCGCTACCCGTCTCATCTACCAAAACGTCCACAGCACCTTCTTCCGGCTGGTGGATCAGGCCGGGCTGGCCCATCGTAAGCCCCAGCGCCCGCGGATCCATGACCTCCGTCACACCTTCGCGGTCCGAACCCTCATCGACTGGCACAAGAAAGGGCTGGAGGTCGAGCCAAGACTCCCGGCACTCTCGACCTACCTCGGACATGTCGATCCATCCGGCACCTATTGGTACCTCTCGGCCGTGCCCGAGCTGGTTGGAAGCGCTGTCGAACGCCTCGAACGCAAGCTGGGAGGGTGACCATGACCACCCTTGCCCCCCTCCTCCAGACGTTCTTCACCGACCGCCTCCAACGGCAACGCCAAGCAAGCCCTCATACCATCAAGGCCTACAAGATCACCTTCACCCTTCTCCTCCGGTTCGCCCAGGGCCAGCTGGGAAAGGCCCCCGCCCAGCTCTTCCTCGAAGACCTCGACGCTCCTCTCGTCGCTTCCTTCTTGCATCACCTCGAAGCTGATCGAAAGAACTCCATCCGTACTCGCAACGCCCGCCTCGCCGCCATCCACTCCTTCTTTCACTACATCGCCATGCTCGTGCCGGACCAGGCCCACCTGATCAAGCGCGTGCTCGACATCCCTCAAAAACGCTTTGAGCGCCGACTCGTCGACTTCCTCTCACCGCAAGAAGTCGAGGCCCTTCTGGCTGCGCCCGACCGCACGACGCCCCTCGGTCGCCGAGACCACCTCCTTCTGTTGCTGGCCAGCCAGACTGGCCTACGAGCCTCCGAACTCCTGGCGTTACGCCCCGACCAGATCGTGTCCGGTGGGCACCCTCACATCCGTTGTATGGGGAAGGGGCGCAAGGAACGCTGTGTCCCCCTCACCCGGCAGGTTCTGCGTTGTCTGAAAGCATGGCTCAAGGAACGGGGCCAACTCCCCACCGACCCGTTCTTCCCTTCACCCCGTGGAGGTCCACTCAGCCTCGATGCCCTGGAGAAGATGGTGAGAAAGCATGCGGCTTCGGCTGTCCACTCCTGCCCAACGCTGGGCGAAAAACGCGTCAGTCCTCACACACTTCGCCATACGGCCGCCATGCAACTCCGAGCAGCGGGCATCGATCTCTCCGTCATCGCCCTCTGGCTTGGCCATGAGAGCATCGAGACCACACAGATCTACATCCATGCCGATCTGGCCAGCCGCGAGGACGCTGTAGCTCGCCTCAACCCGGTCAGAAACGGCTACCGGCGCTTCAAGGCGGAAGACGGGTTGTTACGGTTCCTGGAGGCACTCTGATTATCCCGACCAGAAACCTCCAAAACCACCGATTGGAAGGGGACTTCATGATCGAGTCAGGATAATCCGGGAGTCAGGATAATGCCGGTTATCCCGAATTCGGGATAAGCGGCACAACAGGACCAGATTCCCCAGCGTCGTCTCCCCGCCATCGGCCCAATGCCTTACATGATGGGCGTCGGTGAAGCGGAGCCCGCAGCCCGGAAACCGACACCCCCGGTCCCGGGCCTCAAGGGCCCGCCTGAGCGCCGGCGGCACCGTGCGCTTCCTCTTGCCGGCCCCCACCACCTCACCCCCAGGCCCATGGGCCACCTCCACCAGCCCGGCATCGCAACTCA
>JASFVN010000126.1:0-11524 GCA_050049805.1 Gemmatimonadota bacterium
AAGGATCTCTGGGTCGGGAATCGAACCCCCTACGCCAACTGTCGGTCCTCTGCGGGGCCGGAGGCCTCCAATCCTGCCCCCCCCTCACCGCCCTTGCCTCCAGTTGACGATCCAACGCCATGCCGAGGACCATTCCGGTTCCCAGGACCAGCAGGAGCACGATAGCCGTTGTCAGCCGAGCCCTGGTTCCCCTTTGCAGAGTCATGGCCGGAACCCCCCGCCGGACGCCAGGAATGCCGTTTCATCGAACTCGGCGGTCCTCGCCAGAATCGTGGGGATCGGATCCCCTTCCACTCCGTCCAGCAGGGCATCCTCGAGGGCAACCGGCGATATGACGGCCCTGGGCTCCTCCTGCCCAAGCACAAATATTCCGGCGAGGGTCGCCGCCAGGAGCGCCAAGGGCACGAGGGGTTTGCGCCACTGAAAAACCACCTCAGGAATACTCAACTCCTGAGTCATCCGCCTGCGGGTCAACTCATCCCGCGCACGGCCCATCACAGAGCCGTGGAAACGGAGCCAGAAGCCTGGATCCTCAGATCCCGGGTCCAGCGATTGCAGGTCGAGCCGATCGTCCATCTCGTTCATTACGCCTCCCCTTCCGGGGCCCTGCCGTGAAAAGCACCCAGGCGGTCCCTGAGGTGCTTCCTTGCAAAGTGTAGGTGAGACCGTACAGTTCCGTCCGGTATACCCAATCGTTCTCCAATCTCGCGATGCTTCCAGCCTTCCAGGTCATGCAAGAGCAGAACCTCCCTGCGAACCTCGGACAACCCCTTCAGACCCTCTTCGAGTTGGTCCCTGATCTCGACTCTTCTCAGGTCCTCAGCCGGTCCTCCCTGACCCGGAGAGATCTCCGGGCTCAACTCCTCACCCCTTCGGAGTCGTTCCCGGCGAAGGAGGTTCCGAGCCCGATTCCTGACGATGGTCAGGAACCAACCACCGAACCGTTCCGGGTTCCGGCAGTCTTCGAGACGTTCCAAGGCGACCAGGAAAGCCTCCTGAGCCACATCCTCCGCATCTTCCGGGTTCCCCGTCACCGAGAGAGCCACGAGGTAGCCTGGACGCATATACCGCGTCACGAGGACCCCGAAATCTCCGGTCCCGCCTCTCAGAGCCGCCTGGACCAACTCCCCGTCGGTTCTCTCTCTCAATGCACTTTATCTGACACGGAAGAGCCGCTTCTTGTTGAGAAGCGGGAAAGCAAGGACACCCGCCTGTCGAGTAGGCGGGTGCCTCACCTTCGGTGTTTGTGCTGGAAGGAAGACCCACTCTCTCCGTCCAGCACCTATTCTATGTAGGAACGGCGACTAGGGAAGGTTCCGGGGCTCATCCGAGCCGGTAGCCCCTTCCCCGCCGGGATCTCCACCGATGTACCCCCCAACACCAAGTCTCCAACCAGGAGCGGACCGAGGCGCTACACCTCGGAGGCCGGGTCGGGAAAACCGACCGACTCCTCCGCGGCCGGGGTCACCAGGGGCTGCTCGTCCCCTCCCAAACTGCTGACTTGGAGCCCGCACTCCAAGTCCTCTAGCGGGAAGCCCCGTGCCGGACCCCCTGAAACCAGCCACGGCTGCGGCTCTCCCGAGACCTGGCCGTCCTCGCCGGACCATGGGTTGAAGCTTGTTGTGTTGCTCGACGGTGAGAATCTCCTGAACTCGTCCCATCAGCGGCGCAGAGGCCGTAATCAGTCTTCCCCTTAGGGCTTCAATCTGCTGAAATCCCTCGTCCCGGTCCACTTCCCCAGCCCAGATGCTCTCTCGCACCCCTTTCATCTCCTCCGCCAATCCGGCGACTTCGCTGTCCAAGACGGTCTTCATTTCCTGCAACTGGGCCACCTGGTCCTGGCTCAACTCGAGTTTCTCCTGATTTTCGAGGGCCAACTCCACCGACTGGCCCAGGTTCGGGCCTCCGGGACGTTGTATGTCAGCACGGCTTCTCGCCAGGCCCCTCTGGGCATGGAGGGGCGAGGCCGAAATACTCAACGCAACCAGGAGGGCAATTCCCATCACTCTCCACTTCCCGTTCATCGTTCTCTCCCTGTCTGTCCTCTCCCCGGAAGCAAGGGTGTCTGGATCTTCACTAGTTCAGCGGGCGGCTCGGCCGGCCCTGATTCGAAGGGTCCTTACAAATCCCCCTCGGCCTCCAACCCTTTTGATGTAGAAGGCGGAGGTTCGTTAAAAAAATGCGGAATTCACAGGAGACGGCGCCCAAAAAAGGGGACGGCGGCTCCCGTAAGAGAGTCGCCGTTTCCTTGGCAGCAGATATTTGCAGCAGATGTTGGCCGGGGAGGGCGTTTTGTGCCCCCGAGGCCGATTCCGGTCAGGCAGCGCCCTTCCAACGGCCAAAGGGCAGAGTCGGGGCTGGACGCACCTTGCCTCCCCAGATGAACACGGCAATCCTGGGATGTTCCTGCCCATCGGAAAAGCTGTTCTGACGGTTTGTCACCACGATACCGGCAGAATTCTCCCCCGAATCGAAATCGATCTTCTTCTCTTCGACCGGTCTTTCGCCCATAAGTCTCCAACCCCCTCCCAGCACCAGGAAACTGCTACGATGGATCTCTCAGGAGAGAACCACAGATTCTTGTCTATTAGCAGTGGCCGTGCCTGGCCACGCCAGCCGCCGTAACCTGAACTACTACTGGAGCTTACCACGGTCGAGGGAATCAACGACCAAGGGAAAGTGTGCACTTGATGGGACACGGCCCGTGTTCATTCGACACGGATTGGAGCCGGAGGAAAATACCCGTCAGCCCCGGGAGTCCCGCCGGGTTCCGCCTCTCCCGGCTATTTTCCTGGCGGGTTGGGGTTCACGCATGGGTGGGCTGAAGGGCTCGGAGTTCCGGAAGGCCTCCAGGAGTTCTGCATCGGACATTCCTGCCAAGTTCTCACCTCGGCAGAGGGCCCGCCGAAGTGGCTCCTGAGGATCGTCAGATCGTGAAAAGGTCAGTTCCACGAGGGGAACCGTTCTAAGGGGTAGGATCCCACTGGCTGACCACCCCGTCAGGGTGACGATCCAGTCCGAGCCGGTCTCTTCGTCGCTAAAGGCGCGCGTAAGCCTGTCCGAGGCGGGTTCCGCCTCACTACCACCCTCCATGACCGCCCTGACCGGAGTAGGTCTCCGGACCTCATCCCTTTCGTCCCCGTTGTTCTGCAAGTCTTCCCCCATTCCTCAACAGACCACTGCTCTGGCAGACGCTCAAGTTTGGTCTCATCTTACTACTACTTCAAGGAGGGTCGCCCGGAAGTGGTGAGGAACTGCCCCTTCAGATCGATTTGCCAGTTGATTTTTCCGACCTCGATCCCCACCCTCGGAGCCGCAAACAAATCGGCCTCTTTCAAGGAGCCTGTCTCCTGAGAGCCTGAACCCAAATCCCCGGAGTCTGAAGGATGGAACCATCCCTCGATCCCTTCTTTCGCCCCGATTCGGTGGCGGTTATCGGCGCAAGCCGAAACCCCGGTACCATCGGTTATCAGATTGTAGACAACCTGGTCCGACACAGGTACCAGGGTGTGGTCTACCCGGTGAACCCCCACGCCCGGGCCATCCATTCCATACCGGCATTCCCCTCCGTCTCGGCCATACCGGGGCAGGTGGACATGGCCGTGGTGGTCGTGCCCAAGGAATCCGTTCTGAAGGTGGTGGACGAATGCGGGCACAAAGGGGTGAAGGGCGTAGTGGTGATCTCCGCGGGCTTCAGAGAGGTGGGCGGGGAAGGTCTTGGACGGGAGGAAGTCCTCCTGGAGATCGTTCGGCGACACGGGATGCGGTTGGTCGGACCGAACTGCATGGGCGTCATGAACACGTCGCCGGAAGTGTGCATGAACGCAACCTTCGCTCCAACCATGCCTCCTGCCGGAGCCACCTCCTTCCTCAGCCAGTCGGGTGCCCTCGGCGTCACGATCCTGGACTATGCAGCCGAATACGGAATCGGCATCCGCCAGTTTGTGTCCATAGGGAACAAGCCTGATGTGAGCGGGAACGACCTTCTCGAGTACTGGGAACACGACGACGGCACCCGACTGATCCTCATGTATCTGGAAAGCTTCGGGAACCCGAAGAACTTCATCCCGCTAGCTCGGAGAATCTCGAGGAAAAAGCCCATTGCCGTGGTGAAATCGGGGCGCACCAAAGCCGGGGCCAGGGCCGCTTCCTCCCACACTGGCGCCCTGGTCGGGACCGATTTGGCCATCGATGCCCTCCTGGCGCAGTGCGGAGTCCTTCGGGCCGAGTCCATCGAGGAGCTCTTCGACTTCGCCATGGCCTTCGAAGATCTTCCGGTTCCAGCCGGGAATCGAGTCGCCATCATCACCAACGCCGGGGGCCCTGGGATCATCATCGCGGATGCCTGTGAGTCCGCAGGCCTTGAAGTGGCGGAGCTCTCCCCGGAAACGCAGGCCCGTCTGCGTGGGATCTTCCCCGCTGAAGCGTCCGTTCGAAACCCGGTTGATATGATCGCTTCGGCGACGGGTGAGAGCTATGAGGTGGCTCTCAAGATCGTACTTGCGGACCCTTGCATCGACTCGGCCATCGCAGCCTTCGTTCCACCGCTGGGGGTCAAACAAGCCGACATTGCCCAGAGCATTGTTGCTGCGATGAAAGACCGTAGGGAAAAGCCTGTGCTCGCCGTCCTCATGGGGCGGGAGGGATTGCCTCAGGGGATCGCCGAACTGAACGAAGCAGGGATTCCGGCATATCGTTTCCCGGAATCGGCCGCCAAGGCTCTGGCTGCCATGCACCGGCATCGGGTTTGGGCCGACCGCCCAATCCTGGAACCGGAGGAATTCGACGTGGACCGGGAAGCTGTAAAGGTGATCCTGGACGAAGTCCAGCGATCCGGGCGATCCCAGCTCACCGAGGTGGAGGCCCTAATGGTATTCCAGGCATACGGGATTCCCACGATACCTTTCAGGGTTGCCAAGACCGAAGAGGAAACGGTGAAGGCGGCTCAGGAGGTTGGTTTCCCAGTGGTCCTGAAGGTTCTCTCCCCTGATGTTGTTCACAAGACCGACGTCGGAGGAGTAAGGGTTGACCTCCGTTCAGAGGATGAGGTGGCCCAGGCCTACCGGGACATCCTGGAATCCGTGCTGCGGGTGCACGAAGGCGCCGAAATCGGCGGGATCATCGTTGAGAGTTTCGAGCAGGAGGGTCAGGAAGTCATCATCGGAATGTCCACCGACCCCCAGTATGGGCCAATTCTCATGTTCGGCCTGGGCGGCGTATACGTAGAAGCTCTGAGAGACGTGGTGTTCAGAGTCCATCCCGTGACCCACACCGACGCCCTCGAGATGATTCGAGGCATCCGCGGGCTCCCCATGTTGGAGGGTGTAAGGGGCGAGGCCGGGGCCGACCTGGAATCCCTAGCCGAGGTGATTCAAAGGGTATCCCAACTGGTGGCGGACCATGATCGGATCGAGGAAATGGACCTCAATCCCTTCCTGGCCAGAGAGTCTGGTGGAATCGCCGTCGATGCACGCATGTGTCTTCGATCGGAGATTTCCGTTTCCCCGATTTCCCGACCCCGGTAAATTTAAATGGATGACCCTTAGACCCGGGAGATGGAATGAAGCAGGAGGTTCGACCGAAAACCAAGGCCGTGAGGGAGTATTCTCAACTCCTCCGGATCCAGGAGCGGCTACTTGCCATGCTCCAGGAGGCTCTGGACGAGATCGGGGCCCCCACGACCTTGAATCTCCTGCGGCAACTCAGGAACCAGACTGGCAGCAAAGCCCCGGAAGATTTCGGCCGCATCGCCAACTCGGTGGAGGGGGCGATCCGGGAGCTCAAGCTTCTTCAGTCGGAGATCCAGAACGAACTCCTGGACGAGCGGAGCGAGATCACGGTGGAGGGTGTGTCGAATCTTCCAGCGCCCCTGGCCCGCTTCCTGGCCGAGCGCACCCAGAATGACCGGTTCTCGTATGAGGTTCGGCAGGATCCGGTCCGTGGTTGGATCATTGCCTGGAAGGAGTATACTGCCGAAGGCATCGTTCGGGGCTTCGGGCAGTTTTACGAGCGACCCTACGCCTGGCTGGAGGAGTGACGCATAGGCAGGAGGAGGGCTAGGTCGTCAACTTCCGCTTGGTCTGAAGGAAGGCCACCGTATCTTCCCCATAGAACATTCCGATGTACTTGGCCTGAATGGGCGTGAGGCGTCGCACGGCCCAGACCAGCTCAACATGGTTGGGCTCTTTCGGCGTGGTAAGGAGCTTGAGGCCCGCCTCTTCGGGCAAACGGTTTCCCTTCCGATTGTTACAGGGAGAGCAGCTGGCTACAACGTTCTCCCAGGTGTTGCCTCCGCCCCTGGAGAGGGGGAGGATATGGTCCCGCGTAAGGAACTGGCGGCCTCTAAGTTCGCTTCGGTGCCGCCCGCAGTATTGGCAAGAGTAGTTGTCCCGGGCGAAGAGGAAGGTGTTGGTCACCTGTCTACGAAAACGCCTGGGGACCTGGACGAATCGGACCAAGCGAATCACAAGGGGGAACGGCACTTCCTCCCGCTCTGAGCGGAAAGCACGCTGGGCGTCGGATTCCAGTAGCTCGGCCTTCCGGTCCAAGACCAGTCGGACTGCCCTTCGCACTGGTACGACGGTCAGCGGTTCATAGGAAGCATTCAGCGCTAGGCAACCCATGACGTCGACTCGCAGTTCACTCCTTTGACCTCCGGCCCCCCACCGGATCCCTCTTTCACCCTTTTGGAACCCCGGGACCCACTGATTTGTTCGGATAATATTCGGGGGGTTGTTCCCAAGCAATGTTCCTATTCGCTACGACCGAGCTACAAAAGGGCAACAGGATCGCGGTCCACCACCACCCGGATATCCCTGCCCCGGGGCCGGTGATGGTCCAGATAGGACCGCAGAACCCGGCCCAGGGCCGCGGGCGACACTGATCTCAGGAGGAAGTGCCAGCGCCACCGCCCGTGCAATTTCTCTATCGGGGCAGGGGCCGGCCCCACAAGCTCCACCTTCGAGTCGGCGGTGGCCGACAGTTCCCGAATGGCATTGGCACTCGCCTCCGCCTCCCTTGCCGCCTCCTCCGCCCAGGGACTGCTCACCAGCACATTGGCAAGGCGCGTATGAGGAGGATATGCAGGTTCGACCCGTTCCTCCAACTCCCTGGATGCGAAGGCGGAAAAATCGTGCTTCAGGGCGGCCTTGACGGCGAAGTGTCCCGGCAAGGAAGTCTGAACCATGACTTCACCACCCAAACCACCCCTACCCGTTCGCCCCGCCACCTGGCTCAGGAGCTGATGGGTCCGCTCGCTCGCTCGGAAATCCGGGAGGTGGATTCCCACATCGGCGTTCACGACCCCCACCAGAGTGACCCTTGGAAAGTCCAGGCCCTTCGCGATCATTTGGGTACCCAGCAGGATATCCACCTCACCCTTCCCGAACCGGCTGAGTATCTGATGATGAGACCATTTCCCTGAGGTCGTGTCTACGTCCATCCGGGCGATACGGGCCCCTGGGAAGCTCTCGGCCACAACGCGTTCCACCTGCTCCGTACCCATTCCCCGGAAGCTCAGCTCATCCGAACCGCAACGGTCGCAGATTTCCGGGGCCGCTTCCTCATGATGGCAATGGTGACAAAGCAACCGGCCACTCCGGCGGTGGAAGGTCAGGGAGACGGAACACCTGAGACACCTCCAGACCTCACCGCAGCCCCGACACTGGACAAAGTTGGAGTATCCCCTGCGGTTGAGAAGAAGGATGACCTGCTCATTTCTTCGGAGCCGGTCCTCTATTCCCTCCACAAGCTCAGGAGACAGGATACCCCGACCCCTGGCCGGCCTCTCTCCCGCCTCTCCCTGGCTGGCCTTTTTCCAGAGAGCCTTGAGGTCCAGAACCCGGACCGGTGGTAGGGAACCGCCCCCCACTCTGGCTGGGAGTGAAAGGAGCTTGAACTTGCCCTTCCGGGCATTTTGCCAACTCTCCAGGGACGGCGTCGCACTGCCCAGGAGACACAGAGCCCCGGCCTTGCTTGCCCGAACGATGGCCACGTCCCGGGCATGGTAGCGAGGCCCCTCCGACTGCTTGTAGCTCCCGTCGTGTTCCTCATCGACGACGATGGCTCCCAACCGGGGAAGCGGTGCGAACACCGCCGATCGAGCCCCGACGGCAATCCTCTTCTTGCCGCTCCTCAGTTGCCGCCAGGCATCGAACCGCTCGCCGGCCGAAAGAGCCGAGTGGAGAACCGCCACCGCGTCCCCGAAGTGAGCCCGGAACCGAGCGACGGTTTGGGGCGTCAGCGAGATCTCCGGCACCAGAACGATGGCCCCTTTGCCCTGCTTCTCCACCACTTCCTTCAGAAGCTCTATATAGACCAGGGTTTTTCCCGACCCGGTGATCCCATGCAGGAGAACAGGAGCCGGCCGGCTCTCCGCCACGAAACGCCGGAGTTCCGCCAGGACTCGCGCCTGGTCGGGGGTGGGTTGGTGGCGTTCTGGTTCACCGGGATCAAAGGCCTCGAAAGGGTCCCTCATGACCTCCATGTCCGCCACGGAGACGATTCCCTTCCCTTCCAGGCCTTTCATGACCGACCGGCTGAATCCCCCCTGCTTCAGGAAGGGCCCCAGCTCAGCCGAACCCCCGCCGCTTTCCAGAGCTTCGTAGGCGTCCCGTTGACGCGGCGCGCCACGGAACACTTCATCCCTCTCCGCAAGGTTTGGGAGCCAGCGTTGGATCGACGCGACTCTCCGGGTGCGAATCGGAAGCTTCCCGGACGGATCACTCATTACGGAAGGAAGAACGGTCTTGAGCACCATCCCCAAGGGAGCCAGGTAGTAATCCGCTATCCACCGAGCCAGGGCCAGGAGCTCCGGGGGGAGCGAGGGCTCCTTCTCGAGGATCTCCTTCACAGGGAGGACCCGTGCCAGCCCCTGACCCGATCCCGGCCCCACGACCCAACCGATCTTCTCCTCCCGCCTGAAACGGACCAGGACGCGAGTTCCCGGGGTCGGAGCAGGGCCCTCGACCACGTAGGTGAAGGTGGTATCGATGGGAATGGGAAGCGCAACGTCGACGTGGAGCCCCCCCATCTCAGGAGCCTTGTTTCTCCTCGGCCCCGAAAAGGGGGAGGTCAGATGCCTGGTGGTCGCCGTCCAGAGCTGCCCCCGATCTGGTGGAACCGTCGTCGGGTGGAGTCGCCTTCACACCCATGAGAAGATTCAACCCCAGAATCCTTTCCCTTGTGAGAAGTCGATGGACTTCGATCTCCCTTTGAAATACTGTCCACACGCCTCGCCAGCCCCACCGCCGCCGGGCTCTCCGGAGGATTCCGAGCTTTTCGCCGAGGCTGAATAGCTCGGCAAAATCCGGGAAGGGCTTTCGAGCCTTGGATCGAAAGGCGGTGCCGATGTCGATCCAGTCCTCCGTGTGAAGCTCACCTACCCCAGAGTCCAGGAGGATTCGCCGGAGCTCAACCGCCATGAGGGGTCTGGCACCCAAGTGCGCGGAAAGGACGGCCTTTCTGTGTGCATCCACCGGAGCCTGCCAAACGAGCTGGACCAACACCACTCGCCCGCCCGGCCTCGTCACTCGCACCAACTCCCGGATCGCCGTATCGGGTTCCACCGAAGCCGCCAAGCCGACCTCTCCCACCACCACGTCGAAGGTCTGGTCTCGGAAGGGAAGGTCTGAAGGCGGGGCCATCTGAAAGGTCGCGTCCCTCGACAGCTCCACTTTCTTGAAGTGGGCCTCGGCTTGGGAAACCAAAGCCGGATCTTCGTCCACCCCCGTCCCGGTCACCCCGTATTCCCGCACGAAGAATTCCAGGGCCACCCCTTTTCCGCAGGCGACGCTCAGAACCTCGGTCCCCGGTCCAAGGTCGGTCAGGCGACCGATCTGCCGATAGAGGTCCTCTCCTCCGGGCGGAAAGATCCTTCGCGTACTGAGGCGAACCAGGTCCAACATAGAAGGGGACCGTGATCCGGTCCCCTTCTTCACGTCCTGATACGACGAAGGGGCGGCCGTCAGAAGGGGACCTCCTCGGCAGCCTTCAGTTCCTGGAGGGCTTCAGCAAGGATCGACTCGTCTTCTTCCGAGATGGGCTGGGAAGGAGTCGCCTCCGGCTCCTCCCGCTTTTTGAAATGTTTCAGGACCACCAGAACCAGAAGAAGCCCTCCCAACAGGCCAGCTGGAGGAACGAGCCAAGCCAGGAGGCCGCTTCCCCGGGCCTCCGGCACTGCCCGGTACTCCTCCCCGTGCGTAGCCAGCATCCATGCAATGATGCTGTCAGCCGGAGCGCCGGCATGGGCCATGGCTTGCAGCGAGTCCCGGAGCATCTTCGCCTGGGGACTGGGGCAGACCTCCAGCATGAGCCCGGGGCAGTAAGGGGATCGGAGCCGGCTGATTGCGGCATCCCCTTCGGGATGGGACTGCATCGGCTCCAGGACCCCAGTGACTTCCTGGGCGCCGGCGGCGACCACCATCAAGAAGAGGGCAAGAAAGGCTGACAGGCTTTTGATCCGAAGCTTCATAAACCACCCATTCCTCACAGAAAGATCACACATCGGGGCCCCTCGCCCCCAGCCGTCCAAGCGGCTCCCGCTCACCAATTTACCCTCGAAGGGGAAAAAAGGGCCACGTCAGGTGTTGCTCCAGCCCTCGCTGGAGGAGGATTCCTTCACGGCAAATCCAGACCCGCCAGAGCCCTCACAACCGACACCGTCCCCAATCCGATTCGATCTGGCACGTAACCACCCTCCAGGACCACGACAATCCGATCAGAGGCTTTCCTCTCCGCCAGCGCCATGACCTCACGGGTGAAAGCGTGGAGATCCTCAGGTTCCACTTCCTGGCCGCCCAACGGGTCCCCCTTCAGCACGTCAAACCCACAGGATACGAAAATGAAATCCGGATCGAACCGGGCGGCGACCTCCTGGAGAGACCGGTAAAAACGGGCCACGTACTCCTCTCGAGGTGTACCCGGAGGCAAGGGCACATTCAGAGTCGACCCCTCTCCCTTCCCACTTCCCGTCTCGTGGGCATGGCCCGTGCCCGGGAAGTGGGGAGATTGATGCAAAGATAGATAGAAAACTTCGCCCACCTCGTAGAAGGCCTCCTGGGTCCCATTCCCGTGATGCACGTCCCAATCCACAATCAAGATCCGGTCCGCCAGGCCCATGTCCAGAGTGTATTTCACACCCACCGCCAAGTGGTTGAACAGACAGAACCCCATGGCTCGGGATGGTGTGGCGTGATGTCCCGGGGGCCTGGTGGCAACGAAAGCGTTCTTGATGAGTCCTCTGGTAACACCGTCGATAGCCGTGAGGACCGCCCCCGAGCTACCCACCGCAGCATCCCAGGAGGCCCCCGACACCATCGTGTCGGAGTCCAGTGGAATGGACCGTTCCTCCTCCATCGCCCGATCCGAGACGGCCAGGACCCGGTCGATATGTTCCTGCGTGTGGATTCTCAGGAGATCCTCTTCCGTGGCCGAGCGGGGCTCCATCTGGGCAACCCGGCTATGGAGGGCCAGCATATCCTTGCTTACGGCCGACGAAAGGGCCCTCATGCGACCCTGATGTTCC
>JASFVN010000127.1:0-11523 GCA_050049805.1 Gemmatimonadota bacterium
GCCTTTGGGATCTTCCTTTCCCTCCGAAGCGGCCTCCAGGCCCTTGCCATCGTCGGCTTGGTAGGCGCCCTCGGTACTCCACTCATCCTCACTTCCCCAAACCCGGAGGTCTCGGGGCTGGCCCTCTACGTGGCCCTCATTGTGGCCTCCGTGGGGGCTATATACCTGCTGAAAGCCTGGAGGGGTCTCCTGGTCTCGGCTGCCGTCATCGCCCATGTGGTTCTCGCACTGGCCGTGGGCAATGCAAGCTCCGCTGCGGCAGCGGCTCGGTGGGCGGTACAGGGGTCACTCGTCTTTTGTGCCATGCTCTTCTGGTTGGTTCCCTTGTACCGGGCGGCTCTACGACTGGAGGACCCGGCCAGATGGCCTCGCCCTGCCAGCGCTTTTCGGGAGTCGGTACCTGATCCCTACGGGAAATGGAGCATCCATTTGGATGCCCTTTCCCTCCTTATGCCCGTGGCCGCCCTCTCTCTCTCGGCTTGGCTTTGGGACCTGAACCGGATGCAATTGGGTTGGGTGGTTCTCTCGGCGGCTCTTCTGGCCCAGGGGGTGGGCTGGTGGCTCAACCGTAAGGACAATCCGGAAGATTCGGTCTCTACACAACGGTTCGTCGCCATCCTCCTCTCCACTTTGGGCATCGGCTTGGTGCTCACGGGCGATGTCCTCTATCTCGCCTTCATTGCCGAGTCGGTGGCCCTCTTTTGGGGGGCAGCCCGAAGGAAGAGTAGCCTCCTTTTCGGTTTTGGGGTGGCGGTTCAACTTGTGGTGGTCTTCATCTTCTTGTTGAGGTTCCCCGAGGATCGTCTGGCAGGTGTGGACTCTGTCTCCATGCTTCCCGATCTGGCTGCTATCGGCGCCGCCGGGTTCATCGGGTTCCGACTCATGGCGGAAAAGGGGCGCCGTGTATTTCTCACGGGTGCCTACGTTGGTCTCATGGCAATCATCGGGTGGGAGCTGCGAGAGCAACCCTCGGTATTGTACTTGGCTTTCCTGCTCTTGGCCGTGGCTACCCGGGCCATCGCCGCTCGGATCGGAGATCTGGTTCTGGAGAACCTGTCGTATCTCGCGTTCGGGTTGGTGCTCCTCTTCTTCCTGTTTGGGCTGGAATCGGGACGCACGATCATGGGAGGGGATTATACCCTCCTGGTGGACGTGGCTGCCTTGCTGGGGGCCATCTATCTCGGGCTGAATACTTCGAAAACCGACATCCGTCTGGCGTTTTTCGCTGGGGCCTACCTGGGCCTCTTGGCCATATTTGGCCGGGAGCTGCGGGAGCACATGACCGTCCTCTCCCTCGTGCTCCTGGGGGTAGCTGTGCTGACCCAGGCCGTGGCCGCGAGGGTCAAGGGGGCATTTTGGTCTGGCATGGCGAACCTTCCCATGCTGATCGCGGTGGCGTTTTTCGGGAATGGATTCGAAAGCGGAAGGAGTCTCCTCGGCGGTGACGTTGCTTCATTCGTCGACCTAGCCACCGTTGGGGGTGCTGCATACATCGGCACCCTCCTGGCCTCAGAGCGAGGCAAGGCGATCTACCTATACGGAGCCTATCTAGGCCTCCTTTTCTGGGTAGGACGTGAACTCTACCCGTTCGAGCAGGGGCAGGCCTGGATGAGCTTGGCATTCGGACTGCAGGGGGCAGCGGCGCTGGTGGCGGGATTTCTTCTGGAACGGAGCGCTCTCCAGAAGCTTGGGGTCACAACTCTCCTTTTGGTGGTTGGGAAGGTCCTCCTGGTGGACATGGCGGCGGTGGAGCCTATCTGGCGCGTCCTCCTCCTCTTCGTCTTCGGAGGGCTCTTCCTCCTCCTCAGCAAGTTCGTACAGGGGAGGAAGCTTCGGGCCCATGACGTGGCGGTTGATCCCCCGGGAACGGCGGCTCAGCCCAGCTCCCCGGGCATGGAGTAGCGCTCCAGGTAATTCAGGTCGAACTCGTCGTAGGAGACGACGTACACCGCATTGGCCCCGAAGCCAATCACCCTTTTTCCGGGATCCAGAAGCACGGTGACCACTCGGTTCCCCGCTTCGTCAAAAACGTCATACGTGCTTGGTTCCCCGGCCCGTACGTGGCGGCGCACCCATGCCCGCCCCGAGGGATCCACCGGAAGCCGTCCGCTGTGGATCGGGGGCTTCACCTCAGGCCAGGTGTACTGGTTGATCTGTCTGGCCGTTCCGGCCCCCCTGGCGAAGGTCATGGACATTTCACCGTTCACCACCTCGACCCCGATTCCGATACCACCTCCGGACCGGCCGAGCTCCGCCACGTACTCCTCCTTCTCGTCGGTCCCGATAGGCACCGGGTCGAAGGGGATCGCAGGCCCCTTGTGGACCGAGCCGTCCGCTCCTACTCGCTCCAGGTGGTAGTCACCGGCCCTGGCCAGGATCACCGACCCGTCAGAGGCTACCCCCCACGCGTCCTCAGGAGAGAGGGGGATGGGTGTGATGGCGACGTTCTGCTCGTTCGCACCCCCCGAGGTGGTTTGGGTCATGTCCCGAATCTTGAACGTCGCGGCCACTTCCGTGGTTCGAGTGTCCCGATCGATCCTGAGGATCTCGGCGGAATCGGGCATGGGGGCGCCGCCCATTCCGCCGCCCATCTTCCTGGCATAGAGGTTTCCCGCACCGTCCACCCCCTGCGGTATGGCGAGAATCAGCGGTTGACCCGGCCGGAAATCTCCCACCGTAATGGGCATGGTGGGTCCAAATTCCAGGTTCGGTCCTAAAACGACGATCCTCCCGTTTCCCAGGTCGACCAGCAGGGTGGAGTCCCCGGGAAGGGGCCAGACCGCGTCGGGCTGCCTGTATTCTTCCGGGCCCTCACCCTCACGACCGATGACCGATCGGGTACCCTCGTCCATATCGACGGCATACAGAGCCTTGGAAAGGGGGTCCGCGACAAGGACCCTGCCATCGGGCAGCTCACGAACCGTCTGGATCGCCCCGAAGTCCTCGGGGAAAACGGCGGTTGGCTGGCCGAGGCTGACCTGAGCGAAGGCGATGTTTGGGATCCCCAGAAGGCCGGCGATGGCGAGAATCGTGATCGGCCGGAGAATCGGGTTACGGCGAGCCATGGGTCTCCTTCACTTTCTGTCGTGCGTGGGGCGAGGGACACTCTCTTGATGCGGCCCGGTCCCTGGGAGTTGCTCGAAGAATCGGTTCTCCAGGCCGTCTGGGTCAACCAGGGGCTGATATCGGAGACGGCCGATTCCGGATCGCCTTTTGCACACCGAAGAGGGGTGTTGGGCGGGCTCGGAAGGTAGTCGAGGAGGAGGCCAGGCGTCGAGAGCGCCGTTTTTTCCCGGTACTACTAGGGTTTCCGACGGAACGCTCGCCGAGTTCAGCTTTGGATTGTTTGTTTTCCGGCTCGGTCTTTCGGGCAGTTTTTGCCGCCCGCCGGAAACAAATGTTTGTAGTGGCCGGTGTCAGCCCCTAAATTTCTTGTCGGGAAGGAGCTGAGGCCAGTTCGATATGATATCCTCAACAATGAGAGGGTCGAATGTCAAACGCCATGGGGCAGGTTTTGGACCCTCGGGATAAGGGGGGGACCCCCGACGAAGGGCAAACCCTCAAAATCCTCTCCCGAGATGCAGAGGAGGCGGGGAAGACACCCTCGGGAATCGAACCTCTCGACCGTAGGTTCGGGGGCCTCGACGAAGGGGGCGTCTATCTCGTTTCCGGCACCCCGGGTCCGGCCAAGATGGTCATGGCGCTCCAGTTCATCCGCGAGGGTATACGACGCGGGGAACGGGTCGTCCTTCTGACGGACATCGACCAGGCGGGTCTCTTGGAGGTGGCTAGAGCGTGGGGTTCGCCCCTGGATGAGGCATGGCAGGACGGCCGTCTGGAGATCGTCGGGTTCCAGGACGATTTTGAGCTTCGAGTGCTCAGGTCGGCTGATCCGGAGGACGCCCTCGTCGAGCTGGAGTCTCTTACACCCGGTGACGTCGCCCGGATCGCCGTGGACCCCGGGTCCATGTTTCTCCAAGGCGGGGGGCGTTCTCTCCTTGGAAAAGCCTTCCTGGAGTGGGCGCGAAACCGGCCAGCTACCGTTTGCATCACTCTGTCCGTTGATTCCCCCGAGACCCTCCCCTCCTCGGCGGAGTGGCTCGTTCACGCTACCAACGGGGTGTTTCTTATCGACCGCCTTCCCAATGGGCTGTTTCAGGTGGGCGTGCACCGATCCCTACCCGGGAGGGACGGCGACGATGAACCCGTCACCCTCCAGTTGAGACCAGGCGAGGGGCTCACCGAGCCCGATCAGCACCCCTCCCGTCGGTTCTCGGATCGCCCCGCAGGAGAGTCTGACAGGCTCCTCCTCCTCAATCTGGGGAATGCCGGATCCTCCGACCTCGAGGCTTGGGCCCAGGGAGCGTTCAGAACGGAGACGGTGGTGGATCCCCTCGACGCCGTGGCACGCATGCAAGGGGAAGGTCTCTTCGGGTGTGTTCTCGTTCATGCCCCGAGGCATAGGCTTCGCGAGGCAGCCCAGGCCTGCCGGGCAATCAGACCTCTGACAGCCGGCGCTCTGGTCTTCGCATCGGACGATTCCATTCGCTCTACCGATCGGGTCAATCTCCTCGAGGCTGGCGCCGACGATTGCCTCAGCGGCGGCGTGGACTTTCGGGAACTGGCCGCCCGAATCCGACAGGCCGTGGCAGCCGGTGGAAAGCCCACCTCTCTGGCGGAGGCCGTAAGTCCCGGGGTGCCCTCCATGCCTGGCGGGTCCGTGGCACCGACGGTTCTCATGGAAGAGGCGCAGCGGCGGGGGGCTGAGAAATCCCTGTCTGTGTTCGGCCTCCTGCACCTCAGCTCGGCATCGATTTCCCCACAGGAGCTTGGGCGGATTGTGGCCGGAGAGATCAGGGATGAGGACGGGGACCTTGTGACTTCAGCACCCGACGGGTGCCTCGTCCTTTTACAGGGCGCCCGAGGGGATTCGGCTCAGGCGTTCCTGGTCCGGTTGGTTGCCCGCCTGAGAGATGAGCTCGGATCGGATCCGGCCCTGCGTTCGACGGTGTTGACCAGCCCATCCGAGGGAGGCCGGATCGAAAGCATGCTCGGAAGGCTGCCGGGCGCCCGAGGCCCCATGGTTGCACCAACGGATGCGGAGGGATCGGGTGGTCAGGGACGGTAGGAGAGACTCCCGATCCCCGACGTACTACCTGGGTTTCGGATTCACGGCCCTGGCCCTGGGGGGGCTGACCCTCTTCCTCGTCCTGGTGGTATTGCCGAGGCGGTACGTTCTGAGTGCGGGTCTCAGGGAGTCGGGGGTCACGTTTCCCTCCGAGGCCGCTCCGTTCAGCCCTCCCGAGGAGCACTTCACCGAGGCGCCTCCTCCTCCCCCCCCGCCGGCCCCTCCGGTCAGGGGTCCGGCAGAGGTGTTCTGGTCGGAAGTCGGTCCTCTTCTCGAAACCCGTCGATTCCTGGAGGCTTTGCCTCTTTTCGAGGCGTATCTGGCCGATAGCCCGGACGACCAGGGTGTTCTCAAAGAGTATGCCCTGACCCTTCAGAAGGCCGGGTTCATGGGCGAGGCTGTCCTGATTCTGGACGACCTCCTTTCACGGGACAACGACCCGACGACCAGGCTCCTTCTGGCCCGGGCATTGAGGGACAGGGGTCGGTTGGAGGAGGCGTCGACTCAGTATGGGATCCTCCTGGAGGAGGACAGTTCGAACTCGGAGATCATTCTGGAGTGGGGAGGAGCGCTGGCATGGGCGGAGGAATATGAGTGGGCGGCCGAGGTCCTGACATCGGGGTTGGCGGTGGACTCCGCCTCTGCGGACCTCAGGATCGCCCTCTCCCAAGTGTACTACTGGTCCGGGCAGCTGGGCGAGGCAGACCGGGTCCTGTCGGAGCTCGACGAGGAGGCTTTGGAGGCTGCCGGAGGCCTTCCGCTGAGGAGGGAGATTCTCGCGGCCCTTACCCCACCCGAGGCAGATTCCGTCAGCACCTTCGGACCCTCCCCCGCACTCACCATTGAAGAGAGAATCGCCTTGGCCCGGGCCGAGGAAGACTACGCCCGGGCAGCCCAACTTCTCCGGGAGATTCTCCTGGAAAGCCCGGAAGATACCACGGCATGGCGTGCGTATGCCGATGTTCTCCAGTTCGGGCTCGAGGATCTGGAAGGAACGCGAGAGGCTCTCCTCTCCCTGGAGGGTATCCTCCAGGGCGACCCTGGGTTGAGCCTTCGGCTGGCCCGCCTTGAATTCTGGACAGGGCGGAATGTTGACGCCACGGATCGGTTGGAAGCTCTCCTGCGGGGGATCGACGAAGAGGGAGTCAGGTCAGCAGAGGGTGCGGACCGGACCTTTCGGCCGGCGGAGGTCGCCGAAATCCATGCCATGGTGGGGGATTTGTACCGGTGGCGTGGAGACCGCCCGACGTCGGGGGACCGCTACCAGATTGCCCTCGACACGGATCCTTCCAATGAGCGGGCCTTGGTCGGCATCGGGGAGTTGGGCTCGCAGGCAGCCGAAGAGATGGAGGAATGGGAGACCCCCGGCGCCGGCGGAAACGCATACTCCCTCAGCGACTCCGACGATTTCCGTCGTGTAGACCTGGGGGTTCAGGGGAAATCCATCAACGAACACTGGGTCTGGGGTTTTCGCACCGGGTCCCGGTGGCTCGGCGGATTCGATCTGGGCGGGAGCAGGGAGAACCAGCAAGGCCTCTTCTTGGAGCTGGAGTCCGGTCGCTGGTGGCGGTGGGGGACGATCCGAACCGGGATCCATTTCGGGATCGAGGAAATGGGGCCGGGATCCAGGGAGCTCTCCTACGGAGGATCTCTTCATTTCTCCGACCTTGGAGGGTTCCGCTCGGATTTCAGGTACGACCATGGGCCGGCTTATCCTCTCACCATGACCCTCCAAAGCGTTCGGGGGGACGTAACCCTAGACCGGTTCACCGCAAACCTGGCGAGGGGGATAGGGGACCGTTGGAGTCTTTCTCTAGCAGGTGATGTAGCCTGGTTGGATACCCAAGGAGATGGAGCCACTTCGAGGGAGGGGAGTCTGAGGCTCGAAGGGGGGGCAAGTCTCGGCCGGCTGGTCACCGACCACCTTTCCCTGGGCGTGAACGCCCGAGCTCTCACCTATTCCGAGGCTTCTCCTCTGGTGGACAACCTGAGGTTGTTCTGGGATCCCCGGGCCGTGGTCTCCACTGGTGTGTATGCCCAATGGAACGAGGACCTCTCGGAGGCTTGGGCCGTCAGGGCGAGGTTCAACCCCAGTCTGGCCTTCATCGATGAAAGGATCGGGTCGGGGTTCGAGACGATTCCTCACTTCTCCGGCGAGTTCGGCCTGACCCATGAGATGGGAGGATTCCATACGGCCCTGGATGGCTTCTACTATCAGGGGCGAGCCGACGGGTACCGGGCCTACGGTCTACGGATCTCGGTCAGTGCCAGAGATTGGTTCCGAAAGGAAGAAGGGCCATGAGGAGGAAATCCGGCATCCTCAGTTCCCTCCTCGTAGTGGAGGTGATGGTTGTGGCCACCATCGTCTTCATCATATGGGCCCTGCGGTCTCCGGCATCGGTCCAGACCTTCCTGATCAGGGTTGTTCTGGTGAGCCTCCTCATCTTTCTGGCGATCCTCTTCATTCGGTACTTCGCCCTTCTCTGGTTCGCGTACCTCGGACACGCGGAGAGGAACGTGCTGGGGAACCCGAAGGCCCACCAGCTGCCCCCCATCTCCATTATCATCCCGGCCTACAACGAGGAGACCGTAATCGAAGGGGCGTTGGCGAGCCTCGCCCGGTTGGACTACCCCCAGTACGAGGTTGTCGTGGTGGACGACGGTTCCGACGACCGGACCCTGAGCCTGGCATCCCGGTGGGAAGGCATGCACGGGCATGCCGAATTCCGAGTGGTGACGAAGAGGAATGGCGGGAAGGCCGCGGCTCTAAACACGGGAATCGCCAACTCCAAGCATCCGCTGGTCTTTTGCATGGACGCGGACTCTCGCCTCGAGCCTGGCACCCTCCGGAAGGCCGTTCAACAGTTCGATGATCCTTCGGTAGGCGCCGTCGCAGGTAACGTGAAGGTGCAGAACCGGGGCAAGATCATCACGAAGCTCCAGGCCCTGGAGTACATCGAAGGGCTGAACCTCCCCCGGCGGGCCCAGGGATTCATTGCGGCCGTGAATATCGTTCCCGGGCCGGTGGGGCTTTTCCGGCGTGAAGCGCTGGAAGAGGTGGGAGGGTACGACACGGACACCTTCGCTGAAGATGCGGACCTGACTCTCAAGCTGGTGGCGTCCGGTTGGAAGGTGGTGTATGAGGACACGGCCATCGCCTGGACAGAAGCTCCGGAGAAATGGCTGGACCTGGTCCAACAACGGTACCGGTGGACCCGGGGCATCCTCCAATCCTTGAAGAAACGAAAGGGCTTGTTCATCAAACCCTTCCCGGACTTTCCATTGTGGTTGTCGGCTCTTGAAATGGGGTTCGAAGCCGTGATCTGGCCGATCCTCAATACCTACGCTCACCTCTTTTTTGCCCTGATCGCACTCCTTTTCGGGGCTGGGGAGCTCCTCCTTTATTGGTGGATTCTTCTCACCATGCTGGATCTCGTTGCAGCATTCCTCACTGTTTCCATGGAGGAAGAGTCCCTTTCTCTGGTGCCCTTCGCCCTGATCTACCGCTTCTTCTTTATCCTCTTCCTCGACGTCGTGAAGACCTTTGCCGCCTTGGAAGAGTTCTTCAACCTCGGGATGAGCTGGGAGAAGCTCCGCCGTGTCGCACCGACTTAGGTGAGGGAGCCTACCTGGAGTGGCCTATGACTGTCGTCGATCTTCTGATCACCATCGTGGTGGTGACGATCCTCGTGACCATCGTACTTGCCGTGATCACCTATGTTGCCTATAAGCTCCGTCTTGCCAGGCAACCTGCCGAAGAACTGGAATCGGAAGGGGACCTCCGGTATTTCGTTCGCCATACCCCTCCCGCCACCATGAAGGATGCGGAGCCCGATGCGGCGGAAGCGTGAGCCGGTACCCCGGGCCAAGGCTGCCGGCCATTGGCTCGGTGGAATCCTTCTCTTGGGCCTCTTGGCAGGGGGAGTTGTTGCCGCCGCCATGCTTCTCTGGGAGAACCTGGATATCAGGCAGCTTGCTCCGACTATCGCATCCGATCCGGGGCCGCTGCCGGATCCCGAACCACCTGTCGCGCCGGGAATCCAGCCTGGAACCTTCCAGATTGTCCTCTTCAATCCTGAAAGGAACCGAGCTTACTTCCCGGACGAGGCCTACCATCCGAAGGTTCTGCGCCAATGGCGGATTCTGTTGGAAGAGCTTGGAGGGCAGGTCCAGGAGGTCGCTGCTCTATCGGACCTGGAGGGCCTCGATGTGGCGGATCTTCTGGTCGTCCCGGAAGCCCCGTGCCTCTCAGGGGATGAAGTGACGGCCCTTCAGGCCCATGTGGACGCTGGCGGTGGGTTGGTTTCCAACTGGGCCGT
This sequence comes from Gemmatimonadota bacterium, assembly GCA_050049805.1. Classification (GTDB taxonomy): domain Bacteria; phylum Gemmatimonadota; class Gemmatimonadetes; order Longimicrobiales; family Gaopeijiaceae; genus JABDNZ01. The sequence continues at coordinate 9,448 of JASFVN010000127.1, forward strand.
AGGGGCCCGGGACGAGGATTGTGAATGGCGGGGGTGGGGAACCGTTGCCGACCTGACCGGGGCGGAGGATGTCCGAGAGTTGGCCATCAGGGAGGCCCTGTTCCTGGCCGTACCCGCTGGGATGCCCCTCTCCCCTGGCCTCGATCCCGGGACTCGAATCGAGCTTCGACCGGACCCCTCTTTGGCCCTGAAGGTCCCCGGTCCGAGGGTCTACTGGTCCGACTGGGCTCTGAATCCCTTGCCTGACGAAAGCGGCGGTGGAGCCGACGCCGCAGCTGTCACTCGCGAGTATCCAGCCGGGGGACGGGCTGCCTGGTTCGGATTTCAACTGACCCAGGCCGCCACCCCCAGAGACAGCCTTCTCCTGGATCGTCTGGTGCAGAACGGTATCCTTTGGGCCGCCGGCAGGATCCAGGCGTCACCCGCCCCCTGGCCAAACGGGCAGCGGGCAGCCCTTCTCCTGGTTGAGGACGTGGAGGCGGAATACCAGAACGCTACAGCCATGGCTGACCTCCTGTCGGACCTGGACCTACCTGGGACCTTTTTCGCAGTCTCCCAGTTGGTCCTGGACGATGCCGACCTCGGGCGTACTCTTGCGGCTGTGGGAGAGGTGGGAAGCCAAACCTCGGACCACAATCCCCTCATGGGACTTTCTTTTCAGGATCAGGCTGTCAGGCTTCGTCGGAGCTGGACCGAGCTTCGGAACTGGGTCGGGATCCCGCCTGCAGGGCTTCGGCCTCCCAGAGAGGAATTCGACACCAACACCCTCAGGGCGTGGAAAGAGGCCGGGGGAACTTATGTCCTGGCTGTCAATCAGGCTCGCTCCGGCAGCCCTGAGCTCCACCGGGTTGGTGACGGGGAGCCCATGGTCCTCCTCCCCAGACTTCTGAAAGACGACTATAACGTACTCGTTCAGGAAAGCGCCGGTGGGGCCGATGCTCTGAGTCGGGAATTCCTGGAAGGAATGCAGAAGCTTCGTGCTATCGGCGGGTTGGCTGTTGTGGCCGTCCATACGCAGATCGTTCGTTCCGGTCGCCGCCTCGAAGCGGTCCGGGAGGTTGCCCGGGCAGCAAGCTCGGAGGGAGACTGGTGGATTACCGGGGCGAAAGAGGCCGCTGACTGGTGGAGGGCCCGAGCCGGGGTTCGAATCCGGCTTCTCGATTCCGGCCCCCCAAGAGCGGACTCCCTGACCGACTCCGTGGAAGCATCCGCACCGGGGGGCTGCGGCTGGCCACCAGACGTATTGGTGGAGGGCCCGAATGAGGAGGCAGTCTCGGGCCTGTGGATCGACGTTGTCCTCCCGGGAGGACCGTCAGGAACGATCCCGAGCGTTGACGGGATTCCCGTTTCTTACAACTTGACCGAGTGGGGAGTGCGAATTCCCCTTGGCGACCTTCTCCCGGGAGAATCCCGGATCATCTCCTTTCCACCGACCGGAGAGCCAGATCCGAGTGACTTCCCAGGGCAACCGAGACCTTCATCTCCCTAGGAACCAGCATGGCGAAAATTCTCATCGTCGACGATGAAGAGATGGATCGAATCCTTCTCTCCGAGATCCTCCATCAGGCTGGCCATGAGCCGCTCTTCGCTCCCAACGGGCAAGTCGCCCTGAACATCTGGAAGAGAGCCAAGGTGGATCTGGTGGTCACGGACATTGTCATGCCCGAGCTCAACGGTCTGGAGCTGTTTGAGAAGATGAGGGAGGAAGATCCCTGGGTGAGGGTGATCGCCATTTCAGGAGTCACGGCGAAGAAGCTCAACGAGGCTGCCAGCTCCGGAGCCCTCGCCATCCTCACGAAACCGGTAGACCCGGAGGAGCTGCTGACGGAGATCGAGAAAGCCCTGGAAAACAGCGGGTCGTGGATGGAGGTCGAATAGGGGCGGCGGCCCTGGGGAGGCCCCGGGCCTCAGGGCAACGGCTCCTCCCGTGGCCCACTGAAGATCTTTACGGCCGCTGGAATGTTCACCAGCGCCAACATTCCCACGAAAATTGCGATCAGAATGGTTCTGGAAGGCTGAAAGATGTCTCCAATCCAGGCCAGGATGTAGAATCGGGGGGCCCTGGAAAGGAATACG